>NZ_JBMDKG010000005.1:0-272985 GCF_057809595.1 Variovorax sp. FG153
GCTGACCGCGGTGAAACCCTTGAATTCCTTGGTGAGCTGGCGTGTTTCGAGAATGCAGCCGCTCATCGACGGGCCTCTTTCGATGCGATGGGTTCTTTCATGCGCGAGGCCCTCATTCGTCGACGCACGAGAAGCTCGCCGCCAGGTCGAGGTCGCCGCGGCCGTTGTACCTGGGCCATGCGGGGTAGTCGCAAAGCGGTCGGGTACGGCCCGGAACGCCTTGGGTATCGGCCACGGTCTGCGCGCTCGGTGCCGTGCCTTGCTCCACCCAGTTCTCGAGCGCGGCCAGCGAATCCCAGCTGGCGTTGAAGACCAGGCTTCTTCCATGCCCGTAGCCCGGGATCTGGTAGTAGCGCATGAAGCTCTTCACGCGCTCGGCGCCCATGGTGGCGCGCACCCGGTTGAAGTACTGGTCGGTCGCGCGCGGGGTGACCAGTTGATCGGCCGTTCCGTGCGCCATCAGCAGCTTGCCGCCATGCGCGGCGAACGCGGACAGGTCGGCCTGGTTGATGTCCTGCAGCCGCGTGAGCTCCGCGATCCGGGCCTGCCACGGGCCGGGATTCTCGGGATCGAGCGTCAGCGAATCGAAGCCCGGGTCCTTCGTGACGAAGAAGCGCACCCACTGGTCCCAGAATCCCGAGAGGTATGGCGCCCTTTCGGGCATAGGGAAGGCAGGGGCGCTCCAGCCGAGGCCCAGGTACGTGAGGAGCATCTGGGTCTCGTCGGCCTTGGTGCCCGTGCCGGGCCGGCCGAACTCGGCGCCCCAGACGTTGAAGCCCGGATACTGGTTCTCGCCGCTGCCCAGCGGATAGTTGAAGATCGCCGGCGTGTCGATCACCTTGAAGGCGGCGATCTGCGCGTCCGACAGGCAGTCGTCCGCGGTATCGGCGCCGCCGGGGCAGCGCAGCGCCCGTCCATCGAGCAGGGCCGTCGCGGGATCGAAGCGCCGGTTGCAGGCGCTCTGGTTGCCGATCACCCCGTCCTTCGCGCCGTCGAGGGCGTCGCAGGCCTGCATCGACGCATCGAACAGCGCCGCGCGCTTCGCGAGGCTCGGATAGGCGCCCGGCCTGGCCAGCGCACGCGTGATGCGGCCGAACTGCAGATCGAGACCGGCCGCGTTGAAGGCCGGATAGAAGGCGATGGCACCGTCGAAATCGGTCGGCCATTTCTGCACCACCGCCAGCGCCTCGCGACCGCCCGACGAACCGCCCAAGAAGTAGCTGCGTTCCGGCTCTCGCGCATAGCGCTGGCGGATCAGGAAGACGGCCGCATCACGCGTCTTCTTCAAGGCCTCGAACGAGAAGTTGTGCAAGGCCTCTTCGTTGAGCGCGAAGGCCCCCGGGTTCTTCGGGTCGGTGGCCGCGTCGTGGCCCGAGTCGCTCGCGAAGATCGCATAGCCGCGGCCGATCGGGTCGGGAACATCGACCGGACCGGCGGAAAAATTGCCACCGACGCCGGGAATGGTGCCGTCGTAGCCGCCACCGCCATACATCATCGCCTTGCGGTTCCACTCGGTGGGCAGCAGCAGCGTCATCCTGATCGGCGGCGCGGCGGGATCGACCGGCGCGATCTCGGCGCTGAGCTTGCAGTGCTCGCCGTAGTTCTTCGGCGCCTTGCCGCCCGCGGGCACCAGCGTGGCCGCCGTCACCTTGGCGCCGCCGGTGGCGAGCGCGATCGCCGATGCGGGCACGGACAGCCTGGCCATCTGCTCGCAACCCAGCGGTGTCGCCTCAACGGACGGCGGCGGTGCCGGCGGCGTCTGCGGCCCGGGCGCGCCCGGAACGATGGCGCCGAGGGTCACGCCGCTGCTTCCGCCGCCACAGGCGCCCAGCAAGGCCGCGGCGGCGAGGGCCAGCACCCACGGCATGGCTGGAGCGGCGCGCCGCGAGGGGGTCGATGTGCTTCGGTGCATGCTTGTCTCTCGTTGTGATGAATTCGAAAAGTCGCCACGCGGGCGCGGCGGGAAACACCTCCGTTGCCGCGCTGGCCGCGCGGGCCGGACCGGCGGCGTTCAGCGCGGCGGGCGCATGTCCGCCAACATGCGCAGCCTTCGCTCCCGCACCGACTGCCAGTGCGCGTCGGTCCACTCGTAGAAGCCCTGGCCCACCGTCGCCCCCCAATGGCCGGTCGCGACCATGGCCTTCAACAGCTGCAGCCCCGAGGCGTCGCTCTCGAGTTCGGGCATCAGGTGGCCCGCGATGTCGAGGAAGGTGCACAGGCCGCCGAGATCGGCCGTCTCGAAGGGGCCGAACGATGCGTAGCGGCGTCCGATGCAGGAGCGGACGACGGTATCGACGGTGGCCGCATCGGCGACACCGCTTTGCACCAGGTGCAGCGCCTCGCGCAGCACCGCGAACTGGATGCGGTTGCCGATGAAGCCGGGCGCGGCCCGGCTCAGCAGCACCGCCTCGAAGCCGGCATGCTCGAGCCGCTCGCGCACGGCCGCGCTGGCATCGGGGGCCGTCGCGGTCGCCGGCACGAGCTCGACGAAGGGGATGACATGCGGGGGATTCCAGAAGTGCGCGACCAGGAAGCGCTCGGGATGCTGCATGCGCTCGCACAGGACGTCGGGCATGAAGCCGCTGGTGTTGCTCGCGATCAGCGCATACGAAGGCAGGAGCGCCTCGAGCTCCGCATAGAGCGCATGCTTGACCTCGAGCCGCTCGACGACCGCCTCGAAGACCAGCGTGGCATCGGCGATCGCCGCGAGCGTCGCGACCACGCGAATCCGCGCCAGCGCCGCGTCGCGCCCGACCTCCTCGATGCGGCCCGCGGCGATCAATTCCTCGAAGATCTTTTCGGCCAGCGCGGGCAGTTCGCCGCGCCGCGCATCGCTGAGATCGAACACGTCGACGTCTTCACCGGCAAGCGCCAGGCAGGTGGCGATGCCCACGCCCATGAGCCCTGCGCCCACCACGGCCACGCGTCGATTCTTTCCATGCATGCAGCTTGTCTCCCGGCATCGTTTGGCACCGAGATCGTTCGGTGCCTTGCGCTGGTTTTTGCAGAAAGCGTGCCCGGACACTGCGCCCCTCGCCGAGGGACGCGCTTTTCACTCGGGCGCTTCGTACAAACCCGCATGCGGCACGCCCGCGAAATACCGTGCGAGCAATGTCCAATAGTGTTCAAGCCACTGCACACAACGTCCAATAACTGGACAGCGATTCGGAGCCACTACAGTCGTTGCGCGCGCGGTGGGCATTCGCACCGCGAACCAAGGGAGTCAGCCATGCTGCAGATCAAGGGAGACCAGGCCTTCGACCTGGCGAGCATCCGGGGCCAGGCCCTGCAGTCCTTCTTCGAGCTCTTCGGCCAGCTCGCCGAGGGCGCCTTCGTGGTCGACCGCGACAGCAAGGTCATCTGGGCCAACGCGCGCTACCTGGCCTTCATCGGCCTGGAGCCCGACCGGCCGGTGGTCGGCCAGCACATCTCGACGGTGGTGCCCACCACCCGCATGCCCGAGGTGGTCGAGACCGGCCGCTCGATCCCGTTCGACGTGATCGAGGTCAACAACCGCTGGGCCGTGGTGTCGCGCTTTCCGATCAAGAACGACGAACAGGAAGTCATCGGCGGCTTCTGCTTCGTGCTGTTCGACGAGATCGATCCGCTGCGGCCGATGCTCGCGCGCATCCAGCAGCTGCAGAGCGAGCTCGAGCGCACGCGCTCGAAGCTCAACCAGCTGCGCCGCACGAAGTACGAGTTCAGCCACTTCGTCGGCTCGAGCCCGCAGGCCGCGCAGGTGCGGCGCAGCGCGCGGCAGGTGGCGGCCACCGACTCGACGGTGCTGCTGCTCGGCGAGACCGGCACGGGCAAGGAGATGGTCGCGCAGGGCATCCATGCGGCCTCGCGGCGCGCGCGGCAGAACTTCATCGGCGTCAACGTGGCGGCCATTCCCGAGGAACTGATGGAGGCCGAGTTCTTCGGCTCCGCGCCGGGCGCCTACACCGGCGCCCATCCCAAGGGCCGCACCGGCAAGATGATGCTGGCCGACAAGGGCACCTTGTTCCTCGACGAGATCGGCGACATGCCGATGCGCATCCAGGTCAAGCTGCTGCGCGCGCTGCAGGAGCGCGAGATCGAGCCGATCGGCGGCAACACCGTGATCCCGCTCGACCTGCGCGTGATCGCGGCCACCAGCCGCGACCTCCGGCAGCTGGTCGAGACCGGCCAGTTCCGCGCCGACCTCTACTACCGCCTGAGCGTGGTGCCGATCCAGATCCCGCCGCTGCGCGAGCGGCTCGAGGACCTGCCCGAGCTGGTCGACCTGCTGCTGGCCGAGCTCTGCGCCACGCTGGGCATGCGCGAGAAGGACGTCGCGCCCGACGCGCTGGCGCGGCTCGCACGCTTCGGCTGGCCCGGCAACGTGCGCGAGCTGCGCAACGTGCTCGAGCGCGCCTGCGTGGTGTCTGGCGATGCCTCGGAGCTGCGCGCCGAGCACATGCTGCTCAACGACGGCGCGCGGCCGGCCGCGGTTGCTGCGTCGACCGCGACGGTGGCCCCGGCGCGCCACGACCTGCACGCCGCCGTGAACGAGACCGAGCAGAAGGCCTTGCTCCATGCGCTGCAGGAGACCAGGGGCAACAAGCTGCTCGCGGCCCGCCTGCTCGGCATCAGCCGCTCGACGCTCTACAACAAGCTCAAGCAGATGGCGCTCGAGCGCTAGCGGTTCCGCGCACGCTCAGCCGCCGCGGAACTGGCCGCGCAGGAAGTTGCGGTGCCGCGCGATGTGCCCCATCTGCGCGGGCGCGATCGTGCCGCCCAGGTCGTTCTCGTCCGCGCCGTTGAGCACCGCGTTCGCATGGGCGAGCGCGCGCGCCACGATCTCCTGTTCGCTCACGCCGAGCTGCGCGCCCAGGTCCAGCGCCACGCGCCGCATCGCGCGCTGCGACAGCATCCACATCGCGCCGAAGCGATCCCACGCGAGCGCGGACTCGCCGGCCTTCTCGTGCTCGGCGAGGATGTCCTTGAGCGGCTTGGCGAGCAGCTCGTCCATCGCCTCGAGCCGCTCGCTCAGCGCGGCATTGCGCTCGGCCAGCTGCTCGGGCGTGGGGCCCGGCTCCTCGGCCTTGGGCGCGGGCGGCGGCGGTGGCACGAAGCCGGCCACGTCGGCATCGGCGGGAACGATCTGGAGTTGGTCTTGCAGGCTCATGATTTCTTTCCGTGGCCGGTGTCTGTGGAGGAAGCCTTGCGGCTCGTCATCGCCGTCGCGCGCAGCCCGGGCAGGTCGAGCACGCGCAGGCCGCCGTACTCGACGCGGATCAGGCCCTGCGCCGACAGCCCGTTGAGCGCCTCGTTCACGCGCTGGCGCGACAGGCCCACGAGGTAGGCCAGTTCCTGCTGCGTGATGCGCAGCACCTCGCCCACGCCCGGATAAAGCACCGGGTTGAACAGCGAGACCAGGTTGCGCGCCACGCGCGCGTCGGGGTTGTTGAGGCGATCGATCTCGAGCGCGGCGATGAACTGGCCCAGGCGCTCGTTGAGCTGGTTCATCACGAAACGGTTGAAGCCGATCGAATGGTCGAGCAGCCAGTGGAAGCTCTCGATCGGCAGGCCCGCGACGAGGCTGCGCCGCAGCGCCTGGATGTTGTAGCGGTAGGGTTCGCGCTTCATCACCGTGCCCTCGCCGAACCAGCCGCCGGGCGGCACGCCGGTGTAGGTGACCGAGCCGCCGTCGGCGTTGTCGTTGCTCATCTTGAGCAGGCCCTCGACCACGCCGAACCAGTAGGTGGGCGAACGCCCCACGCGGCACACGAGATCGCCGACCTCGGCCTCGCCGACCACCAGCGCGGCCTCGGCGCGGCGGCGCTCAGGCGCGGTGAGCGTGAGCAGCCAGGGGATGCCCTCGAGCTCGGCCGCATTGGGCGGACGCACGCGGTCCTTGATCGAACTGCCCGCGGCGAGGGGGAGGTTGAGCGAGGGGCTGCCGTTCGGCATCGGGAAACTCCGGGGAGTAGTGTCCCTAGGATTGTCGTTGGAACGACAACTCGGCGTCAAAGTGCGGCCCTACGATCCGCGCACCGTGCAAACAAACGCCCTCACCTTTCCCCGCCTGCTGCTTGCGCATGCGCAAGCGCAGCCCGAGTCGCCCGCGGTGCGGGAGAAGGACCTCGGCATCTGGCAGACCTGGACCTGGCGCGCCGTGGCGCAGGAAGTGCGCGAGATCGCGTGCGGCCTCGCGAGCCTGGGCTTCCAATCCTTCGACAACCTCGCGATCGTCGGCGCCAACCGTCCGCACCTCTACATGGCGGTGGTCGCGGCGCAGAGCCTGCGCGGCGTGCCGGTGCCGCTGTACCAGGACGCGGTGGCCAACGAGATGGTTTTCATGCTCGACGACGCGGCCATCGACTTCGTGGTGGTCGAGGACCAGGAGCAGGTCGACAAGCTGCTCGAGTGCCGCGACCTGCAGGCCGAGCGCGTGGCACGCGGCGAGGGCCGCCAGGGCATCCGCCACATCGTCTACGACGACCCGAAGGGCCTGCGCCACTACGACCAGCCCGGCCTGATCAGCTACGACCGGCTGCGCGAACTCGGCCGCGCCTACGACCAGGCGCACCCCGGCGTGTTCGACGCCGCGGTGGCCAGCGGCGAGGCCACCGACGTGGGCGTGATCCTCTACACCTCGGGCACCACCGGCCGCCCCAAGGGCGTGTGCCAGACGCATGCGAGCTTCATCGCGGCGGGCCGCGGCGGCGTGGAGACCGACAGGCTCGGCCCCGGCGACAACATCATGAGCTACCTGCCGATGGCCTGGGTCGGCGACCACCTGTTCTCGGTGGCGCAGTGGCTGGTGGGCGGCTTCACGCTCAACTGCCCCGAGTCGGCCGCCACGGTGATGAACGACATGCGCGAGATCGGCCCGAGCTACTACTTCGGCCCGCCGCGCACCTTCGAGGGCCTGCTCACCGCGGTGTCGATCCGCATGGAGGACGCGGCCGCTCCGAAGCGCTGGCTCTATGCGAAGTTCATGGCGCTCGCGCAGCGCGTGGGCGCCGACATCCTCAACGGCCAGCCCGTGGGCGCCGGCGACCGGCTGCTGTACGGCCTGGGCAACCTGCTGGTCTACGGCCCGCTGCGCAACGTGCTGGGCATGAGCCGCATCCGCGTGGCCTACACCGCGGGCGCGGCGATCGGGCCCGACCTGTTCCGCTTCTACCGCTCGATCGGCGTCAACCTCAAGCAGTTCTACGGCCAGACCGAGACCTGCGCCTATGTCTGCCTGCAGCAGGACGGCAAGGTCAAGCTGCAGACCGTGGGCACGGCCGCGCCGGGCATCGAACTCAAGATCGCCGACGACGGCGAGGTGCTGGTGCGCGGCGTCTCGGTGCTCAAGGAGTACTACAAGCGCCCCGACGCCACGGCCGAGGTGCTCGATGCGAACGGCTACTTCCACACCGGCGACGCCGGCGTGCTCGACAGCGAAGGGCATCTGCGGATCATCGACCGCGCCAAGGACGTGGGGCGGCTCGCGGGCGGCGCGATGTTCGCGCCCAACTACATCGAGAACAAGCTCAAGTTCTTCCCGCAGATCAAGGAAGCCGTGTGCTTCGGCCATGCGCGCGACGAGGTCAGTGCCTTCGTCAACATCGACTTCGAGGCCGTGGGCAACTGGGCCGAGCGCCGCGGCCTGGCCTACGGCGGCTACGTCGACCTGGCCGGCAAGCCCGAGGTGCTGGCGCTGATCGCCGAGTGCCTCGGCAAGGTCAATGCCGACCTGGCGGCGGAAGCCGGCATGGGCGAGACGCAGATCGCGCGCTTCCTGGTGCTGCACAAGGAGCTCGACCCCGACGACGACGAGCTGACCCGCACGCGCAAGGTGCGCCGCGGCTTCATTGCCGAGAAATACGCGGTGCTGGTCGAGGCGCTGTACGGCGGCAAGACCGAGCAGTTCATCGAGACCCAGGTGAAGTTCGAGGACGGCCGCACCGGCGCGGTGAGCGCGACCCTGAAGATCGTCGAGGCGAAGCGCTTCCCCGGCATGGCAAAGGCGGCCTGACATGGCAAGAAAAACCGGCGACGTCATCCTGGACGTGCAGAACATCTCCCTGAGCTTCGGCGGCGTGAAGGCGCTGACGGACATCAGCTTCAACGTGCGCGAGCACGAGGTGCGGGCCATCATCGGCCCCAACGGCGCGGGCAAGAGCTCGATGCTCAACTGCATCAACGGCGTGTACTGGCCCCAGCAGGGCTCGATCACCTTCCGCGGCCAGACCTTCAAGCACATGAACTCGCGCCAGGTGGCCGAGATGGGCGTGGCGCGCACCTTCCAGAACCTCGCGCTGTTCAAGGGCATGAGCGTGCTCGACAACATCATGACGGGGCGCAACCTCAAGATGAAGAGCGGCCTGCTCGCGCAGGCGCTGCGCTGGGGCCCGGCCGAGCGCGAGGAGCTCAAGCAGCGCGAGTTCGTCGAGCACATCATCGACTTTCTCGAGATCCAGGCGCACCGCAAGACGCCGGTGGGCCGCCTGCCCTACGGCCTGCAGAAGCGCGTGGACCTGGGCCGCGCGCTCGCGATGGAGCCGCAGGTGCTGCTGCTCGACGAGCCGATGGCCGGCATGAACGTGGAGGAGAAGCAGGACATGAGCCGCTTCATCCTCGACGTGAACGACGAGTTCGGCACCACCATCGTGCTGATCGAGCACGACATGGGCGTGGTGATGGACATCTCCGACCGCGTGGTGGTGCTCGACTACGGCAAGAAGATCGGCGACGGCACGCCCGACGAAGTGCGCAACAACGAAGACGTGATCCGGGCGTACCTGGGCGTGGAGCATTGATATGGGCTTTTTCCTAGAAACCCTCTTCGGCGGCCTGATGGTCGGCATGCTCTATTCGCTGATAGCGATCGGCTTCGTGCTGATCTACAAGGCCTCGGGCGTCTTCAATTTCGCGCAGGGCGCGATGGTGCTGTTCGCGGCGCTCGCGATGGCGCGCTTCGCCGAATGGATCCCGCAGTGGCTGGGCTTCCAGAGCCTGATCCTCGCGAACATCCTGGCCTTCGTCGCGGCGATGGCGATCATGGTGGTGGTGGCCTGGCTGATCGAGCGGCTCGCGCTCAGCAAGCTGGTGAACCAGGAAGGCATCACGCTCTTGATGGCCACGCTGGGCATCGCCTACTTCCTCGACGGCCTGGGCCAGACGCTGTTCGGCAACGACATCTACAAGATCGACGTCGGCATGCCGAAGGAACCGCTGATGGTGCTCGAGAGCACCTTCCAGGGCGGCCTGCTGCTGAGCCAGGAGGACCTGATCGCGGCGCTGGTGGCGGCGGCGCTGGTGGTGGTGCTCGCGATCTTCTTCCAGAAGACCGCCACCGGCCGCGCGCTGCGCGCCGTGGCCGACGACCACCAGGCGGCGCAGTCGATCGGCATTCCGCTCAACCGCATCTGGGTGATCGTGTGGTCGGTGGCCGGCTTCTCGGCACTGGTGGCCGGGATCATCTGGGGCTCCAAGCTCGGCGTGCAGTTCTCGCTCTCGCTGGTGGCGCTCAAGGCACTGCCGGTGGTGATCCTCGGCGGTCTGACCTCGATCCCCGGCGCGATCATCGGCGGCCTTTTGATCGGCGTGGGCGAGAAGCTCTCGGAGATCTACCTCGGGCCGATGCTCGGCGGCGGCATCGAGATCTGGTTCGCCTATGTGCTGGCGCTCGTGTTCCTGCTGGTACGGCCGCAGGGGTTGTTCGGCGAGAAGATCATCGATCGGGTCTGAGACATGTTCTACAGAGAAAACGGCCAGTTCAAGTCGACCTACCGCGCCGACCAGCAGATCTTCCCGATCCTGCAGGACCGCGTGGCGATCCTCGCGCTGCTCGCGGTGGCCTTCATCGCGGTGCCGCTCGGCGTGTCGGACTACTGGATGCGCGCCATCCTCACGCCCTTCCTGATCCTGTCGCTCGCGGCCATCGGACTCAACGTGCTAGTGGGCTACTGCGGCCAGATCTCGCTGGGCACCGGTGCCTTCATGGCAGTGGGCGCCTACGCGGCCTACAACTTCCACGTGCGCATCGACGGCATGCCGCTGATCGCCTCGCTGCTGCTGGGCGGCCTGTGCGCCACGGTGATCGGCGTGCTGTTCGGCATTCCGAGCCTGCGCATCAAGGGGCTGTACCTCGCGGTGGCCACGCTGGCGGCGCAGTTCTTCACCGACTGGGCCTTCCTGCGCATCCAGTGGTTCACCAACAACTCGTCGTCGGGTTCGGTCAGCGTGGCGGGCCTCAACGTGTTCGGCATCCCGATCGAGTCGCCGGTGCAGAAGTACCTGTTCTGCCTGGCGCTGGTGGTGATCTTCGCGCTGCTCGCGAAGAACCTGGTGCGCAGCGCGATCGGCCGCGAGTGGATGGCGATGCGCGACATGGACGTGGCGGCCGCGGTGATCGGCATCCGCCCGGTCTACGCCAAGCTCACGGCCTTCGCGGTCAGCAGCTTCATCGTCGGCGTGGCCGGCGCGCTGTGGGGCTTCGTGCACCTGGGGGCCTGGGAGCCGGCCGCCTTCAGCATCGACCGCTCGTTCCAGCTGCTGTTCATGGTGATCATCGGCGGCCTCGGCTCGATCATGGGCTGTTTCTTCGGCGCCGCCTTCATCGTGCTGCTGCCGCTGCTGCTGAACCAGCTGCCGGGCTGGCTGGGCTTCTCGATCTCGACCGCGCTGGCCTCGCACCTCGAATACATGATCTTCGGCGCGCTCATCGTGTTCTTCCTGATCGTGGAGCCGCACGGCCTCGCGCGGCTGTGGTCCACGGCCAAGGAGAAGCTGCGGCTGTGGCCCTTCCCCCATTGAGCTTTCCAGGCGTTTTTTCGGCGTTGACAACCCGGCACCGCGGTGCCCCCAAGAAGGAGACAGGCATGAAACTGAAATCGCTCGCTCTGACCGCCGCCCTGGTGGCCGGCACCCTCGGCACCGCGCTGGCGCCCTCGCTCGCACAGGCCCAGGCCAAGGAGCAGTTCTTCCCGCTGCTGGTCTATCGCACCGGCCCCTACGCGCCCAACGGCACGCCCTGGGCCAACGGCAAGCAGGACTACATCAAGCTGGTCAATGCGCAAGGCGGCATCAACGGCGTGAAGATCTCCTACGAAGAGTGCGAGACCGGCTACGCCACCGACAAGGGCGTGGAATGCTACGAGCGCCTCAAGGGCCGCCCGGGCGTCGCGCTGTTCGACCCGCAGGCCACCGGCATCACCTTCGCGCTGACCGACAAGGTGCTGACCGACAAGATCCCGCTGATCACGCTGGGCTACGGCCTCGCGGCCTCGCAGGACGGCGGCGTGTTCAAGTGGAACTTCCCGCTGATGGGCAGCTACTGGACCGCGGCCGACATCCTGATCCAGCACATCGGCAAGAAGGAAGGCGGCCTCGACAAGCTCAAGGGCAAGAAGATCGCGCTGGTCTATCACGACTCGCCGTTCGGCAAGGAACCGATCCCGCTGCTGCAGGAGCGCGCGAAGCAGAACGGCTTCGAGCTCTCGCTGATCCCCGTGACCGCGCCCGGCGTCGAGCAGAAGTCCGCCTGGCTGCAGGTGCGCCAGCAGCGTCCCGACTACGTGCTGCTGTGGGGCTGGGGCGTGATGAACTCCACCGCGCTGAAGGAAGCCGTGGCCACGGGCTACCCGCGCGAGAAGATGTACGGCGTGTGGTGGGCCGGCGCCGAGCCCGACGTGAAGGACGTGGGCGCGAATGCCAAGGGCTACAACGCGCTGGCGCTCAACACCTCGGGCACGCAGCCCAAGGTGATCCAGGACATCCTCAAGCAGGTGCACGAGAAGGGCCAGGGCACGGGTCCGAAGGACGAGGTGGGCTCGGTCCTCTACACGCGCGGCGTGATCATCCAGATGCTGTCGGTCGAGGCCGTGCGCCGCGCGCAGGAGCGCTTCGGCAAGGGCAAGGTCATGACCGGCGAGCAGGTGCGCTGGGGCTTCGAGAACCTCGCGCTCGACCAGAAGAAGCTCGACGCACTGGGCTTCTCGGGCGTGATGCGTCCGGTGAGCACCTCGTGCCAGGACCACATCGGCTCGACCTGGGCGCGCGTCCACACCTGGGACGGCGCGCAATGGGGCGGCATGTCGGACTGGTACCAGGCCGACGAGCAGATCATCAAGCCGATGGCGAAGGCAGCGGCCGACAAGTACGCCACCGAGAAGAAGCTGACGCGTCGCGACGCGGCCGACTGCCAGAGCTGACGCTCTGGCAGGTGCCACCGGTCGACGGCACTCTCCCCCTACCCCCTCCCGCCAGGCGGAAGGGGGCCTGCCTCCCCTGCACGGGAGGCGATATCCGCAAAGGCATCGCTTCGTAGATGCATGTCTTTGCGGATGTCCGAAAGAACACCATGAGCCAACCCAACATCCTTCTCGACGTCAACGGCATCGAGGTCATCTACAACCACGTGATCCTGGTGCTCAAGGGCGTGTCGCTGACCGTGCCCGAGGGCGGGATCGTGGCGCTGCTGGGCGGCAACGGCGCGGGCAAGACGACGACGCTGCGCGCGGTGAGCAACCTGCTCGCGGGCGAGCGCGGCGCGGTCACCAAGGGCACGATCGAATTGCGCGGCGAGCGCATCGAGGCGCTGTCGCCGGCCGAGCTGGTCAAGCGCGGGCTGATCCAGGTGATGGAAGGCCGCCACTGCTTCGCGCACCTGACCATCGAGGAGAACCTGATGACGGGCGCCTACACGCGCACCGACGGCAAGGCCGCGGTGCAGCAGACGCTCGAGAAGGTCTATGCCTACTTCCCGCGCCTGAAGACGCGGCGCACCTCGCAGGCGGCCTACACCTCGGGCGGCGAGCAGCAGATGTGCGCGATCGGCCGCGCGCTGATGGCCAACCCGACGATGGTGCTGCTCGACGAGCCCTCGATGGGCCTGGCGCCGCAGATCGTGGAGGAGGTGTTCGAGATCGTGAAGGACCTCAACGCCAAGGAACGCGTGACCTTCCTGCTGGCCGAGCAGAACACCAACATGGCGCTGCGCTACGCCGACTACGGCTACATCCTCGAGAACGGCCGCATCGTGATGGACGGCGCGGCGCAGAGCCTGCGCGAGAACGAAGACGTGAAGGAGTTCTACCTCGGCGTGGGTGGAGCGGATCGCAAGAGCTTCCGGGATGTGAAGAGCTACAAGCGGCGCAAGAGGTGGCTGGCTTGATGTGTTTGCCTACTGCTTGCGTGTGGGGACGGGCTCGCGCCGATGGGGTACTCCCCTCCGCGAATGTCCCCCGCCTTCGGCTCCTCCTTTATTTCGCTGCGGGGAGTACCCCATCGACGCGCGCCTGGACGCAGCGGTTGTTGAACCGCCGGCACCACCGCAGCGCCTCTCGTGCACAGGGCAGTGGGTGCTTCCCGCAGCGAAATCAAGGAGGAGCCCGAAGGGCGAGGGACATTCGCGGAGGGAAGTACCCGCTGTCCTGTGCACGCGCCCCGGACGCCCCTCTCGAAGCAAGACAGCAGAAATCCGAATTGAACAGATTGAAGGGTACGGACATGACCGACCACTACGACGCACTAGAGATCCGCGACCCTGCCGAACGCGAACGCGACCTGCTGGCCGCGCTGCCCCGACAGATCACCCAGGCCCAGACCGCCGCGCCCGCCCTCTCGAAGATCCTCGACGGCATCAAGGCCGCCGACGTCACCACGCGCGAGGCCCTCGCGAAACTACCGGTCACGCGCAAGTCGGAACTGCTCGAACTGCAGAAGCAAGGCCGCGAGAACGACCCCTTCGGTGGCTTCTCGGCCATTGCGCGCGGCACCCGCATGCCGCGCGTGTTCGCGAGCCCCGGCACCATCTACGAACCCGAGGGCGAGGCGCGCGACTACTGGCGCACCGCGCGCGCGCTGCATGCCGCGGGCTTTCGCAGCGGCGAGCTGATCCACAACAGCTTCAGTTATCACATGACACCGGCCGGCTCCATCATGGAGAGCGGCGCGCGCGCCGTCGGCTGTACCGTGTTCGCGGGCGGCACCGGCCAGACCGAACAGCAGCTCGAGGCCATGGTCGACCTCAAGCCCGAAGGCTATGCCGGCACGCCGAGCTTCCTCAAGATCCTGCTCGAGAAGGCCGAGGAGAAGGGCCAGAAGCTGCCCTGGCTCACCAAGGCCCTGGTCTCGGGCGAGGCCTTCCCGCCGAGCCTGCACGACTGGATCGCCGCGCGCGGCGTGAAGGGCACCCAGTGCTATGCCACCGCCGACCTCGGCCTCATCGCCTACGAGACCAGCGCGCGCGAAGGCCTGGTGCTCGACGAGGGCGTGCTGGTCGAGATCGTGCGCCCCGGCACCGGCGACCCCGTGCCCGACGGCGAGGTCGGCGAGATCGTCGTGACCACCTTCAACCCCGACTATCCGCTGGTGCGCTTCGGCACCGGCGACCTCTCGGCCGTGCTCGCGGGCACCTGCCCCACGGGCCGCACGAACAAGCGCATCAAGGGCTGGCTCGGCCGCGCCGACCAGACCACCAAGGTGCGCGGCATGTTCGTGCATCCCTCGCAGGTGGCCGACATCGCGCGGCGCTTTCCCGAGATCCAGCGCGCGCGGCTCGTCGTGTCGGGTGAGATGGGCGACGACCAGATGAACTTCCGGCTCGAATGCGCGGGCGCGCCCGAAGGCCTGGTGGTGCGCATCGCGGAGGCCGTGCGCGAGGTGACCAAGCTGCGCGGCACCATCGAGCTGGTGGCGCCCGGCAGCCTGCCGAACGACGGCAAGGTGATCGAGGACGCGCGCAGCTACAAGTAGCGCCGGTACAACCGGCGCGTCATCGCGCGCGCCAGCAGCACCGTGAGCGCCGCGTAGAGCGCGATCAGCACGACCATGAAGCCGGCCATCGCGCCGATGCCCTGCAGCGCCTGGACCGCGCCCACCGCGAGCGCGAACCAGAGGAACGCGAAGGCGATGCAGCCCAGTTGCACCAGCACGAAGCTCAGCAGCGCGGCCGACACCGCGCGGAACGGCCGCACCGGCCACAGGCCCGGGCGCGTGCCCAGCCAGCCGCCCCAGACCGCGAGCGCGCAGGCCACGACCGGAGGCAGGGCCCAGGTCAACAGCAACGCCCAGGGCCCGCCGTCCTGCGAGGCGCCGGCCCAGCGCGCCGCCGCGAGCGCGCTCCAGACCTGCAGCGACGCGAACAACGCCCCCACCAGCAGCGCCACCGCCGCGCGCGGCGAGGCACCGGCCGGCACCGTCGAGACTTCATCGGGCGCGCGCGCATCGAGCGCCTCGGCCGCTGCCGAGCGGCTGCGGCGCAACGCGAAGCGCGCCGCGAGCCAGAGGCCCAGCACCAGCACCGCGAGCTGCACCAGCGACTGCAGCAGTGCCGCGAGTCCCAGGCTCAGGCGCGGCATCGCTCCGCCCAGCGCCTCGGCATAGCGGCCGCCCGGCATGAACATCAGCTGCAGCTCGTAGAACAGCGGCGTGAGCGCGAGGTGGTTGAGCACCAGCACCAGCAGCCAGGCCCCGCCGAAACGCAGCCGCGCGCCGCCCGACAGCGCCACCCGCGGCACGCCCAGCCGCTCGAGCGCCTGGCGGCCATGGCTCCAGGCCAGGCCGCCGATCAGCGCCCACGACATCGCCGTGCTCGCGACCAGCAGGATCCACACGCCGGCCTGCGCGTAGGCGCGGCGGATCTGCGCCGCATCGTCGGTGCCCGGCAGCAGCAGCATCGCCATGTTGACCGCGAGCAGCACGGCATCGAGGCCGACCGCGATCAGCGCGAAGTCGCGCGGCAGGCGCAGCGCGCGGGCATGGGCGGGGTCGGCGGTCGTCATCGGTCGGTACGTCGTGTCGCTGGAAATGGAAGACAGTCGCCACGAGCGTATCGGAGGACGGCGGGCCCGCCGTGTAGGCTCAGTGCGCGAGTGCGGGCTCCCGCGCGGCGGGTTCGGGCCCCACGTAGACCGACTGCGGCCGGATCAGCCGCCCCTTCTGCACCTGCTCGCGCGCATGCGCGAGCCAGCCCGCTGTGCGACCGGCCGCGAACACGCAGGTGAAGCTCTCGCGGCCGAAGCCCAGCGCCTCGAGCAGCAGCGCCGTGTAGAACTCGACATTGGTCTCGAGCGGCCGGTCGGGTTTCTTCTCGCGCAGGATCGCGAGCGCGGCCTGCTCCGCGGCCTCGGCCAGCGCGAAGCGCGCGGCGTCGACCCCGCCCTCGGCGCTGAGCCGCTTCAGCGCACCCTTGAGCGCATCGGCGCGCGGATCGCGCACGCGGTAGATGCGGTGGCCGAAGCCCATCAGGCGCTGGCCCTCGGCCACGGCCGCCTCGAGCCAGGCGCGCGCATGGGCCGCGCTGCCGATGGCGTCGAGTGCATCGAGCACCGGCCCGGGCGCGCCGCCATGCAGCGGCCCCTTGAGCGCGCTGATGCCCGCGAGCACCGCCGAGGCCAGGCCCGCGCCGGTGGAGGCCACCACGCGCGCCGCGAAGGTCGAGGCATTGAGGCCGTGGTCGCAGACGGTGACGAGGTAGGTGTCGAGCGCCGCCGCCTGCGCCGCCGTGGGCGCGCGGCCATGCAGCATGCGCAGCATGTCGGCCGCGTGGCCCAGGCCTTCGTCGGGCGCGAGCGCCGGCACGCCGAGCCGCCAGCGCATCACCGCGCCCGTATAGACCGCCGGGCCCGCCAGCAGGCGCAGCGCGGTCGCGAGGTCGTCGCCGTCGGGCAACCGCGCGAGCAGCGCGCGCACGGCCTCGATCGGCGGCAGGCGGCGCAGCTGCGCCTCGTCGCCGGGCTGCAGCCGTTCGAAGGCCTCGCGCCGCGCGCGCCCCAGCGCGACGCGCAGGCTGGCGGCATCGGGCGCGCGTTCGAAGAAGCCCTCGAACAGCGCGGCCGCCACGTCCTCGAACTGCCAGCTGCGCGCGATCTCGTCGAGCGTGTGGCCGCGGATCACCAGCCGGCCCGCCGCGCCATCCACCTCCGACAGCACGGTGTGCGCCGCCACCACGCCTTCGAGTCCATCGTCGTTCATCGTTTCATGCTCCATTCGTGTTCACGATGCGGACGATTCTGGCGCCGCTAACATTGACGTCAATCTTGATCCATTCCATCAACATGACCCGCTCCTCGCCCTGGCTTCCCGCCGCCGAAGCGCTCGCCCTGATGCAGGTGCGGCCCCAGACGCTCTATGCCGGCGTGAGCCGCGGCCGCATCCGCGCCAAGCCCGATGCCGCCGACCCGCGGCGCAGCCTCTACCACCGCGACGACGTGCAGCGGCTCGCGGCGCGCGCGCAGGGGCGGCGCAGCAGCGAGGCGGTGGCGAGCGAGGCGATCCAGTGGGGCGAGCCGGTGCTGCCCTCGGCCGTGTCGACCGTGGCCGGCGGGCGGCTCTGGTACCGCGGGCAGGACGCCTGCGCGCTGTCGATCGGGGCCACGCTCGAGGACGTGGCGGGCCTGCTGTGGGAATGTGCGCCGCCGCGCCTGTCTTCCTCCGGTGAGGCCACCGAGCGCGACGGCTTGCCAGCGCTGCAGGCGGGCCTGCGCGCGCTCGCACTGCGCGCGGCGATCGACCCGCCCTCGCGCGGCCGCTCGCCGCAGGCCTTGCGCGCCGAGGCCGCCGAGGTGGTGGGCACGCTGGCCGATGCGCTGATCGGCAAGGTGCCGGCGAGCGCCGCCGCGCAGCCGCTGCATGCGCGCCTCGCCGCGGCGTGGCGCCGGCCGCGCGCGGCACCGCAACTGCGCCGTGCGCTGGTGCTGCTGGCCGATCACGAACTCAATGCCTCGACCTTCGCGGCGCGCGTGACGGCCTCCACCGGCGCCTCGCTCGCGGCCTGCCTGCTGACCGGCCTCGCGACCCTGACCGGCCCGCTGCATGGCGGCGCGGCGCGCGCCGTGCAGGCGCTGGTGCGGCAAACCGAGCAGTCGAGCGCCGACGCGGCCGCGCGCGAGTGGCTCGCGCACGACCGGCCGCTCGCGGCTTTCGGCCATCCGCTCTATCCGGCCGGCGATGTGCGCTGCGCCGCGCTGCTCGAGGAGCTCGAACTGCCGCCGGCCTTCGCAGCGCTGCGCGAGGCCGGCGAGCGCCTCGTGGGCGAGCCCGTCAACATCGACTTCGCGCTGGCCGCGCTCGCGGCCGTGCACAAGCTGCCGGCCGATGCGCCGCTGGTGCTGTTCGCGCTCGCGCGCAGCGTGGGCTGGACCGCGCACGTGCTCGAGCAGGCAGCCACGGGCCACCTGATACGGCCGCGGGCGCGCTACACGGGGCCGGCCGTCGCGCAGGACTGAAGCGCGGACTCAGTGGTGCTGCAGCGCCGCCTCGTGCGCCAGCTCGAACAAGCGCACCATCTCGCGATTGAAGGCCGGCAGGTCGTCGGGCTTGCGGCTGGTCACGAGCTCATGGTCGACCACGACCTCCTGGTCGCTCCAGCGCGCGCCCGCGTTGCGCAGGTCGGCGCGCAGCGAGGGCCACGAAGTCATGCGCCGGTCCTTCACGCCGCCGGCATCGATCAGGGTCCAGGGCCCGTGGCAGATCGCCGCGATCGGCTTGCCGGCCTCGACGAAGGCGCGCACGAACGCGACCGCCTTCTCGTCGATGCGCAGGGCATCGGGATTGACGACGCCGCCGGGCAGCAGCAGCGCATCGAAGTCGTCGGGGTTCGCCATCTTGAGCGGCACGTCGACCTCGAAGGTGTCGGCCGGATCGTGGTGCTTCCAGCCGCGCACGCTGCCGTCGAGCGGCGAGACGACCTGCGTCCTCGCGCCCGCGGCCTCCAGCGCCTTGCGCGGCTCGGTCATCTCGACCTGCTCGAAGCCGTCCGACACGAGGATCGCGACCGTCATTCCGTCCAGTGAAGAGGTGGTGATGGTGGGCATGGTGAATCACTCCTTGGGTGAGGTTTCTCGAAGGCAATGAAACTTCACCCTAGGCCCGAGCCATGCACGCCGCATCGGCCGGTGCCGGCCCCCTTTGTCGGACAGTTCGACGGCCGGCAACCTTCGCTTACTTGTCGAGGCCCGCGAGACAGACGTACTTGACCTCGAGGAAATCGTCGAGCCCGTACTTCGAGCCCTCGCGCCCCAGCCCCGACTGCTTGACGCCGCCGAACGGCGCCTCGGCGGTCGACACCAGGCCGGTGTTGACGCCCACGATGCCCGACTCCAGCGACTCGGCCACGCGCATGATGCGGCCGATGTCGCGGCTGTAGAAGTACGCGGCGAGGCCGAACTCGGTGTCGTTGGCCGCGGCGACGGCCTCCTCCTCGGTGTCGAAGGCGAAGATCGGCGCCAGCGGGCCGAAGGTCTCCTCGCGCGCGAACAGCATGTCGGCGGTGGCGCCGCCGATCACGGTGGGTTCGTAGAACAGGCCGCCGAGCGCATGGCGCTTGCCGCCGGCCAGCACCTGCGCGCCCTTGGCCACGGCGTCGGCCACGTGCTCCTCGATCTTCTCGACCGCCTTGGCATCGATCAGCGGGCCCTGGTTGACGCCGGCCTCGGTGCCGTCGCCGACCTTGAGCGCCTGGACCCTGGCCACCAGCTTCTGCGTGAAGGCCTCGAGCACGCCGCGCTGCACGTAGAGGCGGTTGGCGCAGACGCAGGTCTGGCCGGTGTTGCGGTACTTCGAGACCATCGCACCCTCGACGGCCGCGTCGATGTCGGCATCGTCGAACACGATGAAGGGCGCGTTGCCGCCGAGCTCGAGCGAGAGCTTCTTGATGGTGTCGGCCGACTGCTTCATCAGCGTGCGGCCGACCTCGGTGGAGCCGGTGAAGGTGAGCTTGCGCACGATCGGGCTGCGCGTCATCTCGCCGCCGATCTTGCTGGCCGAGCCGGTGAGCACCGACAGCAGGCCCTTGGGCACGCCCGCGCGCTCGGCCAGTTCGGCGAAGGCCAGCGCCGAGTACGGCGTCTGCGTGGCGGGCTTGACCACCATCGCGCAACCCGCGGCCAGCGCGGGGCCGGCCTTGCGCGTGAGCATGGCGGCCGGGAAGTTCCAGGGCGTGATGGCGGCCGTCACGCCCACGGGCTGCTTGAGCGCGAGGATGCGGCGGTCGGCCTGCGGCGCGGGAATGGTGTCGCCGTAGACGCGGCGCGCCTCCTCGGCGAACCACTCGATGAACGAGGCGGCATAGGCGATCTCGCCGCGGCTCTCGGCCAGCGGCTTGCCCTGCTCGGTGGTCATGATCAGCGCGAGATCGTCGACGTTGGCCAGCATCAGGTCGTTGAGCTTGCGCAGGATCGCCGAGCGCTCCTTGGCGGGCAGCCGGGCCCAGCCCTTCTGGGCCTTCTCGGCGGCCGCGATGGCGCGCTCGGTTTCGGCCGTGCCGCACATCGGCACGGTGCCGATGGTCTCGCCGTTGGCGGGGTTGGTCACCGCGACGGTGGTGCCGTCGTCGGCATCGATCCAGGCGCCGGCAACGTAGGCCTGCTGGCGCAGCAGGGTCGGGTCTTTGAGTCGAAGGGCGGGCATCGGGCAGGGTCTCCGGGTCGTCGTTGCTGAAAGGGGAAACGACGAGGGGACCACGCCCGGGCCCGGGCCGCAAGCCGTGCGCGCCAAATCCGCGCGTGCGGCTCGGGTTTGAAGACCTACTTGCAGCTCGCGGGCAGGGCCTTCTCGGCCAGGCCCTCGCCGGCGCCGCAGGTCCAGCGCAGGCCGTCGCCGGCGGACGCGGGCTCCATCAGCAGCGTGCCGCGCGCGGTCTGCACCTCGACCACCATGGTGTCGCTGTCGAGCCGCAGCGCGGTGCCGTCGGACAGGGTGTCGCTCAGCCCCGCAGCCTCGAGGCTCTCGGGGATCTCCTCCTTCTCGCGGTAGTACTCGGCGAGCGCGAGGCGCACCGGCGCGCCGTTGGCCCAGGCCTGCGCGACCACCGCGCGCGACTGGTAGTCCTGGTAGGCGGGGAGTGCCACCGCGGCCAGGATGCCGATCACGGCCACCGTCACCAGGATGCCGAGCGCGCCGCCGCCGGCGCGCCCCGCGTAGGGCACGAACAGGCCCAGCAGGTAGGCCGCGGGATTGCGCTCGGGCAGGCGCGCGGCCGGATCGATGGCGCGCGCCACGCGCTTGGTGAGCCAGGGGTAGCCGCCGACCACCTCGTGGAACGAGCCCCAGAAGCCGGCATTGGCGCGCGACTGCGCCGCATAGGCGTTCATGTCGACGTTGCGCCACTGGTGCGCGCCGGCGGCCAGCGCCAGCAGCGCGCGCGGCGCGGAATCGAGCTGCTCGCAGCAGGCGGCGCCGTGCAGGTCGCAGGTGTATTCCTTGGCGCGCGCATAGGCCGCGCCCAGCAGCGGCAGCCACAGCACCGGCGCGCGCCAGAAATGGCCCGTGAGGTGCTTGCGCCGGATGTGGCCGAGCTCGTGGCCGATGTAGAAGTTGATGCCGTCGGGCTGCGGCTCCATGGCGTCGACCACGTCCGACAGCAGGATCACGAAGTCGCGCCCGAGGAAGCGGGTGGCGAAGGCATTGAACATGCCGTCGCCGTGCAGCAGGTAGGCCTCGGGCGGCTTGGCGATGCCCAGGCGCGCGCAGCAGGCCTCGAAGCGCGCGTTGAGCTCGGGCAGCTGGGTCGGCGAGAGCTTCACGCCGGTGCCCTTGATCCAGGCGATCAGCGCCGAGTGCGCGAAGCAGTAGCCGATGAAGCCCATCAGCAGGTAGAGCAGCAGGATGCCGAAGGTGCCCACCAGGAGGGCCAGCCAGACCAGCAGGCCGAGCACGAGCGTGATCGCGCCGAGCGTGCGCTCGCGCGGATAGACCAGAGGATCCATGTGTGTTTTCCCTTCTTTTGTCGCGGCCCGGCGGGCCGCACCGTCGTTGCGGCATGCGCGCCCCCCATGGCGCGTCTCCCAGGGAAACATCATGCCCGAGCCACGCGGCGCGACGGTGGCGCCCCTCCTTCCGCAGGAGCCGCCGCCCGCCTTGCCATGTGGACTAGGGCTTGTGGGGATTCGTCAGCGCATGGTCAGCCTTTAAGATCGCGCCCGCTTTCAATTTCCCTTCATTCCTTTTTCCTCTTCCGGGGGTCCTCTCCATGAAAAAACTGCTAGCCCTGACGGCGATCGCCGCTGTTGCCATCGGCGCCCACGCCCAGGACTACCCGAGCGGCAAGCCCATCAGCATCGTGGTGCCCTTCGCCGCCGGCGGCCCCACCGACCGCGTCGCGCGCGACCTGGCCGAGGCGCTGCGCAAGCCGCTGGGCGGCGCCAGCGTGGTGATCGACAACGTGCCCGGCGCGGGCAGCTCGATCGGCGCGGCCAAGGTGGCGCGCGCGGCACCGGACGGCTACACGCTGCTGCTCAACCACATCGCGATGTCGACCATCCCGACGCTGGTGCGCAACGTGCCGTTCAAGGTCGAGAGCGACTTCGAGTACCTGGGCATCATCAACGACGTGCCGATGACGCTGATCGCCAAGCCCAGCCTGCCGGCCAACAACTACAAGGAACTGACCGACTGGATCGCCGCCAACAAGGGCAAGATCAACCTCGGCAACGCCGGCGTAGGCTCGGCCTCGCACCTGTGCGGCCTGCTCTACCAGAGCGCGATGAAGACCGAGATGACGCCCGTGCCCTACAAGGGAACGGCCCCCGCCATCACCGACCTGATCGGCGGCCAGATCGACCTGCTGTGCGACCAGACCACGAACACCTCGCCGCAGATCGAGGGCAAGAAGGTCAAGGCCTATGCCGTGACCACGCCCAAGCGCCTGACGGTGCCGCTGCTCAAGGACCTGCCCACGCTGCAGGAGTCGGGCCTGAAGGACTTCCAGGTCACGATCTGGCACGGCCTCTACGCGCCCAAGGGCACGCCGGCACCGGTGCTCAAGAAGATCAACGACGCGCTGAAGGTCGCGCTCAAGGACCCCGACTTCCTGAAGAAGGAAGAAGCGCTGGGCGCCGTGGTCGCGGTCGATGGCCGCATCGAGCCCGATGGCCACAAGAAGTTCGTGCAGGCCGAGATCGCCAAGTGGAGCCCGATCATCAAGGCCGCCGGCGTCTACGCCGACTGAGCGCGGATCGCTTCGCATCGAAAGAAAAGCCGCCTGGCCCTTCGCGGGGCCAGGCGGCTTTTTCATGGCCGCTCGCGCGCCCGTCAGGGCTGGGTCACGGTCCAGAGCTCGAAGCTGCGGCGCTGGTCGACCAGGCGCGGCGTGCGCGCGCTGAACACGAAGTTGCTGATCGAGGTGCCCTGCGCGTACTGGCGGTTGCTGCCGGTGCCCGGCGCGCAGTGGGTGTCCTGGGCGCCCGAGGGCTGGCAGTAGGCGATCACCTTGCGCAGGTTGGAGCGCAGCGTCACGCTCTCGCTGTAGCGCACGGTGTTGCCCGGCGCGCGGCCGAAGATGCCCAGCGAGATCGGCGCATAGGCACCGGAGGGAACGCTCCAGCCGTCGGTGTTGCCGGCGGCGCTGAAGTCCACGTTGTTGGACGAGGGGTCGTTGGGATCGATGGCCGGGAACACCAGGCCGCGGCCGGTGTTGCGGGTCTCCTCGAGCAGTTCGGCGCGCAGCGCCGGCGTGAGCTCGACCAGCGCGGCGGCGCGCGCCTCGGCGATCGTCGGCACGCGCGAGAAGGTGCGCGCGTACTGGACCACGTTGGGCCGCTCGGGGTCGACATGGAAGAACTCGAGGCGCCACACGGCCTGGTCGGGCAGCGCGGCGAGCTGTGCGTCGGTGAAGGCCGGTGCGGCGAACAGGTTGGCGCTGTCGATGTCGGACGGACTGCCGACCTGCGTGGCGTCGCGGTACTGCGCCGCCATGCGCCACACGGGCGAAGCCAGCGGCGTGCCGCCCTGCGAGCCGTCGGCCGTGAGCACCAGCGTGGTGATGCTGCCGTTGGGCACCAGCACCAGCGAGCGGCCCGGCAGCGCGGTCGAGGTCGCCACCACCTTCGAAAACAGCGGGTTGCCCTGCGCGTCGCGCCGGTTGTCGACGCTGACGGTGTATCCGACCGAATGGAACACCAGGTTCTGGTGCTTGAGGAAGTCCTTCATGTCCAGGTGCGGCCGCACGCTGGCGCGGTAGGCGTTCTCGTTGCCGACCAGCTTGAGCGCGCCGCCGACGATGCGCGCGTTGAAGACGTCGTTGTCGGTGTTGCCCAGCACGTCGGTCCAGCGGTAGGTGAGCGCGACATCGCCGTTGGCGTAGAAGTACTCGAAGTTGCCGCGGTCGTGCTTGAGGTTGGTCGGGCCGGCGCGGAACAGGCTCTCGAAGGAACGGCGCGCGCCGCTCTCGACGCGGCCGATGCGCGCGCCGAACGAGACGAAGTTGGCCGGGTCGTCGCCCACGAACAGCGTGCGGCAGGCCGGAGCGACCACGTTCGAGGCGTCGCCGTAGGCATTGCCGTCGCCGTTGACGGTGCTGTTCACGCGCTGCGCGAGCGGCAGCGCATAGCAGGCGTTGAGGCGTTCGAGCAGCGCCTGCACCATCTGCGGCGTGGGCGGCTGCTGCACGGCCTCGGCGGCGATCGCGGGCAAGGGTTCGATCCGCGCATCGCCGCTGCGGAACACCAGCGACACCGGCGCGCTGTCCTCGCCGGCCGGCAGCGACTTGACGGTGATCTCGATGCTCGCGGCGCTGCCGTCGGGGCGCACCGAGACGCTCAGGGTGTCGAGCACGCGGTCCTGGCCGGTGCCGTCGGCGCTGAAGGCGCCGCCGATCGGATCGATGGTGGTGCCCAGCGCGCTCAGCAGCGGCTGCAGCGCATCGAGCAGCTGCTTGACCTGCGCGCCGATCGTGCCGGCCGTGACCGTGCCGGCGTTGGCCTGCACCGCCTCGAGCAGCTTCGCGGGATCGCCGCCGGGCGCGAGCCGCGACACCACCACGGTGGTCAGCGGCGTGACGTTGGCGGTGCCGGTGGCGCTGCTCGCGGTGGTGCTGTAGAGCACGAGGTCGTCGCGCACCGCCTGGATCACCAGCGGCGCCTTGGTGCCCGCGGGCAGCGTGCAGCTGTAGCGGCCGTCGTCTCCGGTGCGGACCTCGCAGACCTTGGCGCCGGTCTGGTCGAACACGGTGAGCGCGGCGCCCGCGAAGGGCGCGCCGGTGGCGGCCGTGCCGCTGAGCGTGGTGGTGGATGCGGCCGGCGGCGTGGTGCCGCCGCCGGAAGAGGAGGGCGGGATGAAGCCGAAGCCGCCGCCGCCGCCCCCACCACCGCCGCCGCAGGCGGCGAGCAGCGCGAGGGTCATCGCGGACAGGGCCAGGGGGATTCTTCGCACGGGCAGGGACATGGTCGAGCTCCTCTCTCTCTTGGTGTTGTCGGGGTTGGGATGGATCGGCTCCGGTGAATCCGGAGACTGCGGAAACGATATCTTTCGTTTTCGCTCGGCGAATGGTGCAAATGCACCATTCACACATCCCGCGCCCTCCCCTGAACGGGTGATGCGTGAGCGGCGCCAGCTTCCGAAGATCGAACCCGATGAGTACTCCCGGGCTACAAGATTTCAGCGGGCTCCTGCTGCGGCTGTACCGACACGCGCACGAACTGCCGATCGACGACTTCCAGGACGCGGCGCTGCAGCTGATCAAGCCGGTGCTGCCCTTCGACTCCTGCATGTGGGGCACGGCCTCGCGCGGCACGGCCGGCATCGACATCCACACGCTGCACCTGCACAACCAGTCGATGGAGATGATCGAGAGCTACGAGCGCGTGAAGCACCTCGACACCGCGGCCGCCGAGGTCGCGCGCCGCCCGCGCACCACGCTGGCCTTCAACGCCGACGCCTGGTTCTCGGGCCGGCACCAGGGCGCGCTGCGCGAGCACGGCCGGCGCCACGAGCAGGCCAACTTCTTCATCACCTCGGACGTGAATGCCGCGAGCGGGCTGGTGCACTGGATCACGCTGTTCCGCGCCGACGCCGAGGCCCATGGCACGCCCGAGGAGACGCAGCTGCTGTCGGCGCTGGCGCCGCATGCGATGCAGGCGCTGTCGCTCAACCGCATCGTGCACCTCGACCGGCTCGAGGCCCCGCTGGGCGGCACGCCCGGCGGCTCGGCCATCGGCGACCTGCACGGCGTGCTCTACCACGCCGACAGCGCCTTCGAGGAACTGCTGCGCCGCGAATGGCCGGGCTGGCACGGCCGCACGCTGCCCGGCGCGATGCTCGAGGCCTTCCTGCAGGGGCAGCCGCGCTATGCGGGCCGCGCCCTCGTCGCGAGCCACCACGTCGAGCAGCGGCTGCTGTTCCTCAAGTGCCGCGCGCGCTGCCGCGCCGACGACCTGACGCCGCGCGAGCACACCATCGCGCAACTGGTGGCGCGCGGCAACACGCACAAGGAGATCGCGGCCATGCTGCACCGCGCGCCGGCCACGGTGCGCAACCACATCCAGTCGATCTACGAGAAGCTCGAGGTCGGCAACGTGGCCGGCCTGATCCAGGAAATGGCCCGCGCCGGCTGAGCGGCGCGCCCCTCCGCGGCCTCGCGCTACTTGGGCCGGATCGCGTCGGCCGTGCCCTGGATGAAGGCCTTGATGCTCTCGATGTCGTCGGCCGACAGCTTGCCCGTGAAGTCGGGCATGCCGCGCGCCATCGCCGGGCCCTTGAGCACGAACTTGTCGAGGTTCTCGATGTAGGCGGAATCGAGGTAGCCGAGGTTCGGGATGTTGCCGCCGCGGTCCACGCCGGGCACGCCGTGGCAGAAGACGCAGTTGCTGACGTAGAGCATGGTGCCGGCCTGGACCTTGGCCGGGTCGTACTTCACGCCCTGCACCAGCTTGCTCATGCGGTACTGCACGAAGTCCGGCATCTTGGCCGTGCCGCCGACCGCGAAGGTGTAGACGGTGCCCGGGCCCTGGCGCTCGGTGGCGCGCTGCGCGAGGCCGTAGACGCCGCCCCAGCCCACGGCCACCGACACGTACTGCTTGCCGTCGACCATGTAGGTGGCGGGCGCGGCGACCACGCCGGTGCCGGTGGGCGTCTCCCAGAGCTTGTCGCCGTTGCGCGCGTCGTAGGCCACGAGCCGGCCGTCGGCCGTGCCCTGGAACACCAGGTTGCCCGCGGTGGTGAGCGTGCCGCCGTTCCACGGCGACACATAGTCCACGCCCCAGGCCTCCTTCTGCTTCACCGGATCCCAGGCCACGAGGCGGCCGAAGGGCTTGCTCGTGGGCGGCTCGACGTTGGCGAACTTGCCGGTATTCCAGCCCAGCGCGGCATGCGGGCGGCCCGGTGCGTTCTGGTCGAACTTCCAGTCCTTGTCGTCCATCAGGTTCAGCGGCACGTGCTGCGCGGGCAGGTAGGCCAGGCCGGTCTGCGGATTGAAGGACATCGGGTGCCAGTTGTGCGCGCCGAAGGGGCCGGGGATGCTGTCGCCGGGCTTCTCGTTCTGGCGCGCGGCGGCGATCTCGATCGGCCGGCCGTTCTTGTCGTAGCCCGTGGCCCAGTTCACTTCGACGAAGTTCTTCGCCGAGATGAACTTGCCGTTGGTGCGGTCGATGACGAAGAAGAAGCCGTTCTTCGGCGCATGCAGCACCACCTTGCGCTGCTTGCCGTCGACCTTGATGTTGGCCAGGATCATCGGCTGCGTGGAGGTGTAGTCCCAGTTGTCGCCGGGCGTCTCCTGGTAGTGCCAGACGTACTTGCCGGTGTCGGGGTTGAGCGCGACCACCGAGCCCAGGTAGAGGTTGTCGCCGCCCTTGGGGCTGCGTGCCTTGTGGGCCCAGGGCGAGCCGTTGCCGGTGCCGATGTACATCAGGTTGAGCTCGGGATCGAAGGCCATCGAGTCCCACACGGTGCCGCCGCCGCCGGCCTCCCAGTACTTGCCGTCGGGGTCCCAGGTCTTGGCGGCGCGCGCCATGGCCTCGTCCTCGAAGGGCTTGGCCGGGTCGCCGGGCACGGTGAACCAGCGCCACTTCTGTTCGCCCGTGGCCGCGTCGTAGGCCGTGATGTAGCCGCGC
Organism: Variovorax sp. FG153; assembly: GCF_057809595.1. NCBI lineage: Bacteria > Pseudomonadati > Pseudomonadota > Betaproteobacteria > Burkholderiales > Comamonadaceae > Variovorax > Variovorax sp. FG153. Next base: position 27,789 of record NZ_JBMDKG010000005.1, read on the forward strand.
ACGCCGTACTCGGCGCCGCCGTTGCCGATGATCACCTTGCCCTTGAAGACGCGCGGCGCGCCGGTGATGGTGTAGCTGCCCTTCTGGCCCTCGATGGTGTTCTTCTCCCAGAGCTTGCGGCCGGTGGCGGCATCGAGCGCGATCAGGCGCCCGTCGAACGCGCCCACGTAGACCTTGCCCTGGTACAACGCAACGCCTCGGTTCACCACGTCGCAGCAGCCCTTGAAGCCTTTGGACCTATCGACCTCGGGATCGAAGGTCCACAGCTTCTGGCCGGTGCGCGTGTCGATCGCATGCACCACGCTCCACGAGGCCGTGACGTACATGATGCCGTCGACCACCAGCGGCGTGGCCTCGACGCCGCGCGTGGACTCGAGGTTGTACGACCAGACCAGGCCGAGCTGCTTCACGTTGCCGGCGTTCACCTGGTCGAGCTTGCTGAAGCGGGTCTCGGCGTAGTCCAGCCCGATGCTGGGCCAGTCGGGCGTCTGCTTCTGCGCCGCGTTGGCGCGGATGAAGCCGCCGTCGACGCGCCGGGCGGCCGCCGCGGCACGGTCTTGGGCGGAGGGCCCGCTGCCCTGCGCCGAGGCGATCGATGCGAGCGCGAACAGCCATGCGGCGGCCAGCGCCGCCAGCGCGGAGGAATTCCTTCTTCGGGTCATCGTGGGTCTCCTTGTGCCCAGAGAATCGTCCGGGCGGCGCGCGCGTTCACCTTCGGGATTTCCCCGATCCGGTGCTGTTCCATTGCGGAACACATTCGATGCTGGTCCCGGTACCCCACGGAGGCGATGGCACATGACCCTCGACAGGCTGGGCACGGCGAACGCGCCGCGCCAACTCTTCGCCACCACGCCGGCACAGCGCGTGGCACTCGCGCGGCAGCAGTTCTTCGAGGAAGGCGTGCGGCCCTCGGGCCTCGTCGGCGAAGCGGTGCTGCAGTCGTGGATGCGCTGCTGCCGCACCCACAGCGACCGCCAGCGCATCGTGCCCTTCGATCCCGTCACGCCGAGCCGGCTGCATGCCACGCTGGCGCGCAACCGCGAGCTGCTCGAGGTGGCGCGCCAGGAGCTCGCGACCATGGAGCATTCGCTCGCGGGCACCGACTGCCGCGTGATCCTCACCGACCGCGACGGCGTGGTGGTGCACGTCACGCACGAGTCCGCGCCCGCGCACCAGCCGGTGCTGCGCAAGACCGCGCGCGTGGGCGTGAACATCTCCGAGCGCGTGGTGGGCACCACCGCGCCGGGCATCGTCGCGAGCACCGGCCTGGCCTGCACGGTCGACGGCGCCGAGCACTATTTCGACGTGCTGCGCGAGATGCAGTGCGCCGCGGCACCGATCCGCGGCATCGACGGCCGGCTCGCGGGCGTGCTCGACCTCACGGTGGAGGCGCAGCGCTTCGGCTTCGACGCCGCCTCGATGGTGGCGCTCTATGCGACCACGATCGAGAACCGCCTCTTGCAGGCGCAGTCGCGCGAGCAGCTGATCCTGCGCTTCCAGGCCAGCCCCACGCTGCTGGGCACGCCGCTCGAGGGCCTCGCGGGCATCGCGTCGGACGGCACCATCGCCTGGCTCAACGGCGCGGGGGCGCGGCTCATCGGCCACCTGCCCGAGCAGCCCGATGCGCGCGGCGTCGAATGCCTGCTGGGCCACGACCTCGCGAGCCTGCTGCGGCTGGGCCGGCGCGAGTCGGCGCAGCCGCTGCGGCTGGCCAGCGGGCTCGGCGTGTGGGTGCAGGCGCGGCTGCAGGGGGCCGACGGCGTCGACTTCGGACACGCGGTGGCGCTGGCGCAGCGCGTCGAGGCACCGGCGCCGGCACAGGAGCCGCCGCAGCAGATGCAGCAGGAGGACACGCCGGAGCAGCAGTCCGCCGATGCGCCGGCCGCGCCGCAGGCCGGCACGCTGCGCGAGCACAGCCGCAAGCTGATCGAGGAGACGCTGGCCGCGCACGGCGGCAACGTGTCGCAGGCGGCGCGGCAATTGCGCGTGTCGCGCGGCACGCTGTACCGGCGGCTGCGCGGCTGGGAACAGGGGAGCGACGAGCCCGGCGACGCCTAGCTCACTCGCCCTCGCGGCCCGAGCCCGCCTCCACCGGCTGCGATTCGAGCAGCACGCAGATCGCGCGCACCTGCTGCTCGATGATCTTCGCCACCTCGGCGCGGCGCGCCGGCCCCATGCGGCTGGAGATCGCGGCCACGCTCACGGCCGCGATCGGGTTGTCGGGCGGAAAGGCGACGCCGATGGCGGCCGCGCCCGGCGTGGCCGCGCTGTCGAGGAAGGAGTGGCCCTGCGCGCGCGTTTGCGCGATGGCTTCGCGCAGGAAGCCCGGTGCGAAGGCGGCGCCGAACTTCGCATAGCGCGCCTCGTTGGAGGCCACGATCAGTTCGGCTTCGGCCTCCGGCAGCGCGCTGAGGATCGCAAGGCCGCCCGCGCCCACGCCCATGGGCCGGCGGATGCCGACGTCGAGCGTCAGCGCCTTGATCGGATAGGCACCGAGCGCGCGACTGGTGCAGATCGATTCGGGGCCGCGCCGCTCGCTGAGGTAGACCGTGTCCTGCGTGAGTTCGGCGACGGTGCGCAGCGCCGGCTCGCACAACTCGCTCAGGTGGTAGCGCGGCTGGGCCAGCATGCCGAGCTCGTGCAGCAGCGGGCCCAGGTGGTACTTGCGCGTGAGCAGGTCGCGCACCAGCAGGCCCTCGACCTCGAGCCGCTGCAGCATGCGAAAGCAGGTCGACATCGGCAGGCCGCTGAGACTCACGACATCGGCGATGCGCATGCCGCGCCGCCCGCGCGAGGCCACCACGCGCAGCATGCCCACCACGCGCTCGATGCTCTGCGTGCCCGAGCGCGCGGCGGCGGCCGGCGGCGGGGCGGTCTTGGCGGTGGTGCGGCGTTTAGTTTCCACGATGCGGCAGTAATTCGGGTTGCTCCCCAATGGGGAAGAATTTCCCTCGACTGTAATCGGTGGATCGAAACCCAAGGACTGCCACATCGTGGAAGTCGAAAGCCGAACAAGATGCCCCAGACGATGACCGAGAAGATCCTGGCCCGCGCCGCCGGCCGGCCGCGCGTGGCGCCGGGCGAGGAGATCACGGCGCGGCCCGATTTCGTGATCGCCTACGACTTCCCGGGCTACACCGACGTGTTCTTCAAGGAGACGCGCGAGGACTTCGGCATCGAGAAGGTCGCGAGCCCCGAGCGCTTCGTGCTGTTCATCGACCACATGGTGCCGGCCACCGCGCCGAAGGAAGAGGAGCTGCACAAGATCACCCGCGCCTGGGGCAAGGAACAGGGCGTGCCGGTGCACGAGCGCGAGGGCATCGGCCACCAGGTCGCGGCCGAGCTCGGCTATGCCACGCCGGGCGCCTTCGCCGTGCACTTCGACGGCCACGTGAGCCAGCTCGGCGCCTTCGGCACCTTCGCCTTCGGCGCGCGCAAGGGCGTGCTCGAGTCCTTCGTGACCGAGACGCTGACCCTGACCGTGCCCGCGACGGTGAAGGTCGAACTCACGGGCACGCTGCAGCCCGGCGTGATGGCGCGCGACGTGTTCCATCACATGGTGCGCGTGATGGGCCCGGCCTCCTGCCGCTTCAAGGTGGTGGAGCTCTGCGGCCCCGTCATCGACGCCATGAGCATCGAGGGCCGCCAGACCCTCTGCGGCCAGGCCATGTTCCTGGGCGCGACCACGATGCTGATCGCGCCCGATGCGAAGACGCTGGCCTACGTGCAGGGCCGCTCGAAGATCGCGCTCGATCCGGTCTACCCCGATGCCGATGCGACGTACGAAAGCGTGGTGACGATCGACGTCTCGGCGCTCGAGCCCATCGTGGTGATCCCGCCGAGCCCCGCCAACACGCGCGACCTCCAGGACTACACCGGCATCGAGGTGCACACCGGCTACCTGGGCTCGTGCGCGAGCGGCCGGCTCGAGGACCTGCGCATCGCGGCCGAGGTGCTGCGCGGGCGCCGCATCCAGCCGGGCTTCCAGCTGCACGTGGTGCCGACCTCCAAGGCCATCATGGCGGCGGCCGCGCGCGAGGGGCTGATCGAGGTGCTGGTCGAAGCCGGCGCCTTCATCAGCTCGCCGAGCTGCGACTACTGCTTCGGCCGCATCGCCACCATGAGCGACGGCCAGCGCGCCGTTTCCACCGGCACGCTCAACACGCCCGGACGCATGGGCAGCGTGGATTCGGAGATCTACATCTGCAACGCGGCCGTGGTCGCGGCCTCGGCGCTCGAGGGCCGCATCGCCGATCCGCGGCCCTACCTGGCGGCGGCGCGCGAGGGAGTTTCCGCATGAGCCTCGAGAACCTGCGCGGCCGCGCGGCCTGGGTCTTCGAGGAAGACGACTACGACATCGACCTGATCGTCGGCGTGCGCAACATCAAGATCACCGACGTGAAGGAACTGGCCGCGCTGGCCATGGCCGACTACATGCCCGGCTTCGCGGCCGGCGTGCACAAGGGCGACCTGCTGGTCGGCGGCCACAACTTCGGCTACGGCCATCCGCACTACCCGGCCATGCGCGCCATGCGGCACCTGGGCATCGTCGCTGTGATCGCCGAATCCTTCTCGCCGGGCTTCTTCCGCGGCGAGACCAGCATGGGCTTTCCGCTCGTGAGCTGCCCGGGCATCCGCGCGGCCACGGCGCGCGGCGACGAGCTCACGGTCGACTGGGACACGAACGAAGTGAGAAACCTGCGCTCGGGCCAGACGCTGATGCTGCAGCCCTTCTCGGCCTCCGAGCGCGGCATGCTCGACGCGGGCGGACTCATCCCTTATCTGAAGCGACGCGTGGCCCCCGCGAGCTGAGCCTCCTTTTCTCTTCCTTTGCAGTGAGTTCATGGCGCAGCGCCCATGTCGGGTCGCCACGCCCTTTTTCTGGAGACACACGATGACCTCATCCCGCCAGGCGCTGCGCCAGCGCATCACCCACGGCCCGACGCTCTGGTTCGGCGGCGCGCAGGACGCGCTGTCGGCCCTGCTGGTCGACCAGTCCGAGTTCGACGGCATCTTCAGCACCGGCTTCGGCGTTTCCGCCGCGCTGCTGGGCCAGCCCGACATGGAGCTCTACACGCTGAGCGAGAACGTCGCCACCGTGAACCGCATGGCGAACGTGGTGCGCAAGCCGATCTTCGTCGACGCCGACACGGGCTACGGCAGCGTGCTCAACGTGGGCCGGGCGGTGCGCGAGTTCGAGAAGGCCGGCGCCGCGGCGCTGCAGCTCGAGGACCAGTTGAGCCCCAAGCGCTGCCCGGCCGCGGCGGCGCCCTCCACGCTGGTGTCCATCGACGACGCGGTGGCGCGCATCAAGGCCGCGCTCGATGCGCGCCAGGACCCCGACCTGCTGATCGTCGCGCGCACCGATGCCCAGGACCCCGGCGAGGCGCTCGAGCGCGCCGCGCGCTATGCCGAGGCCGGCGCCGACCTGATCCAGCCGATCTCGCGCACCTTCGAGCGCTACGAGCAGCTGGTGCAGCTGCGCGAGGCCTGCGGCCGCCGGCTGTCGCTGATGCTGATGGCCGGCACCTGGATGACGGCGCTGACGCGCGAACAGATCGAGAGCGTGGCGGCCTTCGCGAGCTATCCGATCGCGGGCCTCTTGACCACCGTGCACACGGTGCAGGCCAACCTGCGCGAACTGGCGCGCCGCCGCTCGGGCGATTTCGCCGACCTGCCCTTCGCCCAGACCTCGATGGCCGACTTCAAGCACATCATCGGCTGGCATGCGCTCGAGGAACGGCAGGCGCACTACGAGGTCCGCTGAGCCGGCCCCGTCCGTTTTCCCATCAGAAGAATCAGGAGCACACGTGCGTACCCTCACCCTCATCGGCCGTGTCCTCACGGCGGGATCCCTGGCGCTGGCCTTCGGCGGCGCCGCCCTGGCGCAGGACGCGGCCTATCCGACCAAGCCGATCCGCCTGGTCGTTCCCTACCCGCCGGGCGGCGCCACCGACGTGGCCGCGCGCATGCTGGGCCCGCGCCTGCAGGAGGAGCTGGGCCAGACCGTGCTGGTCGACAACCGGCCCGGCGCGGGCGGCAACATCGCCATGGTCAACGTGATGCAGAGCCCCGCCGACGGCCACACGCTGGCGGTGACGCTCACGGGCATGCTGTCGATCAACCCGGTCATCTACAAGAAGGCGGGCTTCCAGGCCTCGGACTTCGTGCCGGTCGCGCGCGTGTCGCTGGCGCCGCTCTTGCTGGTGGTGCCCGAGAAGTCGCCGTACAAGAACGTGCAGGAGCTGCTGGCCGCGGGCAAAAAGGCCGGCAAGGGCGGCATGCCCTACGGCTCGGCCGGCGCGGGCGGGCTCTCGCACCTGGCCTCGGAAGCCTTCAACGCCAACGCCGACGGCAACTTCACGCACGTGCCCTACAAGGGCGGCGCGCCGCTGGTGCAGGCGCTGATGGCCAACGAAGTGAGCTGGGGCCTGCTGGGCACGGGCGACGTGCGCAGCTTCATCCAGTCGGGCAGGCTCAAGGCCATCGGCCAGCTGCGCAACGGCCGCTCCGAGCTGTGGCCCGAGGTGCCGACCCTGACCGAGCAGGGCGTGCCCGGCGGCGTGGACTTCGACGTCTGGTTCGGCGTGGTCGCGCCCGCGAAGACGCCGCCCGCGGTGGTCAAGCTGCTCGGCGAGAAGATCGCCAAGATCACGGCCGAGCCGGCCTTCCGCAAGCGGCTCAACGACCTCGGCGGCGTGGCGCCCGCGACCGGCAACACGCCCGAGGCCTTCGCCGAGGTGCTCAAGCGCGAACTCGCGATCCTGCCGAAGGCGGCGCAGGACGCGGGGCTGCAGCTGGACTAACGCTTGGGCAGCGCGTACGCGATCACGTGGTCGCCGGTGCGCGTGCCCAGCGAGCCATGGCCGCCCGCGGCCACCACCACGTACTGGCGGCCGTCGCCGCCCTCGTAGGTCATCGGCGTGGCCTGCCCGCCCGCGGGCAGGCGGCTGCGCCAGAGCTCCTTGCCGCTGTTCACGTCGTAGGCGCGCAGGTAGTAGTCGAGCGTGCCCGAGAGGAAGGCCACGCCGCCGCCCGTGAGGATCGGGCCGCCGAGGCTGGGCACGCCCATCGCGAAGGGCAGCGGCAGCGGCGAGCTGTCGCGCACGGTGCCGTTCTTGTGCTTCCAGAGGATCTGGCCGCTGCGCAGGTCGGCGGCGGCCACGTGGCCCCAGGGCGGCGCCTGGCACGGCAGGCCGAGCGCCGAGGTGAAGGGATGGAGCTTCACCGCGAAGGGCGCGCCGAAGTTCTCGTTGAGCGCGGGCAGGCTGCCCTCGGGCGGCTTGCCGCCCTGCACGTAGAGCGTGCTGTCGTCGGCGCGCGGGATCAAGGTGGAGACGAAGGCCAGCGAGGCCGGCGTGGCGAACGCGATCTGGCGCTGCGGATCGACCGCCACGCCGCCCCAGTTGAAGACACCGAAGTTGCCCGGGTAGATCAGCGAGCCCTGCGTCGACGGCGGCGTGAAGCGGCCCTCGTAGCGCAGCCGGTGGAAGGCGATGCGGCAGGCCAGCTGGTCGAACACGGTGGCGCCCCACATGTCGGCCGGCCGCAGCGCGGGCGGGTCGAAGGACAGGCCCGATACCGGCTGCGTCGGCGCGGTGCGGTCGCCCTGCGCGGCGCCCTGCGGCGCGGCCTGCTCGCGCACCGGCACCACGGGCTGGCCGGTGCGGCGGTCGAGCACGAACAGCTCGCCCTGCTTGGTCGGCTGCACCAGCGCCGGCACGCGCACGCTGCCCACGCGCAGATCGACCAGGCTGGGCTGCGCGGGCACGTCGTAGTCCCAGAGGTCGTGGTGCACGGTCTGGAAATGCCAGCGCACGCGGCCGGTCGCGAGGTCGAGCGCGACCACCGAGGAGGCGTAGCGCTCGGCACCCTCGGTGCGCTTGCCGCCCCACTGGTCGGGCGGCTGGTTGCCCATGGGCACGTAGACCATGCCGAGCTTCTCGTCCACGCTCGAGATCGACCAGCTGTTGGGCGAGTTGACGGAGTAGGTCCGGCCCGGGCCGATCGGCGCGGTGTCCTCGGGCCGGCCCGAATCCCAGTTCCACACCAGCGCGCCGGTCTCGATGTCGAAGGCGCGGATCACGCCCGAGGTCTCCTGCGTCGAGACGTTGTCGAGCACGGTGCCGCCCACCACGATCAGCGAGCGCGTGACCACCACTGGCGAGGTCGCGTAGTACGAGCCCGGCTTCACGTTGGGCATGTTCTTCCACAGGTCGATCTGGCCGCTGCCGCCGCCGAAGCGCAGGCAGGGCTTGCCGCTCTCGGGATCGAGCGCGAGCACGCGGCCGTCGGCCGTGGGCATGAACAGCTTGGCAGCGCAGGCGCCATCGGCCAAGAGGTTGGGCGACGGGGCCGCGGCCGGCGGCGGCTGGTACGAGAGGCCGCGGCAGGTCAGATGCTGCAGCGCGAGCGAGGGCGCGATCTTCGGCGTGTGGCGCCACAGCTCCTGTCCCGTGGTGGCATTCAGCGCCACCACCGACTGGTGCGGCGTGCAGAGGAACAGCCGCTCGCCGACCTTCAGCGGCGTGACCTCGAAGGTGGTCTCCTCGGGATCGCCGGGCTGGCCGCGCACGTCGCCGGTGCGGTAGTGCCAGGCCTCCTCGAGCTGCGACACGTTCACTGGCGTGATCTGGCCCAGCGTCGAATAGCGCTGGCCCATGGCGGTGCCGCCGTAGGCGGTCCAGTCGGCGCCCGCGGGGGGCAGCGCCTCGCTGGTGAAGGGCGGATCGGCCTGCGGCGCGATGCCATCGAGACGCTCGTCGCCGCGCACCCACGACAGCACGGCCGCCACCGCGAAGGCCGCGAGCACCAGGCTCAGCGCCCGGCGCGAGGCCACGATGCCGGCACCGTCGCGCCGCGCGAGCGCACGCGCGACCCAGGGCGTGAGCAGCAGCAGGCCGAGCAGGAAGAACAGGTCGCCGCGCGCGGCCATCGGCCACCATGCGAGCCCTACTTCCCACAGCGCCCAGGCCAGCGTGGCCGCGACCACCAGCGCATAGACCATCAGGCCGCGCCCGCCGCCGCGCGGCAGCAGCGCCGCGGTGGCGACGAGCCCCAGGCCCGCGAGCAGGTAGTACCAGGAGCCGCCGAGCGCGATCAGCCAGCCGCCCGCGACGACGAGCCCCAGGCCGGCCAGTCCGATCAGCAGCGCGAGGACGAGGAGCAGCGCGCTGGCGCGGGGACGGGTGGACGAGGGCATGGCGGGGACTCCGGAACGGCGGGCAAGTCCTCACCGTAGTCCCGCGCGCGCCATGCCGGCGTAGGCGGTTCGCGCATGTGCCTCCCGGCGCGGCGCGGCAGATGGCGCGCGCGGGGACCAAGGTATGCAGCGCGCGGGCGCGGCGTGGACGAAGGTACTCGCGAGTCCCGGCAGCTCAGGCCCGCGCGCCCAGCGCCGCCCGCGCCCGCCGCGCCCGCGCATCGGGCTGCAGCGGCCGCAGGTACTCGTGCAGCGCGAGCGCGGCCGCGCCCACCGCGGGCGCGAGCGCGTCGTAGCGCGCGGTGCGCAGCTCGGGCGCGGGCATGCCGGCGCCGTCGGCATGGTGCTTGACGCTCGCGAAGGCGGCCTGCGCGAAGCCGCGGTGCTCGGCGCAGGACTTGCCGCCGAGCACGATGGCGCGCGGATTGAAGGTGACCCAGAGGTTCTGCAGCAGCACGCCGAACAGCGCGGCGGCGCGCGGCATGTCCACGCCCTCGCGCGCCAGCACGCGGGCGCCGAAGAAGGCCTCGGCGCAGCCGCGCCGGCCGCACGAGCATGGCGGGCCGTCGAGCTCGAGGATGGTGTGGCCGATCTCGCCGGCCATGCCCTGGGCGCCGGTGAACAGGCGGTCGTTGAGCACCACGCCCGCGCCCACGCCCACGTCGCAGTTGACGAAGATCAGCGGGTCCTCGCCCTCGCCCGCGGCGAACTCGTACTCGCCGAGCGCGGCGGCATCGGCATCGTTCTGCAGCTGCACCGTCACGCCCGTGAGGCCGGCCGCGGCCAGCGCGTCCTCGAGCATCGGCAGCAGGCGCACGTTGCGCCAGCCGAGGTTGGGCGCGAAGCGGACCTCGCCGGTGCAGTCGTCGACCGCGCCCGGCACGCACACGCCGATGCTCGACAGCCGCAGCCCGCGCTCGGCCAGGCGGCGGTGCGCGGCCGCTGCCATGCGCGCGACCTGCGCGCAGGTGCCGGCCGGCGCGCTGTCGGCCAGCGCCTGCTCGTCGGAATGCAACACCTCGCCCTGCAGCGAGACGCAGGCCAGCCGCGCCGTGTCGACCGCGATCTCGATGCCCATGAGCGCGCGCACGCCGACATTGATCTGCAGCGGGGTCGAGGGCCGCCCGAGCCCGTCGGCCACCGCGGCGCCCGATTCGCTGAGCCAGCCTTCGTCGAGCAGCTCGCGCACCAGCAGGCTCACGGTCGACTTGGTGAGGCCGCTCTCGCTCGCGAGCCGAGCACGCGACAGCCCCGGCTGCGCGCGCAGGAGCCGCAGCAGCACGCTGCGGTTCATGCGCTTGAGCAGTTGCTGGTCGCCGATGGTCTTCATGCGCGGGGCCGGATGGGAAAGCCTCAGGCCGCGGCCACCGCCGTCGCCGCGTGCGGCGCCTGCTCGCGGCCCTCGGGCCGCTTGCCCGCGATGATCATGCCGAGCACCTCGTCCTCGGTGACGTCGGCGGTGCGGTAGGTGCCGACCAGCTTGCCGTTCTTCATCACCGCGAGCCGGTCGCTCAGCGAGAACACGTCGGGCATGTCGTGGGTGATCAGGAAGATGCCCACGCCGTCGTCCTTGAGCTGCTTCACGAGCCGGCCGACCATCGCGGTCTCCTCGGGGCCGAGCGCGGCGCAGGGCTCGTCCATGATCAGGATGCGCGCGTTGAAGTACAGCGCGCGCGAGATCGCCACCACCTGGCGCTGGCCGCCCGAGAGGCGGCGCACCGGGATGCGGATGTTGGTGAAGTTCTTGTTCAGGCGCTGGAACACCTTGCGCGCCTGCACTTCCATGAAGTGGTCGTCGAGCGTGTTCCAGGCCGTCATCTTCTCGCGGCCCAGGAACAGGTTGGCCACCGAGTCGAGGTTGTCGGCCAGCGCCAGCGTCTGGTAGATGGTCTCGATGCCCTGCGCCTGCGCCTCGGCCGGGGTGCGGATGTTGACTCTGTCGCCCGCGATGCGCACCTCGCCCGAATCGATCGGGTAGGCGCCCGCGAGCATCTTCATCAGCGTGGACTTGCCGGCGCCGTTGTGGCCCAGCAGCGCCACCACTTCGCCGGGATAGAGGTTGACGCTCACGCCGTCGACCGCCTTCACGCCGCCGAAGGCCTTGCGGATCTCCTGCAGCTCGACCAGCGGCCGGGTCTTGTCGATGTCGGCCATCTTCAGTTCTCCCCGAACTTGCGGCGATAGAGCACGTCGAACACCACGGCCACGATCAGCACCTGGCCGATGATCACCATGCGCTTGCCGATGGGCACGTCGAGCAGCAGCATGCCGCTGTCGAGCGACTGCATGATCAGCGCGCCCAGCACCGAGCCGAAGATCGAGCCGCTGCCGCCGGCCAGCGCGGTGCCGCCGATGACGGCCGCGGCGATCACGTAGAGCTCCATGCCGGTGCCCAGCGAGTTGGTGCCGGCGTTCAGCCGCGCGATCGAGACGATGGCCGCGATGGTCACCAGCACCGCGAGCAGCGCGAACAGCATCAGCGTGACGCGCTTGACCGGAATGCCCACCAGCGCCGCCGCATCGGGGTTGCCGCCCATCGCGAAGACGTAGCGGCCGAAGCGCGTGCGGTGCACGATGAACGACAGCACGATCGCCACCACGGCCCAGATCAGCACCGGGATCGGGATGCCCTGCGGCGCGTCCTTCGAGTCGATCTTGTAGTGGTTCATCACGGCCGCGAAAAGCAGCACCACGGCGGCCGGCACCGCGGTCAGCAGCAACTCGATCCACAGCGGCTCGTTGGGCATCTCGTGGCGCGTGCGCGCGCGCCGCTTCTGCACCATGCGCGCGAACAGCACCACGGCCACCAGCCCCGCGATCGCCCAGCTGGCCGTGACGCCGATGCCGCCGTCGTAGCCGCCGCCCAGGCGCTGGAAGAACTCGTCGTTGACCGGCTGGGTCTTGCCGTCGGCCACCAGGAAGGCCGCGCCGCGGAACGACATCAGGCCGCCGAGCGTGACCACGAACGAGGGCACGCCGAGCACCGCCGTGAGCCAGCCCTGGTAGATGGCCACCAGCAGCGCCACCGCGAGCCCCGCGAGGCAGGCCGTGGGCCAGGACCAGCCCGAGGTGTACTGCAGGTAGGCGATCAGCACGCCCACGAAGCCCATCACCGAACCGACCGACAGGTCGATGTGGCGCGCCACGATGATCAGCACCATCACGGTCGAGACGATGCCGACCACGGCCGTCTGCTGGGCCACGTTGTAGAGGTTCTCGGGCGTGAGGAACACGCCGCCGGACATCAGGTTGAAGCCGATCGCCAGCGCCACCAGCAGCACGCACATCAGCACGAGCCGCAGGTCGACGCCGCTGCGCCGCCACCAGCCGGGGGTTGGATTGCTCATGGGAGGACTCCCTCGGAAAGAAGGGGATGGGCGGCCGCGCGCGGGGCCGGCCCGTGGAAGGAGGAGGCGCAGCGCAGCGCGCTGCGCCCCGGTCTGCCGTTTACTTGCAGGCCGCCGGCGCGTTCGCGCCCGAGACGCCCTTGCAGAGCTCGTCCTTCTTGATCCAGCCGGCCTTGACGACCACGTCGAGGTTGTCGCGCGTGACCGGCACCGGCGTCAGCAGGCGCGAGGACAGCGAGACCTTCTTCGGGCCCGAGTTCCAGGTGCCGGCCTTCTCCACCGGCTTGCCCTGCGCCAGCGCCAGCGCGGCGCTCGCGGCCTCGCGGCCGAGCTCGCGCGAGTCCTTGAAGATGGTGGCGGTCTGCGTGCCCAGCGCGATGCGGTTGAGCGCCGCGAAGTCGGCGTCCTGGCCCGACACCGGCACGCCGCGCAGGCCCTTGGCCGTGAGCGCGGCCACCGCGCCGCCGGCCGTGCCGTCGTTGGCGGCCACCACGGCATCGACCTTGTTGCCGTTCTTGGTGAGGATCTGCTCCATGTTCTTCTGCGCCACCTCGGGCTTCCAGCCCTCGGTGTATTCGTCGCCGACGATCTTGATGTCGCCCTTCTTGATCGACTCGGCCAGCACCTCCTGCTGGCCCGCGCGCAGGAAGTCGGCGTTCGGGTCGGCCGGCGAGCCCTTGATGATCACGTAGTTGCCCTTGGGCTTGACCTTGAGCACCTCGCGCGCCTCCATGCGGCCGACCTCGACGTTGTCGAAGGTGATGTAGAACACGCCGGGCGCCTCGATCAGGCGGTCGTAGGCCACCACGGGCACCTTCTGGCGCGTGGCCTTGGTCACGGCGGGCAGGATCGCGTCCTTGTCCATCGCCAGCACGATCAGCGCCTTCGCGCCCTTGGCCATCAGGCCCTCGATGTCGCCGAGCTGCTTCTCGGGCGAGCCGCCCGCATCGGCACTGATGTACTTGGCGCCCTGCTTCTCGAGCTGGGCCTTGATCGCGGCCTCGTCGGTCTTCCAGCGTTCCTCCTGGAAGTTGGACCAGCTCACGCCGACCACGGTCTGGGCCATGGCGCCCACGGCCGTCAGACCGAAGGCCATCGCGGCCAGGGTGTGTTTCAGTTGCATCGATGTCTCTCCAGTGTTGAGTCGCCCGGTGCAGGCGGCCTGTGCTTCGGGATCGGCGCTCGAAGGCCGGGACCCGCCCCATGCCACGCCTGTGGTTCGCCACGGACCCGATTGAGAACCTTGGCGCTACTTAGTTTGGCTGGCGAACTAACTATCCCATCGCAGGCGCGGCGGGGGCATCGGGGAATTCCCCGAGCGGGACGCAGGGAGAGGAAAGGAAGCGCCCCGCTCAGGGCGCGGGCGCGTTCGTCGGCGCCGCGGCGGGCCAGGCGACCTCGCTGGCCACGCGCGGCTTGCCCATCGGCGCGCCGGCCTTGCCGATGCGCACGGCCGCCATGTCGGCCTCGCTCGGGTACTGGTCGGCGAGCCAGTAGTCGAACACGCGGCGCGCGATCGGCGCGGCCGCGCCCGCGCCCCAGCCGGCGTTCTCGACGATCACGGCGAGCGCGATCTTGGGATCGTTGACCGGCGCAAAGGCCATGAACAGCGCGTGGTCGCGCTGGTGCTCCTCGAGCGCGCGCGCGTTGTACTTGGTGTTTTGCGCCTGCGTCACGGCCTGCGCCGTGCCGGTCTTGCCGGCGGCCTGGTAGGCGGCGCCCGCGAACACGCTGCGCGCAGTGCCGCTGGTGACCACGCTGGTCAGGCCCTCGCGGATGACGGCGATGTTGGCCGCCGTGAGGCCCAGGTTCATGCCCGGCGGCTGCGGCAACGGCACCACCTGGCCGCTGACGGTGTCGCGCGTGGCGAGCGCGAGGTGCGGCTTGTGCTTGATGCCGCCGTTGGCCACGATCGCCGTGGCCTGCGCGAGCTGCAGCATGGTGAAGTTGTTGTAGCCCTGGCCGATGCCCAGCGAGATGGTCTCGCCCGCGTACCACTTCTTCTGCTCGGGCCGCTTGTAGGTGTTGCGCTTCCACTCGGTGCTCGGCAGCACGCCGCGCACCTCGCCGCCGAGGTCGATGCCGGTGATCTGGCCGAAGCCCAGCGGCTTCATGAAGTCGTGGATCAGGTCCACGCCCATCTCGTTGGCCAGCGAGTAGTAGTAGATGTTGCTCGACAGCTGGATCGAACGACGCATGTCGACGCCGCCGAGGTTGCCCTCGGGGCTGCCGAAGCGGTGGCCGCCGAAGTTGAAGTAGCCGGGGTCGTTGACCACCACGCTGGCGCCGCGCTTGCCGGTCTGCAGCGCGGCCAGCGCCATGAAGGGCTTGTAGGTGGAGCCGGGCGGGTAGGTGCCGCGCAGCGCGCGGTTGAGCAGCGGCTTGTCGATCGACTCGGTCAGCGCCTGCCAGCTCTCTGTGTCGATGCCCTCGACGAACAGGTTGGGGTCGAAGGTGGGCTTGCTCACGAAGGCCAGCACCTCGCCGGTCTTGGGATCGATCGCCACCAGCGCGCCGCGCCGGTCGCCGTACATCTCCTCGACCAGCTTCTGCAGCTTGATGTCGATCGACAGCATGACGGTGTTGCCCGGCGTGGCCGGGTGGCTCGCGAGCCGGCGCACCGCGCGGCCGCCGGCCGAGGTCTCCATCTGCTCGACGCCGGTCTGGCCGTGCAGCGTCTTCTCGTAGCTCTGCTCGATGCCGAGCTTGCCGATGTAGTCCGTGCCCTTGTAGTTGGCCTGCTCTTCCTCGTCCCAGTCCTCCATCGCGATCTTCTCGCGCTGGTTGATGCGGCCGATGTAGCCGAGCACGTGCGAGCCGAGCTCGCCCTGCGGATAGTTGCGGAACAGCCGCGCCTTGATCTCCACCCCCGGAAAGCGGTAGCGCTGGGCCGCGAAGCGCGCGACCTCCTCGTCGCTCAGGCGGGTGCGGATCGGGATCGAGTCGAAGCTGCGCGAGTCCTCGCGCAGGCGCTTGAAGCGGCGCCGGTCGCGCGGCGAGACCTCGACCACCTGCGTCAGGTCGTCGATGGTCTGCTCGACGTCGCCCACCTTCGAGGGCGTGATCTCGAGCGTGTAGGCCGAGTAGTTGGAGGCCAGCACGATGCCGTTGCGGTCGAGGATCAGCCCGCGGTTGGGCACCACCGGCACCACGGCCGTGCGGTTGCTCTCGGCCTGCTCGGCCAGGTCCTCGTGGCGCGTGACCTGCAGGTAGATCAGCCGCGACGACAGCAGCCCGAAGGCGAACAGCACCGTGAGGCCGATCACGATCACGCGGCGCTTGAAGCGCGCGAGGTCGGCGGCGACGTTGCGGATTTCGGTCATGGGCGGCGAACGGTCAATGGATGAGCTTAGGCTTCATGCGGTGCCGAGGCAACCGGCACGAAGTCCACCGTGGCGCCGAGCGCGCGCAGGCTGCGCAGGTCGGCTTCCAGATGAGTTTGGAAACCGCTGCGCAGTTCCAGCGGCGGCGCCTTGAGCAGCGCGAGCGCACGCGCCGGCGCGACACCGAGCAGCCGCACCACGCATTGCGCGACCTCGACGCGGCGCGCGCCCGCGTCGCGCAGCACCAGCGTGCCGCGCGTCCAGTGCGCGGGGTCGACCGGCGCGGACGGCTCTTCATCTTCCTCGTCGGGCGCGTCCATGGCCTCGGCGAGGTTGGCGCGGATCTCGCGCCAGGGCGCGCCCCCGGTGCCGGGCTCGCGCTCGATGCGCGCGAGCATCGCGCCCGGGTCGTCGCCCAGCGCCGCCAGCGAGCGCAGCAGCGCGCCGAAGCGCTCGATCGACGCGGCCACGGGCGACGGCGTCCAGCGGCCGGCCGAGGCCGGCGCCCACCAGACCGGATAGCCCGCGTCGGCCTCGCGCAGGTCGATGAAGTAGGGGTCGCGAAAGTAGTTGGCCGCCACCGCGAGCCAGGCGGGATGCCACTGGCCCGGCGCCTCGCTGCTCAGGTCCTCGCCGGTGTTGCCGTTCGAGCGGTAGCCGACCTGGAAAGCGTCGATGCCGCCGGGCTCGGGATACCACTGCGGCAACCCGAGGTCGCCGACCACGACGGCGGCATCCACGAAGGCCCGCACGGACGGCGGCAGGGAAGGCCCGGCGACGGACATGGTCACAAGGGGCGGTTTTCGTCGGGCTCGGGCGTGCGGCGCTGCGGCGCCAGCAACACGAAGGTGGCCAGCGGCCACAGCGCGGCCTCGACCGCCGGCGAGATCAGTACCGACCAGCCCGGGAACACCCCGCCGCCGATGATGCGCGTGACGATCTCGATCAGCTGCGACAGCGCGAACAGCGGCAGCACCTGCAGCGCCTGCGACAGCACCGGGTACCAGAGCAGGCGCCGGTGGATGGTGATCGCGAAGAAGCCCAGCGTGGTGTAGGACAGCGCATGCTGGCCGAGCATCGAGGCCTGGTGCACGTCCATCAGCAGGCCGAAGACGAAGGCGGCGCCGATGCCCACGCGCATCGGCTGGTGCACGCCCCAGAACACGATCGCCAGCGCGAGCAGGTCGGGCATCCAGGCGGCGCGGCCGATCGGGACCATGTTGATCAGCAGGGCCACCACGAGGCTGCCCCACATGAACACGGGGCTGACGGGCAGCAGAAGCTGCTGCTGGCCGGGTCGCTTGATCATCGCGCGGCCTCCGCGGGTTTCTTCGGTGCGGCGGCGCCGTTCTTCTCGGACGCCTTCTCCGCGCCCTTGACGGCCGCGCCGGCCTTGCCCTCGGCCTTCTTCGGGCGCGGCGCCGGCGCGGCCGCGGCCGGCGGCGGCGGTGCCGAGGGCGCGCCCGTGGGCTGCAGCACCAGCACGTAGCGCGCGGCCATCACGTGCGCGAGCGGCACGCAGTAGATGCGCGCGAAGGCCGAGTCGGCGCGGCGCTCGATGCGCTCGATCTTCGCCACCGGCAATCCGGCGGGATAGATGCCGTCGACGCCGCTGGTGGACAGCAGGTCGCCCTCCTGCAGGTCGGCGTTGGCGGCCATGAAGCGCAGCTCGAGCCCGCCGCCATGCGCCGAGGCATCGCCGAAGGCCACGCTGCGCACGCCGGTGCGGGTGTTCTGCACGGGAATGGAGAGGTCGCGGTCGATCACCAGCGTGACCTCGCTCGTGAAGGGCTGCACCGCCGTCACCTGGCCGAGCACGCCCTGCGCGTCGATCACCGGCGAACCCGGCGCCACGCCCTGGGCCAGGCCCTGGTCGATGACGATCTTGCGCGTGTAGGGGTCGGCCGCGTCGTACAGCACCTCGGCCGCGCGGCCCGGCGTCTGCTGCAGCTGGCGCAGCTCGAGCAGCGCGCGCAGCCGCGCGTTGTCCTGCGCCAGCGTGTCGGCCTGGCTCGCGCGCTCGGCCTGCAGCATCAGCGCCTTGCGCGCGTCGGCCTCGTTCTTCTGCGCGGTCTGCAGGTCCTCGAGGTAGCCGCCGGCGCCCACCACGAACTGCACGGGCTTGAGCGCCACCCACTGCACCGGGTAGAGCACGGCCGCGATGGCCTGGCGCACCGGCTGCACGATGTGGAAGCGGGCGTCCGCCACCATCAGGAAAAGCGCGAGCGTGCTGAAGAAGATCAGCTTGCTCAGCGCCGATGGCCCCTGGTTGAACAGGGGTGGCGCGGTGCGGTCGAGCGTGCCCAGGGGCATGGGATCAGGTCGGGTGCTGCGGCATCAGATGACAAAAGGCCGGCCCGCGCAAGCGGGGGCCGGCCGATGGAGGCGGCGCTGCATTCACTCGCTCGTGAAGATGCTTCCCAGCCGGTCCATGCGCTCGAGGGCGATGCCGCAGCCGCGCACCACGCAGGTCAGCGGGTCCTCGGCGACCAGCACCGGCAGGCCGGTTTCCTCGGCCAGCAGGCGGTCGAGGTCGCGCAGCAGCGCGCCGCCGCCGGTGAGCATCATGCCGCGCTCGGCGATGTCGGCGCCGAGTTCGGGCGGGGTCTGCTCGAGCGCGTTCTTGACGGCCGAGACGATGTTGTTGAGCGGGTCGGTCAGGGCTTCCAGCACTTCGTTGCTGCTGATCGTGAAGCTGCGCGGCACGCCCTCGGAGAGGTTGCGGCCCTTGACTTCCATTTCCTTGACCTCGGAGCCCGGGAAGGCCGAGCCGATGCTCTTCTTGATGACCTCGGCCGTGGGCTCGCCGATCAGCATGCCGTAGTTGCGGCGGATGTAGTTGATGATGGCCTCGTCGAAGCGGTCGCCGCCGACGCGCACCGAGCCCTTGTAGACCATGCCGCCGAGGCTGATGACGCCCACCTCGGTGGTGCCGCCGCCGATGTCGACCACCATCGAGCCCGAGGCTTCGCTGACGGGCAGGCCGGCGCCGATGGCCGCGGCCATGGGTTCCTCGATCAGGTAGACCGAGGTCGCGCCCGCGGCCTCGGCCGCGTCCTTGATGGCGCGGCGCTCGACCTGGGTGGAACCGCAGGGCACGCAGATGATGATGCGCGGGCTCGGCGTGAGCAGCGTGCGCGGGTGCACCATCTTGATGAACTGCTTGATCATCTGCTCGGTGATCACGAAGTCGGCGATCACGCCGTCCTTCATCGGGCGGATGGCTTCGATGTTGCCCGGCACCTTGCCGAGCATGGCCTTGGCCTCGCGGCCGACGGCCTGGATCACCTTCTTGCCATGCGGGCCGCCTTCGTGGCGGATGGCGACGACCGAGGGTTCGTCCAGCACGATGCCCTTGTTGCGGGCGAAGATGAGCGTGTTGGCGGTGCCGAGGTCGATCGCGAGGTCGGTGGAGAAATACCGACGGAAAGCTCCAAACATGTGCGGAATCCTCTGGAGCACGGGCTGCGCATCGGCAGAACGTCGCTCACTCTATGGGTGTTTTGGGGGTGCTGGAAGGGTGAATTTGATCGTTTTTGCAGCAAAAGCCGGCGCGTTCGCGGGGGTTGCGGCAAAGGCGGGATAATACCCGAATCCCCTCTGAATCCCGTGTTGGCGGCCCTTGCGGCGCGCTATTTACCTCCGGTTTTTCGGCCGGTTCCACCATGTCCCTTTCCGCTTCCGATATCGCCCGCATCGCCTCCCTGGCGCGGCTGCAGCTCGCCCCCGACGAAAGCGAGCGCATGCTCAGCCAGCTCAATGGCTTTTTCGACGTGGTCGAGCGCATGCGCTCGGTCGACACCACCGGCGTCGAGCCCCTGGCCCATCCCGTGGCCGCCATCGAGGACATCGTCCTGCGCCTGCGCGAGGACGTCGTGAGCGAGCCCGACAACCGCGAAGCCAACCAGCGCAGCGCCCCCGCCGTCGAAGCCGGCCTGTTCCTCGTGCCCAAGGTGATCGAATGAGCGGCGCCAAGGACCTGCACCAACTCGGGGTGGCCGCGCTGGCGAAGGCGCTGGCCGGGCGCGAAGTCTCGGCCGTCGAGGCCGCGCAGCACTTTCTCGGCCGCATGAAGGCCCACCAGGCGCTCGGCAGCTTCGTCGAAGTGAACGAGGACGCCACGCTGGCCCAGGCCCGCGCGGCCGACGCGTCGCTCGCGGCCGGCAATGCCCCGGCGCTGGCCGGCGTGCCGATCGCGCACAAGGACATCTTCGCCACCACCGACTTCGCCACCACCGCGGGCTCGAAGATGCTCGCGGGCTACCGCTCGCCCTTCGACGCCACCGTGGTGCGCCGCCTCGCCGAGGCCGGCACCGTCACGCTGGGCAAGCTCAGCTGCGACGAGTTCGCGATGGGCTCGGCCAACGAGAACGTGGCCGTGCCCGCCGTCGGCCACGACCGGGCCGTGCCGGTGCGCAACCCCTGGAACCTCGAGCGCATCCCGGGCGGCTCCTCGGGCGCCAGCGCGGCCGCCGTGGCCGCGCGCCTCGCGCCGGCCGCCACCGGCACCGACACCGGCGGCTCGATCCGCCAGCCGGCCTCGTTCTGCGGCGTGACCGGCATCAAGCCCACCTACGGCCGCGCCTCGCGCTACGGCATGGTGGCCTTCGCCTCCAGCCTCGACCAGGCCGGCCCGATGGCCCGCTCGGCCGAGGACTGCGCGCTGCTGCTGTCGGCCTTCTGCGGCCCCGACCTCGACCGCGACTCGACCTCGCTCGACCGCCCGGCCGAGAACTTCGGCCGCGCGCTGAACGACTCGCTCGAGGGCCTGCGCATCGGCGTGCCGAAGGAGTTCTTCGGCGAGGGCGTGGCACCCGGCGTGCGCGCCGCCATCGATGCAGCGCTGTTGCAGTACGAGAAGCTCGGCGCCAAGCGCGTCGAGGTCTCGCTGCCGCGCACCGAGCTGTCGATTCCCGTCTACTACATCATTGCCGCGGCCGAGGCCTCGAGCAACCTGAGCCGCTTCGACGGCGTGAAGTTCGGCCACCGCGCCAAGGACTTCCTCGACCCCGCGAGCAAGAAGACCGCGCTCACGCAGATGTACGAGCGCACGCGCGCCGAAGGCTTCGGCGACGAGGTCAAGCGCCGCATCATGATCGGCACCTACGTGCTCTCGCACGGCTACTACGACGCCTACTACCTGCAGGCGCAGAAGGTGCGCCGCATGATCGCCGACGACTTCCAGCAGGCCTTCGCGCAGTGCGACGTGATCGCCGGCCCGGCCGCGCCGACCACCGCCTGGAAGATCGGCGAGCACGGCGACGATCCCGTGGCCGACTACCTGGCCGACATCTTCACCTTGCCGGCCTCGCTGGCCGGCCTGCCCGGCATGAGCCTGCCGGTGGGCTTCGACGGCGGCATGCCCGTGGGCCTGCAGCTGATCGGCAACTACTTCGGCGAAGCGAAGCTGCTCAACGCGGCGCACCGCTTCCAGCTGGCCACCGACTGGCATGCGCGCACGCCGGAGGGCTTCTGACATGAGCGAGACAGTGAACACCTTCGAAGCACAGCAACAGGGCCGCCCGACCGGCCCGCTGGTGCGCGGCTATGAAGTCATCATCGGCTTCGAGACCCACGCCCAGCTCTCGACCGCGAGCAAGATCTTCAGCCGCGCCTCCACGGCCTTCGGCGCCGAGCCCAACACGCAGGCCTGCGCGGTCGATCTCGCGCTGCCCGGCACGCTGCCCGTGATGAACAAGGGCGCGGTCGAACGCGCGATCCGGCTCGGCCTCGCGCTCGGTTCGCACATCGCGCCGCGCAGCGTGTTCGCGCGCAAGAACTACTTCTATCCCGACCTGCCCAAGGGCTACCAGATCAGCCAGTTCGAGATCCCCGTGGTGCAGGGCGGCTCGGTGAGCTTCTTCGTCGGCGAGGAACAGAAGACCGTGCGCCTGGTGCGCGCCCACCTCGAGGAGGACGCGGGCAAGTCGCTGCACGAGGACTTCGTGGGCCAGAGCGGCATCGACCTGAACCGCGCCGGCACGCCGCTGCTCGAGATCGTGACCGAGCCCGACATGCGCTCCACCGCCGAGGCCGTGGCCTATGCGAAGGAGCTGCACAAGATCGTGACCTGGATCGGCATCTGCGACGGCAACATGCAGGAAGGCAGCTTCCGCTGCGACGCCAACGTCTCGGTGCGCCGCCCCGGCGAGAAGCTCGGCACGCGCCGCGAGATCAAGAACCTGAACAGCTTCAAGTTCATGCAGCAGGCGATCGACTACGAGATCAGCTGGCAGATCGACACGCTCGAGGACGGCGGCAAGATCGAGCAGGCCACCGTGCTGTTCAATCCCGACACCGGCGAGACGCGCGCGATGCGCGCCAAGGAAGACTCGTCCGACTACCGCTACTTCCCCGACCCCGACCTGCCGCCGCTGGTGATCGCCGCCGACTGGATCGAGCGCGTGAAGGCCGAGATGCCCGAGCTGCCGCGCGTGATGGCCGAGCGCTATGTGCGCGACCACGGCCTCTCGGAATACGACGCCGCGCAGCTCACGCAGGGCCCCGCGCTCGCGCGCTACTTCGACGACGCGGTGAAGGCCGGCGCCACGCCGAAGCTCGCGAGCAACTGGATCACCGGCGAGATCGCACGCCGCCTCAATGCCCAGGAGATCGGCATCGAGGCCGCGCCGGTCAGCGCCGCGCAGCTCGGCCAGCTCGTGAAGCGCATCGCCGACGGCACCCTGCCGAACAATGCCGCGCGCCAGGTCTTCGAGGCACTGTGGACCGGCGAAGGCAGCGACGTCGACGCGATCATCGAGGCCAAGGACCTGAAGCCGATGAACGACGCCGGCGCGCTCGACGCGATCCTCGACGAGGTGATCGCGAAGAACGCCAAGAACGTCGAGGAGTACCGCGGCGGCAAGGAGAAGGCGCTCAACGGCCTCGTGGGCCAGGTCATGAAGGCCAGCGGCGGCAAGGCCAACCCCGCGCAGGTCACGGAACTGCTGAAGGCCAAGCTGGCCTGAGCCCGGGCTTCGCCCCGGCACGACGGTGAAGCGGGCCCCGCGCGGGCCGCTTCACCGTTTTTTCTTTGGGGGGATGCCGGTCAGCGCGCGGTGGTCGCGGTATCGCCCGACCACAGCTGCTTGAGCCGCACGCGCTCCTCGTCGAAGCGCGCGTTGACGCGCTTCTTCTCGTCTTCCTGCTCGCCGATGAAGCGGTTCTGCACCGCCACGCTCTTGGCGTTGTCGTCGAGCCGGCGCCGCAGCACGCCGGGCGCCTTGCTCGCGTCGCCCTTGTAGAACTCGAGCTCCTCGTCGATCTTCTTGCGGTCGTCGGCCAGTTCGGACAGCCGCTTGCGCGCCGCCTGGATCACCGCGTCGACCTGCACCAGCGCCTCGCCGCGCTCGCGCTCGTGGGCGGCGGCGTTCGGGTAGCGGATCAGCAGCGCGCGCTCGCGCCGGCGCTCGTCGGCGATGCGCGCGGCCTGCACCGCGGCCTCGCGCGCGCGGTCCTCGCGCTCGGCCTGCTCGCGCGCCGTGTAGGTGGGCTCGAGCCGGCGCCGCGTCATGCCGCTCGGGCTCAGTTCGCGCTGCTCGCGGTCGCTGCACTCGGCGATCGGCCGGTCGGCCGTCAGCGTGCGGCCCTTGGCATCGACGCACGAATAGATGCCCGCGGCGCCGGGCACGGGCGCGCCCTTCTGCGCCTGGGCCAGCGCCAGCGTGCAGCCGGCGGCGAGCACCACGGCCAGCGCGGCACGGGCGTTTCCGATGGCGCGGAATCGGCTGTGGCCGGCGTGGTGCGGCGGGCGGTGCATCGGGGGTTTCCTTCAGAGCGCGCCGTAGCGCGTGCGGTAGGCGAGCACGCGCTCGCGGTGGGTGCCGAGGTCGGCGGCCGCGTCGCCCGAGAGGTAGCTCAGCAGGTCGTCGAGGGTGGCGATCGCCACCACCTGCAGGCCGAGCTGGTTGCGCACGTACTGCACCGCGCTGTGGTCCACGTCGACGCCGTTCTCGGTCGCCTTCTCCTGCCGGTCGAGCGCGATCGCCACCGCGTGCGGCACCGCGCCCGCGGCCTGGATCGCGGCGATCGATTCGCGCACCGCGGTGCCCGCGGACATCACGTCGTCGACGATCAGCACCCGGCCCTTGAGCGGCGCGCCGACCAGGTTGCCGCCCTCGCCGTGCGCCTTGGCTTCCTTGCGGTTGTAGGCGAAGGGCACGTTGCGGCCGCGCCGCGCGAGCTCGGCCGCCACCGTGGCGCCCAGCGGGATGCCCTTGTAGGCCGGGCCGAAGATCATGTCGAACTCGAGCCCGCTCTCGATCAGGCGGTCTGCATAGAATCCCGCGAGCCGCGCGATCTTGGCGCCGTCGTCGAAGAGGCCCGAATTGAAGAAATAAGGACTCATGCGGCCGGCCTTGGTCTTGAACTCGCCGAAGCGCAACACGCCCGCGTCGAGCGCGAACTGGACGAAGTCCTGCGCCACCGCACTGCTTTTCTCACCATCTACAGCCATCGGAATTCCTTGTGTTCAAACTGACCAGTCTCAATCTCAATGGCCTGCGTTCGGCCGCCACCAAGGGCGTTGCCGACTGGGTGGCCGAATTGGCGCCGGATTGTATTTGCATGCAGGAGATCCGGGTCCAGGCCAGCGACATCGAAGGCCGCTTCGAGGAGATGGCCGGCCTCAAGGGCCACTTCCATTTTGCCGAGAAGAAGGGCTATGCGGGCACCGCGATCTACACGAAGCACGTGCCCAGCGAGGTGGTGGTGGGCTGGGGCGACGCCGAATTCGACGCCGAGGGCCGCTACCTCGAGCTGCGCTTCGACACGCCGAAGCGCAAGTTCTCGGTCATCAGCTGCTATTTCCCGAGCGGCAGCTCGGGCGAGGAGCGCCAGCAGGCCAAGTTCCGCTTCCTCAAGGGCTTCTTCCCGCACCTGGTGGCGCTGAAGAAGCAGCGCGAGTTCGTGCTGTGCGGCGACATCAACATCGCCCACAAGGAGATCGACCTCAAGAACTGGCGCGGCAACCAGAAGAACAGCGGCTTCCTGCCCGAGGAACGCGCCTGGATGACGAAGCTGCTCGACGCCGGCGCCGAGGGCGCGGGGCTGGTCGACGTCTACCGCATGCTCAAGCCCGACACCACCGGCGAGGCCTACACCTGGTGGAGCAACCGCGGCCAGGCCTATGCCAACAACGTGGGATGGCGGCTCGACTACCACCTCGCCACGCCCAAGACCGCCGCGCTCGCGCGCACCGAGCAGATCTTCAAGACCATCAAGTTCAGCGACCACGCGCCGATCACGCTGGAGTACGACTTCACGCTCTAGGAAATCGGGAACGGGCAGCCGAACGCAGAGGGCGCGAAGGTTACGCAGAGGTCGCAGAAGGAACAGCCAAATTTTCTTGGACCCTTCTGCGACCTCTGCGCGCTTTGGTCTTCCTTCTGCGTTCGGCTGTCCGATTTCAGCCGCAGCAGCGCCCGATCCGCCCCTCGCGGTACAGCGGCCCCAGGTCCTCCGCCAGCGCCCCCAGCGTGCGGCGCCATTGCGCATGCGAGGGGTCGGCCGCCAGCGCCGCGCGCATGCGCGCCAGCAGCTCGGCGCGCAGCGCGGGCTCGTCGATGCCCAGCACCCGTCCGGCATCGACCGCCAGCCGCCCGCCGACCAGCACCTGCGCCACGTGACGGCCGCTGGCGCGGGCCAGCACCAGCTCGAGCGGGTCGATGTCGTCGAACAGCGCGTCATCGTCGAGCGCCTCGAGGTCCAGCAGCACCAGGTCGGCCGGGGCGCCGGTCGCGATGCGGCCGCCCGACACCAGCGCGCCGCCCACGCTGCGCGGGCCGTGGCCGGCCGCGAAGGACCAGAGCTGGGCCGGGGTCATCGCGCGCTCGTAGCCCCAGCCGCGGTGCAGCGCGTAGGCCAGGCGCATCTCGCGCAGGGCGTCGTCGTCCTCGTCGAAGGCCATGCCGTCCAGCCCCATGGCCACGCGGCAGCCCTGGCGCAGCATCTCGGCCAGCGGCGCGATGCCCGACTGGAGGCCGAGGTTCGAGCTGGTGTTGACGGCGATGGTGGCGCCGCGCTCGGCGATCAGCGCGAGTTCGTCGGGCCGCGCCCAGGTGCAGTGGGCGAGCGTGAGGCGCGGGCTCAGCAGGCCGATCGCATCGAGGAAGCGCACGATGCCGCCCGGATGGTGGGCATCGGCCCAGTCGCGCTGGTAGCGCGTCTCGAGCAGGTGCATGTGGACCGGCCGGCCGGTATCGGCCGAAGCGCGCGCGATGGCCTCGAGCAGCGGCGTGCCGCACCACTGGACCGCAGTGGGCCCGTACTGCACGGTGACGTGCGCGCCCAGGCCCTCCTCCTCGACCATGCGCGCCACGGCGTCGACCTGCGCGAGCTGCCGCGCGGGCTCGACGGGCTGCACCGCGAGGCGCCGCGCCACCGCGTCGCGGATGCCGGGGCGCAGCAGGGCCAGCACGGCGGCATCGTCGTCGTAGGCGATGCCGTGGCGGTCGCGCATCGCGACCGCGAAGCCGATGCGCACGCCCACGTCGCGCGCGGCCCGCGCCACCGCGCGCGCCTCGTCGACGTAGTCCATGCCGCCCTGCACGCGCGTGTAGTGGACCATCAGGTGCGTCACGCCATGGCGCAGCGAACGCGCGAACGAGGTGGCGGCGCAGAGGTAGGGGTCCATGCCCGGCACCGTGCCCAGGAAGGGCAGCCAGCTCTCGAGCGGCTGGCCGAAGGCGCCGAGCGTGGCGCTGCGGAAGGTGCGCGCATGGTCGTGCGCATTGGCCAGCGCCGGCAGCGCGAGCCGGCGCGGCGCGGGGCCGGCGGCATCGCGCGGCGCGATCGCGCCGAAGCGCTCGCCCTCGAGCGCGATGCGCATGCCGGCCTGCGCGGGCCGCAGGCCCGGCTCGGCCAGCAGCCAGGCGCAGTCGATGGCGTCGGGGTGCGGGGCGAGGCTCATGCGCGACGCCTCAGCTCGCCACCACTCGGCGCGCGGCCGCGGGCGGCAGGAAGCGCCGGTCGAACACCTCGCCGGGCGCGGGCGCGCGCGGCAGCTCGAAGGCGGTGCGCAGCTGCGCGATGGCGCGGCCCATGCGCGCATCGTCGACATCGCCGATGCCGGCCTGCGCGACCGAGGGCGTCAGCATCACGGTGCGCAGCGTGTAGAGCAGGCGCCGCTTCTCGAGCGCGGCATCGAGCAGCGGCTCGCGCTTGGCGAGCGCGGCGATGGCCGCGTCGGGATCGGCGATGGTGTCGAGCACCGCGCGGTGGATCGCACGCACCAGCCCGGCCACGGCCTCGGGCCTGTCGCGCAGCAGCGCGCGCGACACCATCACGCCGTTGCCGTAGAGGTCCACGCCATGGTCGGCATAGTGGAACCAGCGGATGTCGCGGTCGGGGTCGACGCCCTGCGCCACCAGGTTCATGTAGCTGGTGACCGAAAACACGGCCGAGCCGTCGACATGGTCCTTGAGCAGCATCTGCTCCTGCAGGTTGGGCGCCATGCCGGTCCACTGCACCTTGGCCGGGTCGATGCCCGCGCGCGCCGCGATCACCGGGAACATGCGCGCCGCGGCGCCGCCGGCCGGGCTGCCGAGCGTGCGGCCCTCGAGGTCCTTGAGCGTCTTGATCGGTCCCGACGCCTTCACGATCAGCGCGAAGGGCGCGCGGTCGTAGAGCATGTAGACCATCACGGGCGCGTCGGCCGGCCGCGTGGCGGCGTTCTGCACGATGGCGTTCATGTCGCCGAAGGCGGCCTGGTAGGCGCCGTTCATCACCTTGGTGACGGCGGCCGCCGAGCCGTCGCCCTGGTCGATGCTCACGGCCAGCTTCTCGGCCGCGAAGTAGCCGCGGTCCTGCGCGAGGTAGTACCAGGCATGGATGCCCTGCAGCTTCCAGTCGAGCACGAACTTGATCGGCGTGGGTGCCTGCGCGAAGGCACGCGGCGCGCCGAGCGCGGCCGCCAGCGCGGGCAGGGCCGCGAGTGCGCCGCGGCGCGAGAGGGTTTGCAGCATGGCAGCTCCTTGGTCTTGCGTGAAGTTCAGGCGGCCTCGAAGAGCACGTCCTGCGCGCCCTCCCACAGCACCCGCCGGCCGAGTTCGCGCAACTGCTCGCGCCCCTCGACGATGCTCAGGAAGTGGTTGCCCGCGAGCTGGCCCATGCGGCTCGAGAAGCTGCAGGCGCCATAGGCCAGGATGATCTCGGTCTCGCTGTAGCCGCCGGGATAGAACAGGATGTCGCCCACCGAGGGATGGCTGGTGTGGTTCTCGAAGCCCACCCCGAGCTGGAAGTCGCCCAGCGGCACCCAGCAGCCCTCGCCGCTCCAGCGCACGTGGATGAGCTTCTGCCGGTAGGGCAGCAGCTTCGAGAACGCGGCCACGGTGAGCGGCGCGTCGGGATGGGTCTGGGCCACGAAGCGCAGGTCGCCCGCGGTGATGAGGATGCGTGTGGAAGTCATGGGGGGTCGTCCTTGGTTCAGGCCATGGCCATGTCGGTCTTGCGCTGGGCCCAGCCCGTCATGCGCCGTTCGACGAGGGCCGACACCGCATAGAGCAGCACGCCCATCGCCGCGAGCAGGAACAGGCCCGCGAACACCATCGGCACGTCGAAGTTGCCGCTGGCGATCATCATCACGGTGCCGATGCCCTTGTTGGCCGCCACGGTCTCGCTGAGCACCGTGCCCACGAAGGCCAGCGTGATCGCGATCTTGAGCGAGGCGAACAGGTAGGGCAGCGTGCGCGGCAGGCCCACGTTCCAGAGGATGTCGCGCTTGCGCGCGCCGAGCACGCGCAGCACGTCCTCGAGCTCGGGCTCGGTGCTCGCGAGGCCGGTGGCCACGTTGACCACCACCGGGAAGATGCTGATCACCATCGAGGTCAGGATCGCGGGCACCGTGCCGGCCCCGAACCACACCACGAACAGCGGCACCACCGCCACCTTCGGAATGCTCGAGAAGCCCACCAGCAGCGGATAGGTCACGTCGTAGGCCAGCTTCGAGGAGCCGATGGCCACGCCGATCAGCACGCCCGCGGCCACGCCGAGCACGAAGCCCGCGAGCGTGGTGTAGAGCGTCTGCACGGTGTGCGGCCACAGCAGCGGCATCTTCTCGAGCAGCACGTGGGCGATCTGGCTCGGCCGCGGCAGCACCAGGTCGGAGATGCCGCCGGCCAGGCAGGCCAGCTCCCACAGCACGAAGAAGCCGAGCAGCGCGCCGGTCGACAGCAGGCGCTGGCGCAGCACGGGGGAGATCGCGCTCATGCCGCCACCTCCGCGACCAGCGGCTCGGCCGCCACGGCCTCGGGCACCGCGTCGCCGCCGCGGCGCGCCTGCGCGATGCGCATGCGCAGCTGCTGCACCAGCGCCGCGAACTCGGGTGCGTAGCTGCTCTCGAGCGTGCGCGGCCGCGCGAAGCCGACCTCGCGCGTCTCGAGGATGCGGCCCGGCCGCGCGCTCATCACGCAGATGCGGTTGGCCAGGTAGGCCGACTCGCGCAGGTCGTGCGTCACCAGCAGCACCGTGGGCCGGCGCGCGATCCACAGCGACTGCATGATGTCCCACAGCTCCTCGCGCGTGAACTGGTCGAGCGCGCCGAAGGGCTCGTCGAGCAGCAGCAGCTCGGGCTCGTGCACCAGCGCGCGGCACAGCGAGGCGCGCTGCAGCATGCCGCCCGAGAGCTGCCAGGGCCGCTTGTCGCCGAAGCCCTTCAAGCCGACCTGGGCCAGCAGCGCGTCGGCGCGCTCGGCGTACTCGCCGCGCTTCTTGCGCCGGTAGTCCTGGCGAAACGGCTCGACGATCTTCAGCGGGATCATCACGTTCTCGCGGATCGTGAGCCAGGGCAGCATGGTCGGGTTCTGGAACGCGAGGCCGATGCGCAGCCGCGGCGCGGCCGAGGCATGGCTGCCCGCGGGCGTGCGCACGCCGACGGCGCCCACCTCGCGCCCGCCCGCGATCACCGCGCCGGCGCTGGGCCGCAGCAGCCCGGCCACCAGCTTGAGGATGGTCGACTTACCGCAGCCGCTGGGGCCGACCAGCGCGACGAAGTCGCCCTTGTCGATGCCCAGCGTGGTGTGGTCCAGCGCGATGGTGCCGCCGCCGTAGCGCAGCATCACGTCCGACAGTTGAATGAAGGCTCGTTCCATGGTCGCTTTCAGGAAGAAGGAGAGGACGCGTGCGCGTCCTCGACGCGCACGATCGCGGCCACCGGACCGCCGCCCGCGGGCCCCTGGTGCTCCGCGCCGCCCGAGACATAGAGCGCGGTGTGGCCGGCCAGCGAGGCCAGCACGCCGCCGACCACCGCGCGCGCATGGCGCGTGGCATGGATGTCGGAGTCGTTGAGCATGGTGTGGCGCTCGCCGCGCACGCGGCCGTCGGGGCTGGCCTCGGCCTTGGCGAGCAGGTTCACGAGCCGGCGCGAGACGGCCTGCGCGTCGCGCTCGGCATCGAGGCCGAAGGCATCGCGTAGCAGCGCGCGCACGCTGTGGCCGTCGATCGCGTCGCGCATCACGCCATGGGCGATGCGCAGCGCCGAGGCGCTGGCGCGCGCCTCGCCGAGCACGATGACCACGTTGCCCTCGAGCTCGATGCCGGCCGAGGCCGAGGCGCGCGCCGAGTAGGCGCTCCAGTCGGCCATCACGCTGGCGTTGCCGATATCGGCGCGCGCCACCTCGCCGAGCGCCACCGCCACGCCGAGCGCCGAGGCGCCGCGCGAGTAGCCCATCGACTCGTAGCTGTCGTGCGTGACCGGCGCGGCACCGCGCGCGAGCGCGGCCGCCACCTTGGCCGAGGTCAAGAGCGGGCACTTGACCTGCACGAAGTGCACGTCGTGCGTGCCGTCGATGCCCGCGTCGCGCATCGCCGCGGCCACGGCCTCGGCGGTGGCGTCGATCTGCGCGGCGCGGCCCATCTCCTCGGGCAGGAAGTCGCGCGTGTGCGCCACGCCGACCACCAGCCGCTTCTCGCCATGCGTGGGCACGGCCTCGTCGCGCCAGCGCCGCGCGAACACGGTGAAGTGCGGCGAGAGCACGCCCTCGGTGCCGCCCGACATCACGAGCGCCACCTGGCGGTGCACGGCCTCGGGCGTGCAGCCGAGCGCGCCCGCGAGCAGCTGGCACCAGGCCGCGGAGGCGTACTCGCGCGTGAAGTCGTTGACGCAACCGTTGCCCTCGGTCTTGCCCATCACCGCGACGATCTCGGACGGCACGAGCTCGCCCGCGTCGATCAGCGCCCGCGCGCCGCGCAGGTCGCCGGGCCCGCTGCACGGGATGCGCCAGACGCGCACTTCCTGGATGCGGCCGCCGCTCATGCCGCGTTCCAGTCGATCTCGCCGACCGGCACCGCATTCACGGGCACGCCCGGCGGCGTCTCGAGGATCGCGCTGCTGTAGTGCTCGGTGTTGCGCGGCTTGGCCACCGGCATGCGCTGCACGCCCTTCACCGAGCGGCCCCAGCCCGCGGCCTCGGCCACCAGCCGGCCGTCGCGCATCACGAAGCGCCCGCGCAGCAGGGTGTGCAGCGGATAGCCGCGCACCGCGCGGCCGTTCCACGGCGAGATCTTGCTGATGCTCTGCAGCTTGTTCTGCGACAGCACGCCCGCGCGGTTCATGTCGACGAAGGCGATGTCGGCATGCGCGCCCGGCGCGATCACGCCCTTGGTGCCGTACAGGCCCCAGGCCTTGGCCGGGTTGACCGAGCTCCAGCGCACGTAGTCCATCAGCGAGGCTCGGCTGCGGTTGACCTCGGTCAGCATCAGCGGCATCTGCGTCTCCACGCCCGGGAAGCCGCAGTCGCAGTCCCAGATGCTTTCGCGCGTCTTCTCCTCGGGCGCGTGCGGCGCGTGGTCGGTGGCGATCATGTCGAGCGTGCCGTCGAGCAGCGCGTCCCACAGCGGCTGGTTGTGGCGCGGCTCGCGGATCGGCGGGTTCAGCCGCATCACGCCACCGAGCGTGCGCATGTGGTCGGTGTTGAGCAGCAGGTACTGCGGGCAGGTCTCGGCCGTCACGTCGACGCCACGTGCGCGCGCCGCG
This sequence comes from Variovorax sp. FG153, assembly GCF_057809595.1. Lineage (NCBI taxonomy): Bacteria > Pseudomonadati > Pseudomonadota > Betaproteobacteria > Burkholderiales > Comamonadaceae > Variovorax > Variovorax sp. FG153. The sequence goes on from NZ_JBMDKG010000005.1 coordinate 59,631, forward strand.
CGCAGCAGGTAGAGCGAATCGGCCGCGCTGTGGTGCGCGATGTGCACGCGCGCGCCGGTCCATTCGGCCAGGGTGAGCACGCGGCCGATGGCCTCGATCTCGGCCACCGCGGGCCGCGCCGCCAGGTGCGCCATCGCGTCGATGCGCCCGGCCGCCTGCATCTTCTTCTGGCGCCGGAACAGGATCGAGGAGTTCTCGGCATGCACCACGGTGCGGATGCCCAGCGGCGCGAGCTTCTCGAAGCCCTCGAGCAGCGCGCCGTCGGTGGGCGCGGGCAGGTTGCCGAAGGTGTTGCCGACGAAGGCCTTGAAGCTGGTCACGCCGGCGTCGAGCAGTTCCTCGAGCCGCTCGACGGTGTCGTCGCCGAGCAGGCCGTGGATTCCGAAGTCCACGTACGAGGACTCGGCCGCCTTCTGCTTGAGGCGCAGCGCCTCGACGGTGCCGGTCGGCGGGTTGGTGTTGGGCATCTCGAACACGGTGGTCACGCCGCCGAGCGCGGCGGCCGCCGAGCCGGTCTTCCAGGTCTCCTTGTTCGGATAGCCGGGATCGCGGAAATGCACGTGGCTGTCGATGGCGCCCGGCAGCAGGTGCAGGCCGTCGGCGCGCATCTCCTCGCGCGCGCTCGGCATGGTGTCGTCGTGGCCGACGGCCACGATGCGCTCGCCGGCGATCGCGACGGCGGCTTCGAAGATGCGGTCCGGCGACACCACCTGGGCGCCGCGGATGACGAGGTCGACTTCCTTCATGCTTCGTTCCCTCGCGTTCAGAGCATGGCCCAGCCGCCATCGACCGGCAGGTCGACGCCGGTGATCTGGCGCGAGACGTCGCTGGCCATGAACAGGCAGGCGTTGGCCACGTCGGCGTCGGTGGAGACGCGGCGCAGCGCGTAGTCGGCCGCATGGCGCGTCATCGCCTCCTCGAGCGTGATGCCCAGCTTCTCGGCCATGTTGGCGCACACCTTCTCGCGAAAGCGCGGCCCGTCGACCATGCCCGGCGCGACGCAGTTGACGTTGATGCCGTGCGGGCCGGCCTCGAGCGCGAAGCTCTTGGTGATGCCGCGCAGCCCCCACTTCGAGGCCGAGTAGGCGAGCCGGCCGGCGCGCCCGCGCATGCCGAAGGTGCCGCCGACGTTGACCACCTTGCCGCTCTTGCGCTCGATCATCGAGGGCAGCACCGCGTGCATGGTGTTGAAGCAGCCCGTCATGTTGAGCTGCACGATCTCGTCGAACTCCTCGCTCGTGGTCTCCCAACCGGTCTTGCCGATCGGGCCCGAGCCGCCGGCCACGTTGACCAGGATGTCGATGCGGCCGAAGGCCTCGAGCGCATGCGCGGCCAGCGCCTCGGTCTGGGCGCTCTGCGTGAGGTCGCAGGGCACCACGATGGCGGCCACGCCGAGCGCGCGGGCCTCGGTGGCCACGGGCTCGATGGCGGCGGTGTCGCGGCCGGCCAGCACCAGCTTCGCGCCTTCGCGCGCGAAGGCCAGCGTCACGGCGCGGCCCATGCCCTTGGCGGGGCCGGTGATGAGCGCCACCTTGTCCTTGAGTTGCAGGTCCATGTTCGTGTCTTTCTCTGTTCGTGTCGTCGTGGCGGGGTTCAGGGCTGGCGGTCCAGGCTCGAGGGCCGCTCGGCGCGCGCGGGCAGGAAGCCGCGGTCGAAGACCTCGGCCACCGTGGGCTTGCGCGGCAGCTTGTTGGCATCGGCCACGATCTCGATCGCGCGCTGCATGCGCGCCTCGTCGATGTCGCCCAGGCCGATGCGCGCGATCTCGGGATGGCTCATGTCGTTGCGCAGGGTGGCGAGCAGCTTCTCCTTCTCGACCTCGCGCTTGAGCAGCGGCTCGCGCTTCATCACCGCGGCCACGCCGGCATCGGGATCGGCGATCACGTCCTTGATCGCGCGGTTGAGCGCCTTCACGAAGCCCTGCACCGCCTTCGGGTTGTCCTTCACGAAGGCGCGCGAGAAGAACACGGCGTTCGAATAGAGGTCCATGCCGTGGTCGCCGTAGCGGATGAAGCGCAGGTCCTTCGCGGGATCGAGGCCCATGGCCTTGGCGCTGAAGCTCACGGTGGTCACGTAGCCGAAGGCGGCGTCGATCTGGCCGCGGCTCAACATCTGCTCGCGCAGGTTCGGCGCCATGTTGGTGATGTTGACCTTGGCGGGGTCGACGTTCGCGATCTTCGCGAAGGCCGGGAACAGCTTGAGCGCGCCGTCGTTGGCCGGGCCGCCGATGGTCTTGCCCTCGAGGTCCTTGGGCGTGCGGATCGGGCTGTCCTGCTTCACCACCAGCGTGAAGGGCGGCGTGTTGTAGAGCATGTAGACCGCCACCGGCGCATCGGCCGGGCGCTTGGAGGCCAGGTCGATCAGCGCGTTGACGTCGCCGAAGCCGGCCTGGTAAGCGCCCGCGGCCACCTTCGGGATCGAGGCGGCCGAGCCCTCGCCCTGGTCGATCTCGACATCGAGGCCCTCGGCCTTGAAGTAGCCCTTGTCCTGCGCGGTGAAGAACCAGGCTTGCGCGCCTTCGTACTTCCAGTTGAGGACCATCTTGACCGAGGTCTGGGCGGCGGCGCCGGTGGCGGCCAGCGCGAGCGCGCAGGCCGAGAGCAGCGCGGGCATGGAGAGGCGGAAGAGGGACATGTCAGGACTCCTGGTGGGGCGGGGTGGATGCGGTGCGGCGCGAACGCTTCGGCAGCGAGGCCATGAGCGCTTCGGCCGTGGCGACGAAGCCGTGCAGCTGCTGCACGATGAAATGGATGCCGCGCGTGACGTAGGCCGGCGACGGCGTGTTGCAGGCGTCCTTCAAGAGCACGCAGTCGTAGCCGAGGAAGGCCGCGTCCTGCAGCGTGGAGAACACGCAGCGGTCGGTGTTGATGCCAGCGAACAGCAAGGTGGTGATGCCCTGCTGGCGCAGCAGGCTGTCGAACTCGTTGTCCCAGAAGCCGCTCAGGCGGTGCTTGTGCACGGTGATGTCGGAGGCGGCGACCTCGAGCTCGTCGACCACGCGCGCGCCCCATTCGCCGCGCACCAGCGAGGGGCCGTGGTCGATCGGCGAACGCTCGGCATAGCCCACGCCATCGGCGCTGCGCTTGCCCTTGAAGTGGATGGTGGGGCTGAGGTTGCGCGCATCGGCGCGGATGCCCCAGTTGAGCCACACCACCGCGCCGCCGGCCGCGCGCCAGGCGGGCAACAGGCGCGCGATGACGGGAATGGGCTTGCGCGCGGCCTTGGTGCCCAGGCCCTTCTGCGCGAACCAGCCTTCGGGGTGGCAGAAGTCGTTCTGCATGTCGACCACCACGAGCGCGCTGCGCGCGAGGTCGAACTGCACCGGCTGCGGCTGTGCATCGATGCGCACCGGAACGGGTCGCCTTGGTGCACGTACCAGGCTCACGCCCTGCGCGTCGAGCGTCCAGGCGTTGTGCGCGGCGGGGCCGAAGCGTGCCGGCTGTTCGTCTTTGGTGCGTGGGGGCGGCGATGGGCGTTTCATGCCCGATCACTACGCAGTCACCGTGCCAGAAGGTGCTCCGAATCCATACCGTTTCGCGGACCCTGCGTTGCCGCAACGGCAACGCACCTCCTGTGCCGCCATTGGCCCGGATCGTGCAACCGGTCGCGGCCACATCCCTCAGCCAACGATCCGCCATGAACCACCTGCGCTTCCTGCGCTATGCCGACGAGGTCGCCCGCGCGGGCTCGATCCGCCAGGCCGCCGAACGGCTGCATGTCGCGCCCTCGGCCGTGAACCGCCGCATCCAGGACATCGAGGAGGAGCTCGGCACGCCGATCTTCGAGCGGCTGCCGCGCGGCATGCGGCTGACCACCGCGGGCGAGCTGTTCATGCGCTACGTGCGCGGGCGCGCGGCCGACCTCGAGCGCGTGCGCTCCGAGATCGAGGAGCTCAAGGGGCTGCGCCGCGGCACGGTGCGGGTGGTGGCGAGCCAGGCGCTGGCGCCGCGCTTCCTGCCCGCGGCGATCCACGACTTCCGCCGGAGCCATCCGCTGGTGGCCTTCGAGGTGCGCATCGGCGACCACGTGCAGGCGGCCGAGGCGCTGCGCAGCTTCGGCACCGACCTCGCGCTGGTGTTCAACCTCGCGCCCGAGAGCGACATCGAGCGCCTGACCTCGGTCGAGCAGCGGCTGATGGCGCTGATGCATGCGCGTCATCCGCTGGCCATCGCCACCGGCACGGCCACCGGCGTGCGGCTGCGCGACTGCGCCGAGTACCCGGTGGTGCTGCCCAACCGCGACACCGGCGGGCGCCAGCTGATCGAGCGCTTCCTCGCGCGCAGCTCGATACGCATCGACGCGATGGTGGAGAGCAACAGTTTCGAGTTCCTGCGCGGCTGCGTCTACGACCGCCGCTCGATCTCGTTCCAGATGGCGATCGGCGCCCTGCCCGACGACCGCGAGGTGGTGGTGCGCGAGATCGAGGACCGCGGCTTTCCGCGCGGCGAGCTGGTGCTCGCGAACCTGCGCGGGCGGCAACTGCCGGTGATCGCCTATGCGTTCGCGGAGTTCCTGGGCAAGCGGCTGGCGGCGCTCGACTGACTCAGTGCGAGAGCGCCGGCAGCGCTTTCCTCAGCGTCTCGCTGAACGCCCGCAGCGCCTCGGTCTCGTGCACCCCGCGCCTGGTCACGCGGAAGAAGTCCATGCCCACGCGCGGCTTCACGAGCACGTCGGTCCGCACGCGGTGGCGGCGGCAGGCCGCGAGCGCGAAGGTGGGCATCACGGCGGTGCCGAAGCCGGCCTCGACCATCGAGATCAGCGTGCCGAAGAAATTGAAGGCGGGCCGCTGCGCGTCGGCCAGGCCCATCTCGCCGAGCTGGCGGTCGATCACCTTCTGGATCGGGTTGCCGGGCGGCAGGCCGATCAGCGCGGCGCCGCGCAGCGCCGACCAAGGCGCGCTGCCGACCGGCTCGCCGTCGGCCGCGGCCTGCGTCACGCGCATCAGCTCGAAGCGGCCCACGGGCGTGCGGTCGAGGCCGGGCGCGGCCCTGAAGAAGAAGCCCAGGCCGAGGTCGGCATCGCCCGCCTCCACCATCGCCTCGACATCGCGCAGGTCGGCATCGAACAGCCGCAGCGCGACCTGCGGGTGCGCCTCGCGAAAGCTCGCGAAGACCCAGGGCAGCAGGTGCGACGACACCAGCGGCGTGGCCGCGATGCGCAGGGTCTGGCGCGCCGCGTCGCCCTCGGCGCCGAGCTCGGCCGCCACGTCGTCGAGGTCGGTCAGCAGCCGCTCCACCACCGGCAGCAGGCGCCGGCCGGCCGGCGTGAGGCTCACCATGCGCGTGGTGCGGTCGAACAGGCGGCAGCCGAGCTGCTTCTCCATCTCGCGGATCAGGATGCTCAGGCCGGCCTGGGTGATGTGCGCCTGCTCGGCCGCGCGCGTGAAGTTGCCGATGCGCGCCACCTGCAGGAAGGCGCGCATCTGGCGCGTGCTCAGGTTCATAAGAATTCATCATAAATCCATATCACATCTAAATTTCCCCTATGGCTCATTTCAGGTCCCAATACGGCCCCCATGAGCACCGCATCCAACGAAGTCATCATCCTGGGCGCCGGCATCGGCGGCCTGACCCTCGCGCTGAGCCTGCACCAGGCCGGCATCGCCTGCCGCGTCTACGAGGCCGTGCCCGAGCTGCGCCCGCTGGGCGTGGGCATCAACCTGCTGCCGCACGCGGTGCGCGAGCTGTCCGAACTGGGCCTGCTCGAGGCGCTCGACCGGGTCGGCGTGCGCACGCAGGAGGCCGTGTTCTTCACCGAGCACGGCCAGCTGGTGTTCCGCGAGCCCGCGGGCCGGCATGCGGGCTACGACTGGCCGCAGTACTCGATCCACCGCGGCGACCTGCAGACCGTGCTGCTCGAGGAGACGCTGAAGCGCCTCGGCCCCGACAGCGTGCGCTGCGGCCACCGCTGCACCGGCGTCGAGCAGGACGACGCGGGCGTGACGGTGCACTTCGCCGACGGCCGCGCGCCGGTGCGCGGCGCGGTGGCGATCGGCTGCGACGGCATCCACTCGGCGCTGCGCAAGCAGCTCTATCCCAACGAAGGCGCGCCGCGCTACTCGGGCATCAACATGTGGCGCGGCACGGCCGCGTGGCAGCCGTTCCTCACGGGCGGCAGCATGGTGCGCGCGGGCTGGCTCACGGTCGGCAAAATGGTGATCTACCCGATCCGCAACGACATCGACGCGCAGGGCCGCCAGCTCGTGAACTGGGTGGCCGAGATCCACGCGCCGCAGCCCGCGATGCGCGACTGGAGCCGCGCCGGCCGGCTCGCGGACTTCCTGCCCGCCTTCGCCGACTGGCACTTCGACTGGCTCGACGTGCCGGCGCTGATCCAGGCCTCCGACACCATCCTCGAGTACCCGATGGTCGACCAGGACCCGCTGCCGCGCTGGACCCACGGCCGCCTCACGCTCTTGGGCGACGCCGCGCATCCGATGGTGCCGCGCGGCTCCAACGGCGCGGGCCAGGCGATCATCGACGCGCGTTTTCTCGCGGGCGCGATGAAGCGCGAGGGCGTCGGCCAGGCCGCGCTCGAGAGCTACGACCGGGTGCGCGTGAAGGCCACCACCGAGGTGGTGCTGACCAACCGCAGCAATCCGCCCGACACCATCCTGCGCGAGGTGTTCGAGCGCTCGGGCGGCAAGCGCTTCGACAGGCTCGACGAGATCGTGACGCAGCAGGAGCTGCAGGCGATCTCGGACCACTACAAGCGCGTGGCCGGCTACGACCCGGCCGCGCTCAAGCAGCGCGCCCCGTACCTTTGACCCCATCCCCCCAAGAACATGCACCCGGAGACACCATGCGCCTTCTGACCAAGACCCTCGCCACCCTGCTCGCCGCCGCCAGCGCCATGGCCGCCCATGCCTGGCCCGACCAGGCCGTGACGCTGGTCGTGCCCTACACGCCCGGCACCGGCATCGACCTGATCGCACGCCAGCTCTCGGCACGGCTGCCCGCGGCGCTGGGCCAGCCGGTGGTGGTGGAGAACGTGGCCGGCGCCAGCGGCAACATCGGCAGCGAGAAGGTGGCGCGCGCCAAGCCCGACGGCTACACGCTGATGGTGCAGGTCAACACGCTGGTGATGAACAAGAGCCTCTACAAGACGCTGGCCTACGACCCGGTGGCGGACTTCACGCCGGTGACGCTGACCTCCTGGGGCACGCTGCTGCTGGTGACCAACCCGAACACGCAGAAGGCCGGCACGCTCGCGCAGCTCGTGGCCGCGGCCAAGTCGCATCCGGGCCAGCTGACCTACGCCACGCCCGGCGTCGGCACGCCGCACCACCTGTCGATGGCGCTCTTGATGCAGGGCACCGGCACCGAGCTGCTGCACGTGCCCTACAAGGGCACCGCGGGCGCCGTCACCGACCTGCTCGGCGGGCGCATCGACGCGATGTTCCTGCCGGTGCACGTGGCGCTGCAGCACATCCAGGCCGGCAAGCTCAAGGCGCTCGCCACCGGCAGCAGCCACCGCCTGCCGCAACTGCCCGACGTGCCCACCCTGGCCGAGGCCGGCGTGACCGCCGACAACGTCGACATGTGGTACGGCGTGCTCGCCCCCAAGGGCACGCCGGCCGACGTGGTGGCGCGGCTCAACAAGGAGATCGCCGCGGTGCTGAAGTCGCCCGAGGTCGCCAAGTCCTTCGAGGCGCAGGGCATGGTGCCCGCGAGCTCGACGCCGGCGGAGTTCGGCACGCTGATCCAGAAGGATGCGCAGCGCTGGGCGGCGGTGGTGAAGAAGGGGAACATCACGGCGGATTGAGCCGGCGTCTTTCTCCCTCCCCCGCTGGGGGAGGGCCGGGGTGGGGGCATGCGGCGGTGGACAGGGTCGCGGCCTCATCGACCGCCCGGTGCCCCCATCCCGACCTTCCCCCAGCGGGGGAAGGGGCAAATGCCTTCAACGCGGCGCGCGCCCCGCGTGCCGCGCCAGATGCACCTGGTGCAGCGTGATCTTGCGCACCTCGGCCTGGCTGGTCTCGATGTGGGCACGCAGCAGCATCGCGGCCTGGTCGCCGCGGTTGGCGCGCACGGCCTTGAGGATCTTGGCGTGCTCGTCGTAGGTGGCGTCGATGCGCGGCTGCTGCGTGAAGTCGAGGCGGCGGATGATGCGGATGCGGTCGGTGACGTCGCGATGCACGCGCGCCATCTCGGCATTGCCCGCGGCCGCGACCAGCGAGCAGTGGAAGGTCTCGTCCCAGGCCGCGACCTGCGCCATGTCGGTGCTGCGCTGCGCGGCGGGCACCAGCCAGATGGCCGCGAGCTCGTCGAGCAGGCTGCGGTCGACGCGGCGGTCGGCCTCGCACAGGCGGTGCACGGCCGAGGTCTCGAGGATCATGCGCAGGTCGTAGAGCTGCTCGAACTGCTCGAAGTCGAAGGGCAGCACGCGCCAGCCGCTGCGGAACAGCACCTCGACGAAGCCCTCCTGCTGCAGCCGGAACAGCGCCTGGCGCACCGGCGTGCGCGAGACGCCGAGGCGGTCGCTGATCTCGTTCTCGGTGAAGCGGTCGCCCGGCACGAGGATGAACTCGGCCACGTCGCGCTTGAGCTGCGCATAGACCTCGTCGGCGCGCGTGCGGAACACGACCGCGTCGGCGGCCACGGGGGTGGACGCGGGGGCGGTGGGTTCGGCGGCTTCGGTGCCGTGGCGGGGACGGGCGATGGTCGACACGGGGCGAATGGTAGTCGCTGCGGCGCGCTTCATGCGCCGCCGAGCGCTTCGATGAGCTGGCCGCCGGTCGCGGTCCAGCCGACGATGCCGCCCTGGGCGCGCACCATCTCGACGGTGGCGGTCTTGAAGGCCGGGAAGTAGCTCTCGGTGCAGTCCTCGAGCAGCAGGCCGTCGTAGCCGCGGTCGTTGGCCTCGCGCATGCTGGTCTGCACGCAGACCTCGGTGGTGACGCCGCCGAACAGCAGGTGGGTGATGCCGCGTGCACGCAGCAACTCGTGCAGCTCGGTGGCATAGAAGGCGCCCTTGCCGGGCTTGTCGATCACGATCTCGCCGGCCACGGGCGCGAGCGCCTCGATGATCTGGTTGCCGGGCTCGCCGGCCACGAGGATGCGGCCCATCGGTCCCTCGTCGCCGATGCGCAGTGTGGGATTGCCGCGGTTGCGCTTGGCCGGTGGACAGTCCGAGAGATCGGCCCGGTGCGCCTCGCGCGTGTGGACGACGAGGCCGCCGGCCGCGCGCCACGCGGCGAGCACGCGCTGCGTGGCCGGCACGATGGCCTCGAGCAGCGAGACATCGTTGCCCAGGGTTTCGCCGAAGCCGCCGGGCTCGATGAAGTCGCGCTGCATGTCGATCAGCACGAGCGCGGTGGACTTCGGATCGAAGTCGTAAGGGAAAGGCAAGGCCTGTGCGATCTGCATGTTCGATGTCCTTCTAGTGGCCGCCGCCCATGTGCGCGCCGATCACGTGCCGCTCGGCGCCCGCGGCGGCGGTCTCGTGGACCACGCGGCCCTCGCTCATGACGACGATGCGGTCCGACAGCTCGAGCAGCTCGTCGAGGTCCTCGCTGACCAGCAGCACCGCCCCCCCCTTCTCGCGCACCTGCACGATGCGCTCGTGAATCTCGGCCACGGCCGCGAAGTCGAGGCCGAACACGGGGTTGGCCGCGATCAGCACGTTGATGTCGCCCGCGAGTTCGCGCGCGAGCACGGCGCGCTGCACGTTGCCGCCCGAGAGGCTGCGGATGGGCGCGCCTTCGCCTTGGGTCTTCACGCCGTACTCGGCGATCCATTCGCGTGCCCGTGCGCGCCAGCGCGAGAAGCGCAGCAGGCCGCCGGCCGCGAGCGGCGCCCGGTCGAAGTCGCGCAGCGCCATGTTCTCGGCCACGCTCAGGTCGCCCACGCAGGCATTGCGCAGCGGCTCCTCGGGCAGGCTGCGCACCCTGAGTTCGCGGTTCTCGGCGCGGCTTGCGCGGTAGGGCGCGCCCATCACGCGCACCCGGCCCGCGAGGCGCGGGCGCTGGCCCACCAGCGCCTCGACCAGTTCGCGCTGGCCGTTGCCCGAGACACCCGCCACGCCGAGGATCTCGCCCGCGCGCACCGACAGGCTCAGGTCGTGCAGCGCGAGCGTGCCACGGTCGCCGAGCGCACGCAGGCCCTCGACCTCGAGCGCGACGGGCGCATCGGCGGCCGGCGCGCGGCGCGTGGAGGCTGCTGCCTGCGCCGGGGCCGCGGCGGTCTGCTGCGCGCCCATCATGGTCGCGGCGAGCAGCGCCGGGCTGGTGTCGGCCACGCGGCCATGGTGCACGGCCTTGCCGCGCCGCAGCACCGTCACGCCGTCGGCATAGGCCATGACCTCGCGAAACTTGTGCGTGATGATCAGCACGGTGCACAGCCCGCTGCGCGCGAACTCGCGCACATGGCCCAGCACCTCGTCGGCCTCCTGCGGCGTGAGCACCGAGGTCGGCTCGTCGAGGATCAAGAGGCGCGGCTTCAGATAGAGCTGCTTGAGCAGCTCGAGCTTCTGCTTCTCGCCCGCGGCCAGTTCGGACGGCCGCGCATCGAGGTCGAGGCGGAACGGCGTGGTGGCCAGGAAGGCCTCGAGCTCGGCGCGCTTGGCCTTCCAGTCGATCACCGCGGGCGTGCGGCCGCCGGCCAGCAGCAGGTTCTCGGCCACGGTCATGCCCGGCGCCAGCGTGAAGTGCTGGTAGACCATGCCGATGCCGAGCGCGCGCGCGACGATCGGGTTGGCGATGTCCTGCTCGCGGCCGTCGATCAGGATGCTGCCCTCCTCCGCGCGCTGGAAGCCGGCCACGCATTTCACCAGCGTGCTCTTGCCCGCGCCGTTCTCGCCGAGCAGCGCATGCACGCTGCCGGGTTCGACGCGCAGCGTCACGCTGTCCATCGCGGTGAAGGCGCCGAAGCGCTTGGTGAGGCGGTAGGTGTCGAGCGCGAGCGCGCCGGTGCCTGGGGGGAGGCCGCCGATGGCGTGAGGGGATGTTGTGCTCATATCCGGACTCCAAGGGGTCGTTCGGGGCGCGGCCGGTACGACCACAGCGCCCCTCGATCACGTCGCTGGGGTGCCTTGCGCAGCGAAATCAAGGAGGAGGCCGAAGGCCGGGGGACATTCGCGGAGCAAGGCACCCCAGTGGCGTGATCGCGCCCCGGCCGTCGAAAGCCAGTCCCCGTGACACGAACCGAATGACCCGCGCTCATAAAGCCGCCAGCAAAGCCTGCGACGAAGCATGCGCCCCGAACACCCCGCCCTGCATCGTGATCATCTTGAGCGCCGCGAGATGGTTGCCGTGGTCGGTCGCCGCCGTGCAGTCCGACAGCAGCAGGCATTCGAAACCGCGGTCGTTGGCATCGCGCATGGTGGTGTGCACGCAGACGTCGGTGGTGATGCCCGCGAGGATCAGGTTCTCGATGCCGCGCGTGCGCAGGATCAGCTCGAGGTCGGTGGCATAGAACGAGCCCTTGCCGGGCTTGTCGATCACGGTCTCGCCGGGCAGCGGCGCGAGCTCGGGGATGATTTCCCAGCCCGGCTCGCCGCGCACCAGGATGCGCCCGCAGGGACCGTCGTCGCCGATGCCCACGCCGTGGGCGCCGATCTGGCGCGAGCGCCAGCGCTTGTTGGCCGGCAGGTCGGCGAGATCGGGCCGGTGGCCCTCGCGCGTGTGGATCACGTGATAGCCCAGCGGCCGCAGCGCCGCGAGCGTGCGCGCGATCGGCTGGATCGGCGCCTGCACCAGCGACAGGTCGTAGCCCATCACGTCGACATAGCCGCCCTTGCCGCAGAAGTCGGTCTGCATGTCGATCACGATCAGCGCCGTGTTGTCGGGCCGAAGCTGGCCGTTGTAGGGCCAGGCATAGGGTTCGGCCGCGACGTGGCGCTGCACGGCGGCGGTGTAGTTGGTGCTCATTGTCCGGGTCCTGCGTAGCTGCGTTCGGGCGGCGCGAAGCCGCAAGGCGTGCCGTCGGTCACCTTCACCTCGGCGCTCCAGGGCAGTCGGTAGGTGCCCGCGGCCATGTCGCGCATGTAGGTGTAGGGACAGTCCTGCGCCCCGCCCTTCACCGCCACGTAGCCGCGGTGGTAGAGCTGGTAGATGTTGTTCTCCACGCCCCAGCCGGTGCGCGCCTCGCGCACCAGGTCGGGCCGCAGCTCGGCCGTGACGATCTCGTCGACGCGGCCGCCGCCCTCGACCAGCACCGTGCCGTCGAAGTTGCAGAACATGCCCTCGCCCATCGAGTCGAAGCTGCCGTCGCTGCCGCTCAGGCACACGCTGGCCGTGTACGCGAGGTTGCAGAAGGCATTGGCCTGGTTGGTGATCTTCCAGGCATGGCGGATCGGCGCGGTGTAGCCGGCCGTGCGCAGGATGATCTCGGCGCCCTTGTACGCGGCCTCGCGCGCCATCTCGGGGAACATGCCGTCGTGGCAGATGATCAGTGCGAGCTTGCTGCCGTTGGGGCCGTCGCACACCGGCACGCCGAGGTTGCCGGGCTCCCAGGGCTCGACCGGCACCCACGGATGCAGCTTGCGGTAGTAGAGCCGGATCTCGCCCTGGTCGTCGATGATCAGCCCGCTGTTGTAGGGGTTGCCGCGCGGGTTGGCTTCCATGATCGAGAAGCAGCCCCAGATGCGGTGCTCGATGCAGGCCCGCTTGAAGGCCGCGACCTCGGGGCCGTCGAGCGTGCACATGATCTCGGGGTTGGTGTCCATCGAGAGGCCGTGCAGCGCGTACTCGGGGAACACCACCAGGTCCATGGTCGACTGGTTGCGGCGGGCCTTGCCCACCAGCTCGCAGATGCGCGCGGTCTGCGCCGCGAGCTCGGCGCGCGTCTTCACGTTGGGCAGCTGCAGCTGCACCAGGCCGACGACGACGCCGTTGGCCGATTTGTTGAGTCCGCCGAGGCCGCTCATGGGCGATGTCCTTGTGTGATGGGGTTTGGAGTCATGTCGAGGTTCAGTTCCTGGTGGCCGACAGCTCGCCGGGGCTGCCCGCGGCCGCGCTGCCGGGACGGCAGGTCAGCACCAGGATCGCCAGCGTGAGCACGTAGGGCACGGTGTTGAAGAGGTGGTAGCCCCAACCGATGCCGATCGACTGCAGCGCGGGACCGATGGCGCCCGCGCCGCCGAAGAGGAAGGCCGCGCCCACGCAGCGCAGCGGGCTCCAGCGCGCGAAGATCACCAGCGCCACCGCGATCAGGCCCTGGCCGCTCGAGATGCCCTCGTTCCAGCTGCCCGGATAGAACAGCGTGAGCGAGGCGCCGCCGAGCCCCGCGATGAAGCCGCCCGCGGTGGTGGCCGCGATGCGCAGGCCCGACACCGAATAGCCGAGCGCGCGCGTGGCCTGCGCCGAATCGCCGGCCATGCGCACCAAAAGGCCGATGCGCGTGCGCGCGAAGCCCCACCACAGCAGCAGCGCCAGCGCCAGGCCCACCGGCACCAGCGCATTGAGCTGCAGCGCCGAGCGCACCACCGGGTTGTCGCTCCAGAAGCCCAGCGGGATCGCGGGAATCTGCGGCGCCTGCGGCTGGATCAGCGGCTTGCCGAGGTAGAACGCGAGTCCGGTGCCCAGCAGCATCAGCGCGATGCCGGTGGCCACGTCGTTGACGCGGTCGAGCGAACACAACAGGCCGTGCAGCAGCGCGAGCGCCGCGCCCGCCGTCGCGCCGATCAGCACGCCGAGCCAGGCCGAATCGGTGAGGTACGCGCCGCCGAAGGCCGCCATGGCCGACAGCACCAGCACGCCTTCGAGGCCGAGGTTGATGCGGCCCGATTTCTCGGTGAGGCATTCGCCCAGGCTCACGAACAGGAAGGGCGCGCCCACGCGCAGCGCGCCGCCGACGATGCCGGCCACGAGCGCGATCCACTGGTCAGCGGTCATGCAACGGAACTCCTGTCGTAGCTCTTGGCTTCGGGCAGCATGCGGTCGCCGAACTTCTTCCAGTTGACCGTGCGCAGCCCCTCGCTCGCGAGGATCAGCACGAAGGCGATGCCCTGCAGCACCAGCACCGAGGCATCGGGCAGGCCGACGCGCCGCTGCAGCAGGCTGCCCGCGGCGCCGAAGCCGCCGAACAGGATCGCCACCGGCACGATGGCCGCGGGGTTGTGGCGCGCGATGAAGGACACCAGGATGCCCGCGTAGCCGTAGCCCGCGATCAGCGAGGCGTTGGCGTTGGTGTGCACCGCCGCCACCTCGATCGCGCCGGCCACGCCCGCGCAGGCACCGCCGAGGCCGCAGGCGCCGAGGATCAGCCGCGTGGCCGGCAGCCCCACGAGCTGCGCGGTGCGCGGGTTGCCGCCCACCACGCGCACCGAGAAGCCCGAGGGCGTAGCGCGCAGCCAGGCCGCGAGGCCCAGGCAGGCGACGATGCCGACCACCAGGCCCCAGTGCACGTCGGAGCCGCCGATGCCGCCGATCAGCAGGCCGTCGGGCAAGGTGTGGGTCGAGGGCTTGTTGAGGCTCGCGGGATCGCGCAGCGGCCCCTCGACCAGGTGCTTGAAGATGCCGATCGCGATGTAGGCCAGCAGCAGGCTGCTGATGGTCTCGTTGATGCCGCGGTACTGGCGCAGCCAGCCCGCGAGCATGATCCACAGCGCGCCGACCGCCGCGCCCGCGATGCACAGGAGCGTGATGCCGACCACGCCCGAAGGCAACGGCAGCGCATGCGCGAGCGCCGCGCAGGCCAGGCCGCCGAACACCAGCGCGCCCTCGCCGCCGATCACGATCAGCCCGGCGCGCGCGGGCAGCGCCACGCACAGGGCCGTGAGCATCAGCGGCGCCGCGCGCTGCAGCGTGTTCTGCCACGAGAACCAGTCGCCGAAGGCGCCCTTGAACAGCGTGGTCCAGACCTCCACCGGATCGACGCCCGCGAAGGCGACGACCAGGCCGAAGACCAGCAGCGCCGCCGCGATGGCGAAGACCGGGAGGGCGAATTCCTTGAATGCGCTACGCATGACCGCTTTCTCGAAAGGGGGAGAATCGGCCGCCGCCGGGCCGCCCCAAGGCGGGCCGAGCCTCCCCCTCGGGGGGTGGCGAAGCACACGCAGTGGCAAGCCGGGGGGCCAACATTGCTAGACCGAGCCGAGCACGCCTTCGACCAGGTAGTTCATCTTCTCGAGCTCGAGGTCGGTCTGCTTGAGCACCTTGCCGGCGGGCACCACCACCGCGCCCTTGTTGTCCTTGATGCCGTCCTTGAAGATGTCGAAGGTGCCCGCGATCATCTTCGCCTTGATGTCATCGGCCTGCTTCTTCGCGGCGTCCGGCACCATCGGGCCGTAGGCCGACATCTTCACGTAGCCTTCCTTCAGGCCGCCGCGCAGGAAGTTGGGATGCGGCTTGCCGGTCTGCGCGGCCTCGATCGCGGTCTTGTAGGCGGTGAGCCAGTTCCACTCGGCGCCCGTGAGGTAGGCGTTCGGCGCGAGCTTGGCCTGGCTCGCGTGGTAGCCGCAGACCATCTTGCCGCGCTTGGCGGCCGTCTCGACCACCACCTTGGGGCCGTCCACGTGCATGGTGAACACGTCGCAACCCTGGTCGGCCAGGCTGTTGGTGGCCTCGGCCTCCTTCACGGCCATCGACCAGTCGCCGGTGAAGATCACGCTGCAGGTGATGTTCGGCTTGACCGAGCGCGCACCGAGCGTGAAGGCGTTGATGTTGCGCAGCACCTGCGGGATCGGCTTGGCCGCGACGAAGGCGATCTTGTTGCTCTTCGTCATGTGGGCGGCGATCACGCCGTTGAGGAACTGGCACTCGTCGATGTAGCCGAAGAAGCTGCCGACGTTCTTCGGATGCTTGCCCTCGGTCCAGAGGCCGCCGCAGTGCGAGAAGCGCACGTCGGGGTTCCTGGGCGCGACGGCCAGGATGTGCGGATCGAAGTAGCCGAAGGAGGTCGGGAACAGCAGCTTGGCGCCGTCCTGCGCGATCATGCCCGACATGGTCTTCTGCACGGCCGCGGTCTCGGGCACGTTCTCCTCTTCCACCAGCTTGATGCCGGGCAGCTTCTTGATCTCGGCCGCGGCCTGCGCGTGCGCCTGGTTGTAGCCGTAGTCGTCGCGCGCGCCGACGTAGATCACGCCGACGGTGAGCGGCTTGGCCTGCGCGCGAGCGAAGGGGCTCAGCGCACCGAGGGTGCCGGCCGCGCCGAGGGCGGCCAGGGTCTTGAGGGAATCGCGGCGATTGGGTTGGCTCGTCATGCTGTGCTTTCGGGAGGGTGGAGGTGGGGGTGCAAGAAATGGGCCTCAGGCGCCGAGCAGGCTCACGTGCGCGGCGACCACGCGCCAGCCTTCGGCCGTGCGCATCCAGGTCTGGCTCTGGCGGCCGGTGCGTTCGCTGCCTTCGCGGCGGAACTCGCAGTGGGCGGTCGCGAAGTCGCGGCCGTAGGTGGTGATGGCGACGCGCAGCAGCTCGCGCGCGAGCCCCTGCGCGGGGCGCGATGCGCGAAAGGCCTGGATCGCTTCGTAGCCGTAGAGGTTCTCGGTCGCGCCGTAGCGCAGCGTGGTCGGGCTGGCCCAGAACAGTTCGTCGAGCACCTCGACCTCGTTGTGCACCAGTGCGTGCTCGTAGCGCGCGAAGACGGCCTCGACTTCGGCGAGCACGTCGGGCAGGTTGATCTCGGGAGTGGTCATGAAGCTGGGTGTCCGTCGGTCGTCAAAGGGTGGCCACGGGCGCGCGCGCCACGCCCGCGTCCTCGAGCGCCGCGGCCACGCGCAGCGCGAGGTCTTCGCGCCAGGGCGCGGCGATCAGCTGCACGCCGATCGGCAGCCGCGCATGCGCGCCCCACACCGGCACGCTGCACACCGGCAGGCCGATGCACGAGATCGGCTGCGTCAGCAGCCCCATGTTGGGCCGCACCGGCAGGCTCTGGCCGTTGATCTCGAAGCGCTCGGCGCCCACCGGCGTGGCGGCGCTCGGCGTGGCGGGCGCGAGCAGCACGTCGAAGCGGCCGAGCACGCGCGCCACCGCCTCGGCATAGGCGCGGCGCACGCGCTGGGCGCGCGCGATCCAGGCGGCCGGCAGCAGCGCACCCGCGAGGAAGCGGTCGCGCGACAGCGGCTCGAAGTCGTGCGCGCGGCGGCGCAGGTCGTCGAGGTGCAGCGCCGCGCCTTCGGCGTTGGTGATCAGGAAGGCGGCCGCGCGGCCGGCCTCGACCAGCGGCAGCTCGACGCTGGCGTGCGCGGCCAGCGCATCGGCCACGCGGTCGACCGCGGCGTTGGCCTCGGCGCCGGCGTTGGCGCGGAAGTAGCCGCCGAGCACGCCGATGCGCAGGCCCTGCGTGCCGCGCACCAGCAGCGGCGCCACCGGTTCGACCGCGCGCTGCGTGCAGCCGGGGTCGCGCCGTCCGGCGGGATCCTCCGGGCCCTGCATCGCGTCGTAGGCCAGCGCGAGGTCGCGCGCCGAACGCGCGAAGGGCCCGAGGTGATCGAGGCTGGAGACGAAGGGATAGCTGCCGCTGCGCGGCAGCCGGCCGAAGGTGGGCTTGAGGCCGAACACGCCGCACAGCGAAGCCGGCACGCGGATCGAGCCGTTGGTGTCCGAGCCCAGCGTGAGCCCGACCTGCCCCGCGGCCACGGCCGCGCCCGAGCCGCCCGAGGAACCGCCCGCGATGCACGAGAGGTCGTGCGGATTGCGCGTCGGGCCCTCGTGGCTGTTCTCGGTGGTGAAGCCGTAGGCGTACTCGTCCATGTTGAGCGCGCCGACCAGCACCGCGCCCGCGCGCTCGAGCCGGCGCACCAGCAGCGCGTCGGCGTTCGCGGGCGCGGCCTCGCGCTCGATCTTCGAGCCGGCCAGCGTGGCGATGCCCGCGATGTCGAACAGGTTCTTGACCGCGAAGGGCACGCCGAGCAGCGGCAGTTCGCGCGTGCGCTCGGCCGCGTTCGAGGCCAGCGAGGCATCGACCTGCGCGGCGCGGCGCAGCGCGCGTTCGCGCAGCACGGCGGTGAAGGCGTTGACGCGGCCGTCGGTGGCCTCGATGCGCGCGAGGCTGGCCTCGGCCAGCGCACTGGCGCTGACCTCGCCGCGGCGCACCGCCTCGGCCATGGCGCTCGCGTCCCTGGCGATCAGGCTGGCGGCGTTCATCGGCCGGCCTCCGAAGGCGAGACCGGAACGAACTGCACCGCCGCCTCGTCGTGCACCGACAGCGGCACCGCCTCGACGGTGGCCGCGAAGCCGGCCGCGAGCGCGAAGTAGCGCAGCACGCCCTCGCGGTGGGCGGGCGAGAGCGGGAGGCCGAGCGCGGCCGCGGCCGCGTCGACGTGGCGTTCGATCTGTTCGGGCGTCATGGCGTCGGCTCCTCTCAACGGCGCACTTCGCGCTGGAAGATGTCGAGGCTCAGCTTCTTCATCGCGACGAAGCTCTCGGTGCTCAGGGTCTCGACCGTGCGCGGGCGCGCATCGCCATAGCGCAGGATCTCGGCCACCTTGGTCGGGCGCTTGGTCAGCAGCAGCACCTCGTCGGCCAGGTACACGGCCTCCTCGAGGTCGTGCGAGACCAGCAGCATGGTGGTGCCGGTCCGCATGAACACCTCCTGCAGCTTCTCGCGAATGAACAGCGTCATCTCGAAGTCGAGCGCCGAGAAGGGCTCGTCGAGGAACAGCACCTCGGGATTCGGCGCGAGCGCGCGCATGATCGACGCGGTCTGCTGCTGGCCGCCCGAGAGCTCGTAGGGAAAGCGCTTGAGGTCGAACTTGACGTCGAAGGAGGCGACCAGCTCCTCCATGCGGCGATCGACCTCGGCCTTGCTGCGGCCTTCGAGCTTCAGCGGATAGGCGATGTTGTCGATGGTGCGCATCCACGGGAACATCGCCTCGCGGTAGTTCTGGAACACGTAGCCGATCTTGGTGTCCTTGCGCTGTTTCCCGTCGAACAGGATCTCGCCGCTGTCGATGGGGATCAGCCCCGCGATCATGTTGATCAGCGTGGACTTGCCGCAGCCGTTGGGCCCGAACACCGAGACGATGCGGTGCTTGGGAATGTCGAGGTCGAAGTTCTCGTACAGCGGCCAGCCCGCGAAGTACTTGGTGAGGCCGCGGATCGTGATGTGGGTGCCGGCCGGGCCGGGCTTGAACACCGGCCTGGGCACGTCGGCATACACCGGGCCGTTGACGACGATGTCGGGCGTGGCTTTCATCGGCCGCTCCAGTGAACGATGCGGCGCTCGGCCACGAGGAAGAGGATGTTGAGCACGTAGCCCAGCGCGCCGGCCGCGAGGATGGCTGCATACATGCTCTTGACGTTGAGCACCTGCTGCGCGTCGATGATGCGATGGCCCAGGCCGTTGTCGGAGCCTATGAACATCTCGGCCACGATCACGATCACCAGCGCCATCGAGACCGCCGAGCGCAGGCCCACGAAGCTGGGCTGCAGGCTCTCCCACACCAGCACGTCCTTGAAGATCTGCCAGCGCGAGGCGCCCATCACGCGCGCCGCCATCACGCGCTGCTTGCGCGCGTTGATGACGCCGTAGGCGCTGTTGAACACCACGATCAGCAGCGCACCGAAGGCCGCGATCGCCACCTTGTTGATGTCGGACACGCCGAAGATCAGCAGGAACAGCGGGATCAGCGCCGACGAGGGCGTGGAGCGGAAGAAGTCGATCAGGAACTCGACGCTGCGGTAGGCGCGCTCGTTGCTGCCCAGCAGCACGCCCAGCGGCATGCCGACGATGGCGGCGATCGCGAAGGCCTGCACGGTGCGCCACACGGTGACGGCGAAGTCGACGAGCAGCGGCCCGCCGGCCAGGCCGGTGATGAGCGCGGCCACGGTGTCGGCCGGCGAGGGCAGCAGGATCGGCTTGATGAAGCCGAGCCGCACCACCAGGTCCCAGACGATGAACAGGACGACCGGCCCGATGGCCGGCAGCCAGCGCTCCCAGGCGGGCGCCTTCGGTGCCGCGGCGGCGGCGGCGTTGCCCGCGGGCGGCGCCCACGGGGAGGCGGTGGTGCTGCTGTCGGCCATGGCGTCAGGCCTTGTAGAGCAGGCCGTCCACCAGGACCTTCTTCTCGAAGATCCCCTTCTCGGTGAACAGGTCGTAGAACTTCTGGAAGTAGGCGACGTCGCTGGGCTTGAACTCGTTGTAGAGCATGTACGAGGCCAGCGGCACCTCGGCCGTGAGCTTGCCCTCGATGGCGGTGTAGCCCTTCATGTACTGGCGCGCCTCGTCGGGCTGGCCGCGCACCAGCTCGACGCCGCGCGCATAGGCGGCGATGTACTTCTTCGCGGCATCGGGGTTCTTCTTGAGGAACTCGGTCGTGAGGCTGGCGGCGCCGCCATGCCAGGGCGCCATCGGGTCGCCGAGGATGTAGCGCGCGACCACGCCGGCCTCGAGCACGCGCGTGGTGCCGTTCATGCGGCCCACGGTGCCGGTGGGCTCGAGCGTGTAGCAGGCATCGACCTGCCCCGCCACCAGCGCGGCCACGTGCTGGCCGATCGGCAGCTCGCTGACCGACACGCCCTTGGCGCCCGCGCGCTCGAGCATGGTCTTGCACAGCGTGACGTTCTGGATGCCCGGGCCCGAGGCCACCTTCTTGCCCGCGAGCTCGGCCATGGCCTTGATCGGGCTGTCCTTCGCGACGATGAACTCGTCGAGCACGAACTTCGCGTTGCTCGGGTTGGTGCAGAAGATCTTGAACAGGCCCGGTTGCGCGATCTCGCCGATCGCGAGGTTGGCCGAGCCGGTGCCGTTGGCGCTGCCGTCGCAGCGGCCCGCGAGCATGGCTTCCATCACCTGCTGCGCGCCCGCGAACTTCTGCGGTTCCACGTCGAGCCCCGCGTCCTTGAAGAAGCCGCGCTCGACCGCCGCGAAGAAAGGCAGACCCGCGGCCACCGGCCAGAAGCCGACGCGGATCTTCGGCGCCGCCTGGGCGCGCACGATCGCTGGCGCGGCGAGCACCGCGAGGCCGGCGGCGCCGGCCTGCAGCAACTGTCGGCGCGAGGCGGAGGAAGGAAGGTCGGAGATGGACATGGAAGACTCCTCGGTCTGGGTTCGAAGACAACAGGGATTCAGGCGGCGCGGCTCGCGAGATAGGCGCGCCAGCCGCCATGGCGCGTGACCTCTTCCGCACCGGCCAGCGCATGGCCCTCGCAGATGAAGCCGTGCACCCAGCGGCCGTCGGCCAGCTCGACGCTGCCCAGGCCCAGCGGCGCGGGGATCAGCGCGAGGAAGCCGCCGACCTCGGCCAGCGGCAGGTCCCACACCTCGAGCGCGATCGCGGCGCCGCCCTCGGCGCTGCGCTGCAGGCCGGGCTTGGGCGGCACGGTGCCGGGCAGCGCGTACAGCCGGTAGCGCGGCGCGGTCTGGATGGCTTCGCGCAGCACGGCGCCGCGCTCGGTGAGCTGGCCGTTGAGCGGCATGCCGCTGAGGTGCGCGCCGACCACCGCGATCGGCAGCGTCGCGGCCTGCGCCGGGGCGAGGCCACGGATCGGCCGCGGCGCGGGCAGCGGCTCGCCGGTCGCGCCCTGCGCGAGGCCGGTGGCGTGGTGGTAGCGCTGGCCCAGCTCGGCCAGCGCGAGGTCGCTGCCGCAGCGGCCGATCAGCGTGATGCCGAAGGGCAGGCCGTCGGGCCGCAGGCTGCTGGGCACCGAGAGCGCGGCGTAGTCGAGCAGGTTGACGAAGTTGGTGTAGGCGCCGAGGTTGCGGTTGAGCGCCACCGGGTCGGCGCGCATCGCGTCGCGCGTGTAGTGCGTGGGCGCGGTGGGCACCAGCAGCACGTCGATGTCGCGCCACATCGGTTCGGCCTGCTGCGCGAGCGCGCGCAGCCGGGTCTGGGCCTCGAACACGTCGGCCGCGTTGTAGCCGCGGCCCTGCGCGAGGATGCCGCGCACGGGCTCGACGACCTCGGCCTCGTGGCGGTCGAAGAAGGCGCGCACCGCGGCATAGCGCTCGGCCACCAGCGCGCTGTCGTAGAGCAGCGCGGCGGCCTCGGCCAGCGGCGCGAAGGGCACGGTGACGGCCGTGCCGCCCAGCGCCTCGAGGCGCCGGCGCGCGTCGGCGAAGGCGGCCTCGGCGAGCGTGTCGCCGAAGAAGGCGAGGCGGTCGGGCACGCCGAAGCGGAAGGCGGCGGGGAAGGGCTCGGCATCGAGCGCGAGGTCGCGCGAGTAGGGATCGCGCGCATCGAAGCCGAGCGCGGCCTGCAGCACCTCGACCGCGAGCGCGACCGTGCGCGCGAAGATCGAGACGCAGTCGACGCTCTGCGCGGCCGGCACCACGCCGGCGGTGCTCAGCAGCCCGCGCGAGGGCTTGAGGCCGACGATGTTGTTGAGGCCCGCGGGCACGCGGCCCGAGCCGGCCGTGTCGGTGCCGAGCGCGAAGTCGGCCTCGCCGGTGGCGACCACGCGGGCCGAACCCGAGCTCGAGCCGCCCGAGACATAGCTGGCATCGAAGGCATTGCCGACCTCGCCATAGGGCGAGCGCGTGCCGTTGAGGCCGCAGGCGAACTGGTCGAGGTTGGTCTTGCCGAGCAGCGACGCACCGGCGTCGAGCAGCCGCCGCACCACGGCCGCATGGGCGGCCGGCAGGCGGTCGAAGGCCGGGCAGGCGGCGGTGGTGGGCACGCCGGCGACGTCGATGTTGTCCTTGACGGCGAAGCGCAGGCCCGCGAGCGGGGCGGGGGTGGTAGCGGGCGTGGCTTCCCGCGTGTCGTCGTTCTCGCGCGTCAGCGGCTGCGCGAAACGCAGGATCCACGCCGCGGCGGCCGGGTCTTTCTCGTCATGCACCATGATCAGGCATCCAAACTTGTGTACAAGTCGAGATGCAAGTGGCGTGCCAGCGCGCGCGGGCCGCTGGTGGGGCGCCCGCGGCGTCAGTCGCTCAGTTATCTATGTGTGGCTCCCTCCCCCGCTGGGGGAGGGTTGGGGTGGGGGCATGCGGGGGGGGGGGGGGGGGGGGGGGGGGCGCCCCCTGCGGCGGTGGATCGGGTCACGGCCTCATCGACCGCCCAGTGCCCCGATCCCGGCCTTCCCCCAGAGGGGGGAAGGAGGAAGACAGGGCGCTCAGCTCTTCTTGGCGTCCCGGTACAGGTTCTCCACCTTCGGCAAATTCGCCTGCAGCTTGGCGATCCGGTCCGGCCCGCTCGGGTGCGTCGAGAGGAAGCTCAGCCCGCCCTGGTTCTTCGAGGCCGTGGCCATCTTGTTCCACAGCGAGACCGAGGCCTTCGGGTCGTAGCCGGCGCGCGCCGCGAGCTCCAGGCCGACGAGGTCGGCCTCGGTCTCGTCGCCGCGGCTGAACTTGAGCGTGAGCAGTTGGGTGCCCGCGCGCGCCGCGAGGTCGCCGACCTGCCCCAGGCCGAGCAGCTGCGCACCGATCGAGAGCGCGGCGCCGGTGCCCGCGCTCTTGGCCATGCGGGCGCGCGCATGCTCGCGCAGCGCATGGGCCATCTCGTGGCCCATCACCATCGCGACCTCGTCGTCGGTGAGCTTGAGCTGGTCGAGGATGCCGGTGAAGAAGGCGATCTTGCCGCCCGGCAGGCAAAAGGCGTTGATCTGCTTGCTGCCGATCAGGTTGACCTCCCACTTC
Organism: Variovorax sp. FG153; assembly: GCF_057809595.1. Lineage (NCBI taxonomy): Bacteria > Pseudomonadati > Pseudomonadota > Betaproteobacteria > Burkholderiales > Comamonadaceae > Variovorax > Variovorax sp. FG153. Next base: position 83,090 of record NZ_JBMDKG010000005.1, read on the forward strand.
CATTGCCGCGCACGGCTGTTCCAGGGCGTGGCGAAGGGGATCAGCCGGTTGGCGATGGCGCGCAGCCGCTGCAGCTGCGGATTGCCGTCGCCCGCGAGCGCGTTCTTGGCGCGCGCCTGCTCCAGCAGCTCGCCGTACTGCTGGCCGCCCGCGGCCTCGATGCGGTCGGCCGGCACCAGGTTGCGCGCCACCGAGGCATTGCCGACGTCGACCTGCGCCAGCGCCGGCCCGCTCAATGCCGCGCCGGCCGCGGCCAGCAGGAAGGCGCGCCGCGGCTGCCAGGCCGAGGCATGGGAGAGGACCGGGGCGGAGCGATCGCAGCGTGTGCACATATGGGGCCGGATGATAGGAACAAATGAAGACGCCTTGGTGGATGACCCGGCGGCCGACCGGCGCGGCACTCATGGACAATCGCTCCCACATGTCTTCCGTCCCGCCCGCCGAATCCACCGCCGCCGGTTCGCCGCCCTGGCGCGACGCCCTGAAGGTCTACCTCGAACCCGCCACCTTGCGCATGCTGGCGCTGGGCTTCTCGGCCGGGCTGCCGCTGCTGCTGGTGCTGGGCACGCTGAGCTTCCGGCTGCGCGAGGCCGGCATCGACCGCGCCACCATCGGCTACCTGAGCTGGGTCGGCCTGGCCTACGGCTTCAAATGGGTGTGGGCGCCGCTGGTCGACCGGCTGCCGCTGCCGCCGCTGACCACGCTGCTCGGACGCCGGCGCGGCTGGCTGCTGCTGGCGCAGGGCATGGTGATCGCGGGGCTGGTCGGCATGGCGGTCAACGATCCGCGCCAGGGCCTCGTGCCGATGGTCTGGTGCGCGCTGCTGGTGGCCTTCGGCTCGGCCACGCAGGACATCGCGCTCGACGCCTTCCGCATCGAGTCGGCCGAAACCCGCAAGCAGGCGGCGCTGGCCGCGGCCTACCAGACCGGCTACCGGCTCGCGATGATCTGGGCCGGGGCCGGCGTGCTGTGGGTGGCGGCCTGGGCCGAGGTCGCGCCGGCCGCGCCGGCGGTGGGCGCGGCGGCCGGCGCGGCCTACCAGAACGGCGCCTGGAAGACGGCCTACCTCGTGATGGCCAGCTCCATGCTCGTGGGCGTGCTCACGGTGCTGCTGTCGCCCGAGCCCGCGAAGCGCTCGCTGTCGGCGCCGCGCAATGCCGCCGAATGGCTGCGCGACGTGCTGGTCGAGCCCTTCGCCGACTTCATCCGCCGCTACAAGTGGCAGGCGGTGCTGATCCTCTCGCTGATCGCGATCTACCGCATCAGCGACGTGGTGATGGGCATCATGGCCAACCCCTTCTACGTCGACATGGGCTTCACCAAGGACGAGGTGGCCACGGTCAGCAAGATCTACGGCGTGGTCATGACGCTGGTGGGCGCCTTCGTCGGCGGCGTGCTGTCGATGCGCCTGGGCGTGATGCGGGTGCTGATGCTGGGCGCGGTGCTCAGCGCGGCGAGCAACCTGCTGTTCGCCTGGCTGGCCTCGCGCGGCCACGACCTGACGGCCCTGATCGCCGTGGTCTCGGCCGACAACCTCGCGGGCGGCATCGCCTCGGCGGCCTTCATCGCCTACCTCTCGAGCCTCACCAACATCAGCTACTCGGCCACGCAGTACGCGCTGTTCAGCTCGCTGATGCTGCTGCTGCCGAAGTTCATCGCCGGCTACTCGGGCGTGTTCGTCGACGCCTACGGCTACAGCACCTTCTTCTATGCCACCGCCCTGCTCGGCGTGCCGGTGCTGGTGCTGGTGGCGCTGGCCTCGCGCACGCTGGCCGCGCGCCCGGACAGCGGGAAATCCTGACCCGGCCCCATAGGAAACCGCCGACACGGCCCCACCCCCGCAACTGGTAGGCTTTGCGCTGCTTCCCCCAGCCCCGACCACTAGAACTACTCCTCCAACCGCGTCACCGCCCAGCCACGTCCACACCGTGCCCGCCCGCATTCCTCCCCTCCAGATCAGCGCCTACACGGCCACCTCGGCCGTCGGCGTCGGCAAGGAGCCGCTTGCCGAAGCGCTCGAACATTCGCGCAGCGGCCTGCGCGCCAACGACTTCGGCCCCGCGCCGCTGCCGACCTGGATCGGCCGCGTCGACGGCCTCGAAGAGATCCGCCTGCCCGAAGCCTTCGCGCACTGGGACTGCCGCAACAACCGGCTGGCCTGGCTCGGCCTTTCGGCCGACGGCTTCCTCGAGGCCGTGGCCGCGGCGCGCCGGCGCCATGGCGCGGCGCGCATCGCACTGATCCTCGGCACCTCGACCTCGAGCATCGGCGAGACCGAGCTGGCCTACACCCAGCTCGACGCCGACGGCCATTTCCCGCCCGCGCAGCGCCGCCCGGCGGTGCACACGCCGCATTCGCTCGCGATGTTCGTGCAGGAAGTGCTGGGCCTCGAAGGGCCGAGCGAGACCATCTCCACCGCCTGCTCGTCGAGCGCCAAGGTGTTCGCCTCGGCCGAGCGGCTGATCCGCCTGGGCCTGGTCGACGCGGCCGTGGTCGGCGGCGTCGACACGCTGTGCGGCAGCGTGCTGTTCGGCTTCAACTCGCTCGAGCTGGTGTCGGGCGGGCCGTGCCGGCCCTTCGATCCGGACCGCGACGGCATCAGCCTGGGCGAGGCCGCGGGCTTCGCGCTGCTCGAGCGCGCCGACGCTTCTTCCGGCTCGGGGCTGCAGCTGCTGGGCTACGGCGAGGCCAGCGACGCGCACCACATGTCGACACCGCATCCCGAGGGCCTGGGCGCCGAGCGCGCGCTCGACGAGGCGCTGGCGCGCGCCGGCCTCGCGCCCGAGGCGATCGACTACATCAACATGCACGGCACCGCGAGCCAGAAGAACGACGAGGTCGAGGGCGCGCTGGTGGCGCGCCGCTTCCCAGCGCGCACGCATGCGAGCTCGACCAAGGGCTTCACGGGCCACACGCTGGGCGCCGCGGGCATCGTCGAGGCGGTGATCAGCCTGCTGGCGATCGAGCGCGGCCTGATGCCGGGCACGGTCAACTCGGCAGCGCTCGACCCGGGCTTCGGCCCGCAGATCCGGCTCGCGCCGGCGCACGGCGAGGTGCGCTACGCGCTCTCCAATTCCTTCGGCTTCGGCGGCAACAACTGCGCGCTGGTGTTCGGCAAGGCGGCGCAGGCATGAGCGCCGCGCCGACGATCTACATCGAGGGCCCGGCCTTCTGGGCCCCCACCCTGCCCGGCTGGGAGGCAGCGCGCGCGGCCTTCCGCGGCGAGGGCGCGCTCGCCGATCCGCCGGCCAAGCGCCCTGCGCCGCAGGTGCTGGCCCCGGCCGAGCGCCGCCGCGCGCCCGACACCGTGGCGCTGGCGCTCGAAGTGGCCGCCGCCGCCATCGCGGGCTCGGGCCGGCAGGCGGCCGACCTGCCCTGCGTGTTCGTCTCGGCGCACGGCGACCTGTCGATCAACGACTACATGTGCAGCACGCTCGCCACCGATCCCTCGGTGCTGTCGCCCACGCGCTTCCACAACTCGGTGCACAACGCCGCCGTGGGCTACTGGACCATCGGCACCGGCTGCATGGCCGCGAGCAATTCGATCTCGGCCTACGACAGCAGCTTCGGCGCGGCCCTGCTCGAGGCCGCAGCGCAGTGCGCGGCCGACCGCGAGGCGGTGCTGCTGGTGGGCTACGACGCGCCCGCCACCGGCCCGCTGGCGGCCGTGACGGGCAGCCAGGGCCAGCTCGCGCTGGCGCTGGTGCTGGCGCCCGAGCCCACCGACCGCACGGTGGCGGCGCTCGACTGGTCGCTGGCCAGCGACGGCGCGGCCGGCACGCCGCCCACGTCCGAGGCGGCGCAGACGCTCGCACAGGTCAATCCGATGGCGCAGGCGCTCGGCCTGTTCGAGGCGCTCGCGCGGCTCGACGGTCCGGCCGGCGCCGAGGTCGCGCTGCCGCTGTCCCCCACCCTCTCGCTGAGACTGCGGCTGCGGCCCGGCGGACACTGACGAAGGAACCCGCATGAAGCAGACCGCCCCGCGCTACGACGCAGTGATCATGGGTGGCGGTCTGGCGGGGCTCACGCTGGCGCTGCAGTTGCGCCAGCGCTTCGACGACCTCTCGGTGCTGGTGCTCGAGCGCCGCGCGCACCCGGTGCCGCACGCGGCGCACAAGGTGGGCGAATCCTCGGTGGAGATCGGCGCCCACTACTTCGACACCGTGCTGGGCCTGAAGCCGCACTTCGAGAACGAGCAGTTGCGCAAGTTCGGCTTCCGCTTCTTCTTCAGCGAGGGCCGGCGCGACATCGACGGCGTGACCGAGATCGGCGCCAGCCGCTACCTGTCGGTGCCCAGCTACCAGATCGACCGCGGCATCCTCGAGAACTACCTCGCGCAGGAGGCCGCGCGCCACGGCGTGCACTTCGCCGACGACGCCTTCGTGCGCCGCATCGAGCTGGCCGAGGACGGCGCCACCCACCACCGGCTGCAATGGACCCAGGGCGGCGAAACCCGCGACACCGAGGCGCGCTGGCTGATCGACGCCTGCGGGCGCGCGGGCCTGCTCAAGCGCAAGCTCGGGCTGGCGCAGCCCAACGACCACGACGTGAACGCCGTGTGGTTCCGCATCGGCGAGCGCATCACCATCGACCACTGGAGCGAGGACGAGGCCTGGCGCGCGCGCTGCGACCCGCAGGCGCGCTGGCTGTCGACCAACCACCTGGTGGGCGCGGGCTACTGGGTGTGGCTGATCCCGCTGGCCTCGGGCTCGCACTCGGTGGGCATCGTGGCCGACCAGAAGCTGCATCCGCTGGCCACCATCGACACCTTCGACAAGGCGATGGACTGGTTCGCGACCTACCAGCCGCGGCTTTACGAGGCGCTCGACGGCAAGCGCCACCTGCTGCAGGACTTCGCGTTCCTGCGCCACTTCTCGTACGGCTGCAAGCAGGTGTTCTCGGACCGGCGCTGGGCGCTGACCGGCGAGGCCGGCCTGTTCCTCGACCCCTTCTATTCGCCGGGCAGCGACTTCATCGCGATCGGCAACACCTACATCACCGACCTGATCGCGCACGACCGGCGCGGCCGCTCGATCGAGGCGCGCGCGCAGCTCTACGACCAGATCTACCACTCGTTCTACGAGAGCACGCTGGCGCTCTACCAGGACCAGTACCCGCTGTTCGGCGATCCCGAGGTGCTGCCGGTGAAGGTGATCTGGGACTACGCCTACTACTGGGGCGTGCTGTCGCAGATCTTCTTCCAGGGCCGGCTCACCGACCTGGCGCTGCTGGGCAGCGTGCGCGACGAACTGCAGCACTGCCAGCGCCTCAACATCGCAGTGCAGGCGCTGCTGCGCGCCTGGTCGGGCGCGAGCGACAAGCGCAACCGCGCGGCGATGCTCGACCAGGCCTCGATGCCGTGGTTCGCCGAGCTCAACCGCAGCCTCAAGGACCGGCTCGACGACGCGGCCTTCAAGGCGCGCATCCGGGCCTCGACCGCGCAGCTGCGCCGGCTGGCCGGCGAGATCCTCGCGCGGGCGCGCGCCTGCGATCCGGCGCTGGAGGCCGTCGCGCTCGAGGCCCTGCTCGCGCTGCCCGAATACCGTGACGCCCCGCGGCTTTCGGCGGCGCGGCACGAGGACGGCGCTATGCTTTTCGCAGTGCCGGCCGGTTGACATGGCCGCACGAGGTTTACGCAACTTTACGGAGCGTTCAAGCCAGCTTGCTCCCGGTGGACCACCATGAAGCGCATGAGCACCCCTCAACTCCTGATGATCGAAGACGACCAGCGCCTGGCGCAGATGGTCGGCGAATACCTCACCCAGTCGGGCTTCGGCTTCAACCATGCGGGCGACGGCGCCAGCGGCCTCGAGCTGCTGCAGCAGCACGCGCCCGACCTCGTCATCCTCGACCTGATGCTGCCCGACACCGACGGCCTCGAGGTCTGCCGCCGCATCCGCGCGCTGCCGGGCGCGATCTCCAAGGTGTCGGTGCTGATGCTGACCGCCAAGGGCGACCCGATGGACCGCATCATCGGCCTGGAGATCGGCGCCGACGACTACCTGCCCAAGCCCTTCGAGCCGCGCGAGCTGCTGGCGCGCATCCGCGCCGTGCTGCGCCGCCGCGGCGAGAGCAACACCGAGGCCGAGGCCGCGTCGATGATGCGCTTCGGCACGCTCGAGATCGACCGCAACGCGCGCACCGTCTCGGTGGCCGGCCAGGTCGCCGACCTCACCTCCTACCAGTTCGACCTGCTGGTCGCGATGGCCGAGCGCGCGGGCCGGGTGCTCACGCGCGACCAGATCATGGAAGCCGTGCGCGGCCGCGAGCTCGAGGCCTTCGACCGCTCGATCGACGTGCACATGGGCCGCATCCGCGCGGCGATCGAGGTCGACGCGAAGAATCCGAAGCGCATCCTCACGGTGCGCGGCGTGGGCTACGTGTTCGCCAAGCAGCAGGACTGAACGGCCGGCGGGTCATGTCCGTCCCGCTCGCGGCACCTCTCCGAAAAACGCGGCCGACCCCGGCCGCCGCGCCCCACACCTCCCCATGATCAATCTGTATTCCCGCCACCTCTACGTGCGCATCTGGCTCGCGGTGGTCGGCGGCGTGGTGATCCTCACGCTGATGGCCAACTGGATCGTGCGCGTGGCGGCCGAGGCCGAGCGCGAGCGACTCGCGCCGGTGCCGCGCGAGGTGGTGGTGCTCGACGCGCAGGACAAGCAGATCGGCGCCGGCAAGGCGCTGCGCGTGCCGGGCCAGGGGCTGGAGTTCGACGTGACGCTCAGCGACGGCAAGGCGATCACGCTGCGCGTGGCACCGCGCGAGCGCGCCACCGGCACCAGCGGCTTCGCGCCCTGGCGCACGCCCTTCGGCCTGGGCTGGATGATCGCGCTGGTCGGCGTGGCGGTGGCGCTCGGCGTCTATCCGATCGTGCGCCGGCTCACCAAGCGGCTCGAGACGCTGCAGCGCGGCGTGCAGCGCTGGGGCGAGGGCGATCTGTCGGTGCGCGTCACCGAGGAAGGGCAGGACGAAGTGGCCGATCTCTCCAAGCGCTTCAATGCATCGGCGGTGCGCATCGAACAGCTGGTGCGCTCGCACAAGTCGCTGCTGGCGAATGCCTCGCACGAGCTGCGCTCGCCGCTGACCCGCATCCGCATGAGCCTGGAGCTCATGGGCGACCAGCCGAGCCCCGCGGCGCGCGCCGAGATCTCGCGCAACATCGCCGAGCTCGACCAGCTGATCGACGAGATCCTGCTGGCCAGCCGCCTGGACGCCAGCGAGGCCGATATGGGCACCATCGAGGCGGTCGACCTGACCGGCCTGGCCGCCGAGGAATGCGCGCGCGTCGATGCCGAGCTCGACCTGGTGGCGGGCACCGACAACGCGGCGCTGACCGTGCCCGGCGTCTCGCGGCTGCTGCGCCGCGCGATCCGCAACCTGCTCGAGAACGCGCGCCGCTACGGCGCCGGCGAGATCTCGGTCGAACTCGGCAGCGCCGACGGCCAGGCCACGGTGCGCGTGAACGACCGCGGCCCGGGCGTGCCGGCCGCGCTGCGCGACCGCATCTTCGAGCCCTTCTACCGGCTGCCGGGCGCGAGCGAGCGCAACGGCGGCGTCGGCCTCGGGCTGGCGCTGGTCAAGTCGATCACCGAGCGGCATGGCGGCACGGTGCGCTGCGAGGACCGGCCCGGCGGCGGCGCGAGCTTCGTGATCCGGCTGCCGCGCGGCTGAGGCACGCGCGCCCAAGCCCCGCGCGCGCCGGGGGTGAAGTCAGGTTGCGCCGGAAGGCGGCCCCCTAGAATCCGCGCCCTATGCAGAGATCGCACATCGTCCGGCCCGCGGCCATGTTCTGGGGGCTCGCGGTGTACATGCCGGTCGGCGTCACCTACCTCTCGGCCCTGCTGCTGCTGGTCGCCCTGCTGGTCGCGGGCAGCGGCCGCGAACGCATCGCGCGGCTGCGCGCCAATCCGCTGTGGTGGCCGGTCGTGGCCTATGTGGCCTGGACCCTGATCGTGCTGGCCATCCGGCCGCACTACCCCGAGACCCCCTCGAACCTGGTGCACGGGCTGCGCATCGCGGCCACGCTGCTGATGGCGATGGCGCTCGCGCGCGACGAGGCGATGTGGGCGCTGCGCGGCTTCCTGCTGATCTCGGCGCTCAACCTGCTGCTGGTGGTGGTGTTCTACGCGGTCGGCGGCTTCCACATCTGGGGGCCGCTGCGCGGCGTGGTGATGGAGGTCGGCAACAAGTCGATCAGCAATGCGCTGCTGTTCAGCGTGGTGGCGTCGACGGCGGCGGTCTGGGGCCTGTCGCAGATCGCGGCGCACCGGCCGCTGCGCGCGCTGCCGGCCTTCGCGCTGGTGCTGCTGCTGATGGCGGTGGTGGCGCTGCCGCTGACCTCGCGCACCTCGGTGCTGGCGCTGCTGCTGGTGCTGCCGCTGGTGTGCATCCACCAGTGGCGCAGCCACCTGAAGGCGCTGTCGGCGGCGCTGATCGTGGGCGCCGTGGTGCTCGGGGCGGGCCTCTACCAGCTGCCGCAGCTGCAGCAGAAGGTCGAGCTCGGCGTCCAGGAGATCGAGAAGGCGCAGGCCGGCGAGATCTTCCACGGCAGCATGGTCATCCGCTACTTCATGTACCGCGACACCGGCCGCATGATCGCCGACCGGCCGCTCACCGGCTGGGGCATCGGCGGCTGGACCGAGCAATGGCACCAGCGCGGCCCCGCGCTGTTCGCCGACTCGAACATGCCGCACAACGACTTCCTCTGGATGGGCGCGCAGGGCGGCCTGCCGGGGCTGCTGAGCCTGCTCGCGATCATGGTCGCGGCCGTCTGGCAGGCCTGGAAGCGGCCCGACATCGCGGGCCGCTATGCGCTGGCGGCGACCTTGATCGCGCTGATCGCCTCCTGCGTGAACTCGGCGCTGCGCGATGCCCAGATCGGGCTGGCGCTGCTGTGGATCGCGATGGTCTACCTGCGGCTGGCGCAGGAGCGGCAGGACCCCGAGCCCTGGCGCGACCTCTGGCCGGGCCGGCGGATCGGCAGCGAATCCGAGGCCTCGAAGCGCGCGGCGGCACCAGGCTGACTCCGGAATCTCGTACTAGACGACTGGTCTAATCGGCGCTAGAGTCCGGCGCCATGACTGCCGTCGCCACGCCTCCCGACGTTCGCCGCCACATCCTCGACGTGGCGCATCCGCTGTTGCTGCGCAAGGGCTTCACGGCCGTCGGGCTGGCCGAGGTGCTGAGCCTGGCCAGGGTGCCGAAGGGCTCGTTCTATCACTACTTCGGCTCGAAGGAGTCCTTCGGCGAGGCGGTGCTCGAGGCCTATTTCAGCGACTACCTCGCGCGCACCGACGCCCTGCTGGCCGAGTCGGGCACGGGCGCGCAGCAGCTGGTCGCCTATTTCCAGGACTGGCTTGACTCGCAGACCGGCGACGACGCCCAGAGCCGCTGCCTCGTGGTGAAGCTCGGCGCCGAGGTCTGCGACTTGTCGGAAACCATGCGCGCGGCGCTGGACCGCGGCATCCGCCAGATCACCGACCGGCTCGCGCGCTGCATCGAGACCGGCCGCGCCGATGGCTCGCTGCCGGCCGCCGAAGCCGGCAATCCCGCGCAGGCCCAGGCCGTCTCGCTCTACCAGAGCTGGCTCGGCGCCAGCCTGCTCGCGAAGATCGCGCGCGACCGCGCACCGCTCGACCGCACCATGGCCGGCACCCGGCAGGCGCTGGGTCTGGCCCCCGTTCCCACCCCGGTCGGCTGAGAGGCGGGACGACCGATGTCGCTCCCGCCTTTTTTGCGGCCATCTTCTAGACGACCGGTCTAATTACCTGCCAGGTCATCGCCCTTCCACCACCCAGGAGCCCCTGCCCATGCCCCAAAGCGACACCGTCAACCGCCGCCTCGTCCTCGCCGCGCGCCCGCGCGGGCTGCCGACGCCCGCGCACTTCCGCCTCGAGGAGGGCGCCGTGCCCGCGCCCGCCGAGGGCCAGGTGCTGCTGCGCACGCTGTACCTCTCGCTCGACCCCTACATGCGCCAGCTGATGGACGAGGTCGCGCCGATCTACGCGGCCTCGGTGCCGCTGGGCCAGCCGATGGTGGGCGGCACGGTCAACCGCGTCGTGGCCTCGAAGCACCCGCGGTTCCGCGCCGGCGAACTCGTGCTCGGCAATGCCGGCTGGCAGGACTACGCGCTGTCCGACGGCCAGGACCTGATGCCGCTGGGCGACATGGCGCGCCCCTCGCTCGCGCTCGGCGCGCTCGGCATGCCGGCCTTCACCGCCCACGTCGGCCTGCTCGACATCGGCCAACCGAAGCCCGGCGAGACCGTGGTCGTGGCCGCGGCCACCGGCGCGGTCGGCGCGATGGTCGGGCAGATCGCCCGGCTGAAGGGCGCGCGCGTGGTCGGCATCGCGGGCGGCGCGGACAAGTGCCGCCACGCGGTCGAGGTGCTGGGCTTCGACGCCTGCCTCGACCGCCACGCTCCCGCGCTGGCCGAGCGCCTCGCCGCGGCCTGCCCGAAGGGCATCGACGTCTATTTCGAGAACGTCGGCGGGCCGGTGTTCGACGCGGTGCTGCCGCTCTTCAACATCGGCGCGCGCGTGCCGGTCTGCGGCCACATCGCCGACTACAACGCCGACGGCGAAACCCAGGGGACGAACCGCCTGCCACTGCTGATGGCCTCGCTGCTGCAGAAGCGCATCCGCATGCAGGGCTTCGTCATCCTCGACCACTACGGCGACCGCTTCGAGGCCTTCCGCCGCGAGATGGGCGACTGGATCGAACGCGGCGAAGTGCGGCCGATGGAAGACGTCGTCGAGGGCCTGGAGCACGCGCCGGCCGGCTTCATCGGCCTGCTGCAGGGGCGCAATTTCGGCAAGCGCGTGGTGCGCGTGGCCGACGAGAACTAGTTCGAAAACAGCGCGCGGATGCGCGCGTCGTGCGCCTCGATGTTCGGCGCATGCGCCGGGTCGAGCGTGCGCAGGAAGGCCGCGTTGGCCTGCGCCTGCGCATCCAGCTGCGCATCGTGCGTCTCGGCCGCGCGCTCGATCGCGGCGGCCGCCTCGAAGACCTCGAACTCGGGGTAGTAGTAGCCCACTTCGCGCAGGAACGGCGAGTTGTGCACCAGCGCATAGTTGCCGTAGAGCGCCTCGTACAGCAGGTAGTTGAGGCCGTTCTCCCACTGGTGCGACACCACGATGTCGGTGTGGTGCGCGGCCCATTCGACGAAGGGCGCGCGCGGGTCGGCCGTGGCCTTGCCGTCCTGCACCATCCGCAGTCCCAGCGCGATGTGCTTGAAGGCCGTGTTCTCCTTCTTTTCGAAGGTGTTCGTCATGTAGACGTGCTGCACGAGCTCGGGGCGCCGCACATGGCATTCGTTGGCCGCCAGCATCGGGATCAGCGAGCTCTTCACCACGTTGAGGTTCGGCTCGAAGAAGGCGATGCGCTTGGCCCGGCCCTGGTTGCGGTAGCCGAAGCGTGCCTTGAGCTCGGCATGGGCCGCGAGGCTCTGCTCGAGGAAGTACGGCGACCACACGTGCGGCAGCACGTGCACCGGCGCGCGGTACACGGCCTCGAAGTAGCTCTTGCAGGTGTGGGCGTGCTGCGGGTTGGTCCAGAGCTCGTCGAACTGCACGCGGTGCGGGTTCGGCAGCCATGGATTGGCCTGGAAGTTGATGGTCTCGACCGCCACCACGTAGTCGTTGCCGAAGCGGTACGACACGCAATGCCCGCCGCGCCGGCGCACCGCCTCGACATGCGTCGGATGAACGAAGGCGTTCATCTCGATCAGCAGGTCGGTCTGGTGGACCACCGCCGAGAGCGGCCGCAGCGCACCGGCCAGTTCGCCGAGCATCATGCCCTCGGCATAGGCGGCGACGCCGTCGCCGTGCACCAGCCAGACCTCGCCCACCAGCGGCAAGCGCTTCAACAGCATGTAGAGGTACACGCAGTGCTGGTTGGCGCCGTTGAACCAGATCGATTGCCGTGCATCGGCCCGGATCTCCATCGTGATCGCGACGTTGATCTTCATGGACGTTCCGGGCCTCCCCCGGTCTCTTCTTCTATCGCCGCGTCAGTGGCGCGCGGAAACCACCTCGCCGGCCTTGAGCCGGTAGGTGGTGCCGCAGTACGGGCACCTGGCCTCGCCGGTGCGCGCCACGTCCAGGTAGACCTTGGGGTGGCTGTTCCAGAGCTTCATGTCGGCCTTGGGGCTGGGGCAGAACACGCCGCCCTGGTGGTTGAGCTCCTTCGCGAGGAGTTCGACGACTGCAGTGGTGGACATGTTCTTCAGACCTTCGTGAGCCAGTGGGCGTACTTGGGGTTCTTGCCGTTCACGATGTCGAAGAAGGCCGCCTGGATCTTCTCGGTGACCGGGCCGCGCGCCCCGCCGTCGCCGCGGTTGCCGATCTCGACGCGGTCGAGTTCGCGGATCGGCGTGACTTCGGCCGCGGTGCCGGTGAAGAAGGCTTCGTCGGCGATGTAGACCTCGTCGCGCGTGATGCGCTTCTGCACCAGCTCGATGCCGAGGTCCTTGCACACGTGCAGGATCGTGTTGCGCGTGATGCCGTTGAGCGCGCCGGCCGACAGGTCGGGCGTGTAGACCACGCCGTTCTTGACCACGAACACGTTCTCGCCCGCGCCCTCGGACACGAAGCCGCTCGCGTCGAGCAGCAGCGCCTCGTCGTAGCCGTCGTCCAGCGCTTCCATGTTGGCGAGGATCGAGTTGGTGTAGTTGCTGACCGTCTTGGCCTGCGTCATCGTGATGTTGACGTGGTGGCGCGTGTAGCTCGAGGTCTTCACGCGGATGCCGCGCTTCATGCCTTCCTCACCGAGGTAGGCGCCCCAGGACCAGGCCGCGACCATGGCGTGGATCTTGTTGCCCTTGGGGCTCACGCCGAGCTTCTCGGAGCCGATCCAGATCAGCGGGCGCAGGTAGCAGCTCTCGAGCTTGTTCTCGCGCACGACCTGCTTCTGGGCCTCGTTGAGCTGTTCCTGCGTGAACGGGATCTTCATGCGCAGGATCTTGGCGCTGTTGAACAGGCGCTCGGTATGCTCGGCCAGGCGGAAGATCGACGTGCCGCCGTCGGCCGTCTTGTAGGCGCGCACGCCCTCGAAGGCGCCGCAGCCGTAGTGCAGCGTGTGGCTCAGCACGTGGATCTTGGCGTCGCGCCAGTCCACGAGTTCGCCATCCATCCAGATCTTGCCGTCACGGTCGTCGAGCGAGGGGGGGATCGAGCTCATTTCCTGATTCCTTTGGGAGCTTTTGCAGAAAGCCTTCAGCGGGGGGAGGCTGGGGGGTGCGGCCTGAAGGCCGCCAAAGCCGCCGATTTTACGGCGCCGTGCCGCTCTTGCCTGACCGGCGCCCCGGGCCATGCACCGCCGGTGGCGCGAACCGGCCCGACGCCGCGACAATGGCCGGTTCCGCCAAACAAGCGATTGAAGGGAAAGATTCTCCGTGTCCGTATTCAAGAACGTCATCGTCTACCGCATCGAGCCCGGCTGGTCGCAAACGCTGGCCGAGGCCGAGGAAGGCCTGGGCAAGCAGCGCTTCGAGCCCTGCGGCGCCTCGCAGGAGAAGTCGGCCGGCTGGGTCGAGCCGCGCGGCGAGGCCCACGGCCCGCTGGTGGAATCCATCGACGGCCAGTGGCTGCTCGAGTACATGATCGAGAGCAAGTCGGTGCCGGGCTCGGTGGTGCGCCGCAAGCTCGAGGAGCGCTGCGCGCAGATCGAGGTCACCACCGGCCGCAAGCCCGGCAAGAAGGAAAAGAAGGACCTCAAGGAGGACATCACGCACGAGCTGCTGCCGATGGCCTTCACGCGCACCGCGCGCGTCACGGTCTGGGTCGACCAGGCCGAGCGCCGGCTGGTGGTCAACAGCTCCAACGCCGCGCGCGCCGACGAGGTGGTCAGCAGCCTGGTGCAGAACTTCACGGGCTTCGGCACCATGCAGCTCAACACCCAGATCGAGCCGGCCGCCGCCATGTCCGAATGGCTGGCCTCGCAGGAGCCGCCCGCGGGCTTCACCATCGACCGCGAGTGCGAGCTCAAGGCCACCGACGAGTCGAAGGCCGTGGTGCGCTATGCCAAGCACCCGCTCGACATCGACGAGGTCAAGCAGCACATCGCCGACGGCAAGCGCCCGACCCGCCTCGCGCTGACCTGGGACGACCGCGTGTCCTTCGAGCTCACGCACGGCCTGCAGATCCGCAAGATCGTGTTCCTCGAGGGCACCGACGAAGGCGCCGGCGGCGGCAAGAAGGAAGACAACTTCGATGCCGACGTGGCGATCGCCACCGGCGAGCTGGGCCAGCTGGTGCCGGCGCTGCTCGATGCGCTCGGCGGTGAGGCTGCGTTCAGCGCGGCGCCGGCCGAGGAGGCGCCGAAAGCCGCCGCGACGGTGGCCACTGCAGAGGAAGAAGACGCGCCGTTCTGAAAATTCGGACAGCCGGACGCAGAGGACGCGAAGGTTTCGCGAAGGACGCAAAAGAGAAACCAAAAAAGGTTTTCTGACATTCCTTCGCGATCTTTGCGCCTTCTTCGCGGTCCCGACCGGCCGCGCCGTTTGCATCACCCCGGCCCCCTTCAAGGCTGTTCTTTCGCGTCCTTCGCGAAACCTTCGCGTCCTCTGCGTCCGGTCATCCGGCTGTTCGCTTTCAGACCACCAGATAACTCTGCGCCAGCCGCACCCAGCAGGCCGCGCCCAGCGGCAGCACCTCGTCGTTGAAGTCGTAGCCGGGGTTGTGCACCATGCAGCCGCCGAACTCGCCTTCGCCGTTGCCCAGCAGCACGTAGCAGCCGGGCAGCTCGGCCAGCATCCAGGCGAAGTCCTCGCTGCCCGCGAAGCCGCGCGGCACCGTCGCCGCCACCTTGTCCGCGCCCACCAGCGCGGCGCACACCTCGGTCATCAGCCGGCTCTCGGCCTCGGTGTTGACCACCGGCGGCACCAGCGGCCGGTAGTCGATGCTGGCCTCCACCCCATGCGCCTGCGCGGTCAGCGCGACGATCTCGCGGATGCGCGACTCCACCAGCGCGCGCGTCTCGGGCCGGGCCGCGCGCACGTTGAGCCCGAGCGCGACCGACTGCGGGATCACGTTGTGGGTGGCGCCGCCGCGGATGAAGCCGACCGACAGCACCGCCGTGTCGTCGGGCGCGACGTTGCGCGCCACCACGCTCTGCAGCGCGGTCACGGTGGCGGCGGCCGCCACCACCGGGTCCTGCGCGCGGTGCGGCATCGCGCCATGGCCGCCCTTGCCCTGGATCGTCACGTCGGCCACGTCGGACGAGAGCGTGACCGGCCCCGCCTGCACGATGAAGCTGCCGGCCGGCACGCCGGGTGCGTTGTGCAGCGCATAGACCGCGTCGCAGGGAAAGCGCTCGAACAGGCCGTCCGCGATCATCGCGCGCGCGCCGCAGAGGTTCTCCTCGTCGGGCTGGAAGATCAGGTTCAGCGTGCCGTCGAAATCGCGGCTCTTCGCGAGCGCCTTCGCGGCCGCGAGCAGGATCGCCGTGTGGCCGTCGTGGCCGCAGGCATGCATGCGGCCGTGCTGCCGGCTCGCATAGGGCAGGCCCGTGGCCTCGACGATCGGCAGCGCGTCCATGTCCGCGCGGATGCCCAGGCGCCGCGTGCCGCTGCCGAGCCTGAGCTGCCCCACCACGCCGGTCTTGCCGATGCCCGTGTGCACCTCGTAGCCCCATTCGCGCAGCAGCCGCGCGACCAGTTCGCTGGTCGCGCTCACCTCGAAGCCGAGTTCGGGCTCGGCATGGATCCGGCGCCGGATGTCGACGAAGGCCTCGGTGTCGATCTCGATCGGCGGCAGCAGGCGGGACAGGAGCTTGGTGGTCTGGAGGCTGAGTTCGCGGGTCATGGGAGGCAATCGTTTCGCGGAAAAGGTGGGAAGGAAGGCGGCGCTCAATCGGCGCGCCGTTCGCGCAGGCTCAGCAGCGCACCGATGCTCAGCACGCCGCAGGCCATCATGTAGAAGGCCGGCGAGAGCGGGTTGCCGGTCTGCGCCAGCAGCCAGGTCACGATGAACTGCGAGGAGCCGCCGAAAATCGTGACGCCCACGCTGTAGATCACCGAGATGCCGCTGGCGCGCACGCCGATCGGCAGCATCTCGAGCAGCATCAGGAACATCGGCGTGGTGCCGATGTTCACGCTCGCCGTGAGCAGCGCCGACAGGCACAGCACCAGCGGCACGCTCGGATGGTGGCTGATGAGCCAGAACACCGGGCCCACCGCGACCAGGCTGAACAGCAGCGAGCCGATCGCCAGCGGCTTGCGGCGCTCGAGCCGGTCGGCCAGCCGGCCCGCCACCAGCGACACCACGAACAGCGTGATGCCGGTGACGCAGCCCGACAGCAGCGACAGCGAGGGCGGCATCTTGAGCACGCGGATCATGTAGGTGGGCATGAAGAACACCACCAGGTACATGGTGGCCGTGCCCGCGGTGGTCGCGAGGATGCCCTTGAACACGGTGCCGCCGTGCGCGCGCAGCAGCCGGCCGATCGGGCTCGACTCATGGCTCTCGGCCTGGTGCGTTTCCTCGAGATGCGAGCGGATGTACAGGCCCACCGGCGCGATCAGCAGGCCCAGCAGGAAGGGCAGGCGCCAGCCCCAGCTCTCGAGCGAGGCCTGCGGCAGCAGCGCATAGAGCAGCGCACCGGTGAGCGCGCCGGCCAGCGCCGACAGGCCCTGGCTCGCGAGCTGCCAGCTGACGCGGAAGCCGCGGCCCTTGACGCCGCCGGCCTCCATCAGCATCGAGGTCGCGGCGCCGACCTCGCCGCCGAGCGAGAAGCCCTGCAGCAGCCGGCCCGCGACGATCATCAGCGAACCGAACACGCCGGCCGAGGCATAGGTGGGCGCGAGCGCGATGCACAGCGTGCCGGCCACCATCAGCGCGATGGTCAGCGTCATCGCGGCCTTGCGGCCCTTGCGGTCGGCGTAGTTGCCGATGATCACGCCGCCCAGCGGCCGCATCACGAAGCCGATGCCGAAGGTCGCGACCGCGAGCAGCAGCGAACCGAAGGCGCTCTCGGAGGGAAAGAACAGCTTGCCGATCAGCAGCGCGAAGAAGCTGTAGACGGTGAAGTCGTACATCTCGAGCGCATTGCCGATCGAGCAGGCGGCGATCAGCCGGAACTGGCTCTGGCCGCCCTTGGTGGCGGCGGCATTGGCGGGCGGGGCGGAACCCAGCACGGGGCTGGCTGGCAGGGCGGCGGCTTCGCTCATTCGATCTCCACGGGGTGTTGTTGTGCGGACGACGGATTCGCGAAGCGCGAACTTCATGCGGCGCATGGCACCCCGAACCCGTGGCGGCGGAGTATTCAGGCAAAGCGCGGCGGCGAGGAATCACAAATTTTCATGCCGATAACCAAAAGGCATCCCCCGCAGAAGCGGGGCCGCGAAGCCATCGGTGGAACTACCGAGAGGGCCCGTCGCGCGCCATTCGCGTGCGTGCCGCCTTCACAATGGCGCGTCGGCGCACCGCCGCCTCCAGAACAAGGACAACACCATGAAGCTCATCCGCCACTGCCTCTGCCTGCTGGCCCTCGCGCCCTGCTGCATGATGGCCGCCTCGGCCCAGGGCAGCCGGCCCGTCGTGCAGTTCATCGCCACCGGCGGCACCATCGCGATGAAGGTCGACCCCGTCACCAAGGGCGTGGTGCCCGCGATCTCGGGCGACGACCTGATGCAGACCGTGCCCGACGCCGGCAAGTACGCCACCATCGAGGTCAACAACTTCTCGGCCATGTCGGCCAACTACGTCGAGCCCAAGTGGTGGACGCGCCTGACCCAGGCCGTGGACGACGCGCTCGCGCGCCCCGAGGTGGCGGGCGTGGTGATCGCGCACGGCACCGACACCATGGAGGAGACGGCCTACTGGCTCGACCTCACGGTCAAGTCGAACAAGCCCGTGATCCTGATCGGCGCGCAGCGCAACGCGTCCTCGCCGGACTTCGACGGCCCGCGCAACCTGCTCAACGCGATCCGCATCGCCACCACGCCCGAGGCCGTGGGCCAGGGCGTGATGCTCGCGATGAACAACCAGATCAATGCCGCGCGCACCGTGACCAAGACCCACACCGGCAACGTCGAGACCTTCAAGTCGGGCGACTTCGGCTTCATCGGCGAGGTCTGGGACGACAAGGTGGTGTTCTCGCGCACCGCGCTGCGCCGCCAGCACATCGACATCGGCAGCGCCGAGATGCCGCGCGTGGAGATCCTCGCGATGTTCGGCGGCGCCGACGGCTCGCTGCTGCGCTACGCGGTGGACCAGGGCGCGAAGGGCATCGTGGTGCAGGCCGTGGGCATGGGCAACATGAACGTCTCGATGTACGAGGCCGTGAAGTACGCACTCGGGCGCGGCGTGCCGGTGGTGATCGCCACCCGCGTGCCCAACGGCCGCACCATGCCGCTGTACGGCTTCGTCGGCGGCGGCAAGACCACCTTCGATGCCGGCGCCGTGATGGCCGGCGACCTGAGCCCGCAGAAGGCGCGCCTGCTGCTGATGCTCAAGCTGCACCAGGGCGTGAGCGACAAGGCCGGCCTGCAGGCGGCCTTCGACCGCTGATGCCCGCCGCGAAGCGATGAAGCTGCAGCAGTTGCGCGTGCTGCTCGCGGTGGCGCAGCACGGCAGCATCCACGAGGCGGCGCGCGGCCTGCACACCACCCAGCCGGCGCTGTCGAAGGCGATCGCCGAACTCGAGCGCGAACTCGGCGTCACGCTGA
The DNA here is from genome assembly GCF_057809595.1 of Variovorax sp. FG153. NCBI lineage: Bacteria > Pseudomonadati > Pseudomonadota > Betaproteobacteria > Burkholderiales > Comamonadaceae > Variovorax > Variovorax sp. FG153. Next base: position 101,760 of record NZ_JBMDKG010000005.1, read on the forward strand.
TGTCGCGCTCCACGCGCGGCGTGAGCCTCACGCCCTACGGCGCGGCACTGGTCAAGCGCGCCAGCGTGGTCGAGCAGGAGCTGCGCCATGCGCTCGAGGACATCGAGGCGATCCGCGGCCACGACGAGGCGCGGCTCGACATCGGCTTCACCGCGGTGGCCTCGAACGGCCCGCTGCCCGAGGCCATGGCGGCGTTCCGCCAGCGCTTTCCGAACGTGGCGCTGCGCGCCTTCGAGATGCGGCCGCAGCAGATGCTCGAGGGCCTGCGCGAGGGCCGGCTCGACCTCGGCCTGATCTCGACCTGCAGCGGGCCCGGCTCGAACGTGTTCCAGTGGGAGCCGCTGTTCTCGGTGGCGATGCACATCTCGGTGCGCGCCGGCCATCCGCTGCGCCGCGTGCGCAAGCTGCGGCCGCTGCTCGATGCCGACTGGCTGGTGCTCGACCCGGTCGACGATCCGTTCAGCCCGCTGGTCAGCACCATGCGCCTGCACGGGCTCGAGATGCCGCGGCGCATGGTGCAGAGCGCCTCGAACCTGCTGGGCCTGCAGCTCGCCACGCAGACCGACCTGGTCAGCATGTGGTCGGACGCGGTGTTCCACGGCGCCGGGCCGCTGCGGCTGAGCGGCGACGCGCTCGAGCGGCTGCCGATCACCGACGAGCTGCCCGACTTCGAGGTCTACCTGGTCTACCGCTCGGCCGACCTGATGACGCACGCGTGCACCGAGTTCGCGAAGGAGGCGCGCCACCATGCGCGCACCAATCCGCCGTGGCGCGCGCCACGCGGCGCGCGCAAGGCCTCGGATTAGACCGCGGGAGTCTCGGCCTCGTCGTCCTGCGCCGGCGGGCGCGTCAGCGTCCAGCTCTGGAGCTTGCCGCCGTTGAACACCGTGTCGACGTACGAGCCGCCGGCATCGGTCCAGCGGTAGTGCTCGGGCTGCTCGTCCTGCGGCGAGCGCAGTTCGCCGAGCGCGCGCGTCATCGCGATCACGTGCATCAGCGTCACGCCGGGCTTGAGCTTGGCGTTGAGCATCACCGAGCTGGCCACCGTGCCCACGGGCCGGTCGGCCGCGCGCTTGAGCACCTGCATCGCGCGATTGAAATGCATCAGCAGGAACATCACGATCGCGCCGGCCGCCAGGGCCACGCCGCCCCAGCCATAGCTGCGCCAGGCCACGCCCAGCACGACGAGCGCCCCCACGGGCACGAGAAACTTCTGGAAATTCATGGCCCGCATTGTCGCCGCGCCGGCGCGGCGGGGTAGCGAGCCCGGCTACCGCCAGGCGCATCTCGCGCTACCGGGCCACAAAGCCGCCCGCGCCGCGGGCCGTCGCGGGCACATTTCGCCGCACGGGCATCGGCCCGGGCCCCGCAGACACCACAGATGAACATTCCACGCTCCGTCACCTTCGTCCGGCTCAGCCTCGCCGCCCTGCGCGGCAGCGGCGACCCCCGGCACGAACAAGGCGGCCGCGGCGGCCCACGTTGTTAGGGAGAGGCCGCCGTCGGCGGCCGGAACGCGATGAACCCGGCCCCGTCGCCCGGCGGCCAATGCCGACGCGACGGCGGCCCGGCGTTCACGCCACGCAGCGACGCACGAATCAGGGGGTAGGAGGTTGGGAGCTCGCCGGGCGCGCCGCCACCGATGCGCCAGGCGTTTTTTCACGGGCCGTTGCGGCCCGTTTTTTTTTGGGGCGCTCGCTCACTCGAGCTCGCGCACCACGTCCATCGCCTCCTCGATCCGGTCCACCGCGTGGATCGTCAGGCCCTCGATGTCCTTCGAGCCCTTGCGCGGCGCATTGGCCCTGGGCACCACCGCGATGCTGTAGCCCAGCTTGGCGGCCTCGCGCAGCCGCTCCTGGCCGCGCGGCGCGGGCCGCACCTCGCCCGCCAGGCCCACTTCGCCGAAGGCGATGAAACCCTTTGGCAGCGGCTTGCCGCGCAGGCTCGAGGTGATGGCCAGCATCACCGCGAGGTCGGCCGCCGGTTCGCTGATGCGCACGCCGCCGACCGCGTTGACGAACACGTCCTGGTCCATGCAGGCCACGCCCGCGTGGCGGTGCAGCACCGCCAGCAGCATCGCGAGCCGGTCGCGGTCCAGGCCCACCGACAGCCGGCGCGGGCTCGGCCCGCCGTCGTCGACCAGCGCCTGGATCTCGACCAGCATCGGCCGCGTGCCCTCGAGCGTGACCAGCACCACGCTGCCGGGCACCGGTTCGGTGTGCTGGCTCAGGAAGATCGCGCTCGGGTTGGCCACGCCCTTCAAGCCGCGCTCGGTCATCGCGAACACGCCGATCTCGTTGACCGCGCCGAAGCGGTTCTTGATCGCGCGCACCAGCCGGAAGCTCGAGTGCGTGTCGCCCTCGAAGTACAGCACCGTGTCGACCATGTGCTCGAGCACGCGCGGGCCCGCGAGCGCGCCCTCCTTCGTGACGTGGCCCACCAGCACCACGGCCGTGCCGCTGGTCTTGGCGAAGCGCGTGAGGTGCGCCGCGCATTCGCGCACCTGCGCCACCGAGCCCGGCGCCGAGGTGAGCTGGTCGGAGTAGACGGTCTGGATCGAGTCGATCACCGCGATGGCCGGGCGCGTGGCATCGAGCGTGGCGATGATCTTCTCGAGCTGGATCTCGGCCAGCACCTGCACCTGCGAGTGGTCCAGGCCCAGCCGCTTGGAGCGCAGCGCCACCTGCGCGCCGCTCTCCTCGCCCGTGACGTAGAGCGCGTTCTGCCCCGCGCGCTGCAGCGCATCGACCGCCTGCAGCAGCAGGGTCGACTTGCCGATGCCCGGGTCGCCGCCGATCAGCGTGACGCCGCCGGCGACCACGCCGCCGCCGAGCACGCGGTCGAGCTCGTCGAGGCCGGTGGGCGTGCGCGCGACGTCGCTGGCCTCGATCTCCGAGAGCACCGCGAGTTCGGAAGCCCCGGCGAGCGACGCGAACTGCGTGCCGAAGCGGTTGTTGGCCGGGGCGTTCGCGCCGCCGGCCGCTTGTTCGATCAGTGTGTTCCAGGCGCCGCAGCTCGGGCACTTGCCGAGCCACTTCGCGCTGGTGCCGCCGCATTCGCTGCAGACGTAGATGGATTTGTCCTTGGCCATGGCCGGGAGTTTAGGGCGTGGCCCCGCGCCGTCCGGGCGCGGGGACGCTCGCTCAGCACACGCGGTTGACCAGCGCGCCCACGTCGCCCGCGGCCAGGGCCGCCGCGTTGTCGAGCAGCATCGGCAGCACCTGCCGCGCATAGACGTCGCTCAGGCCGCCGATGTGCGGCGTGGCGATCACGTTCGGCAACCGGCGCAGCGGATGGCCGGCCGCGAGCGGCTCTGTCTCGTACACGTCGAGCCCGGCGCCGGCGATGGTCCCGTTCTCGAGCGCCGCGAGCAGCGCGTGCTCGTCGACCACGCCGCCGCGCGAGAGGTTGACGAGAAACGCATGCGCCGGCATCGCCGCGAGCACCGGCGCATCGATCAGGTGATGGGTGCGCGCATCGTGCGCGGTCAGCACCACCACGAAGTCGGCCTGTGCCACCACCTGCTGCAGCCGCTCGCGCCCATGCACTTCGTCGAAGCCGTCGATCGCCGCTGGCGTGGCCGAGATGCCGCTGACCCGCATCCCCATCGCCTGGCAGCGCCGCGCCAGCTCGCGCGCGACGTGGCCGGTGCCGACCAGCACCGCGTGCCGGCGCCACAGCAGCGGCTGGGCCCATCGGTTCCAGGCGCCTTCGCGCTGGTCGCGCAGCATGCGCGGCAGGTCGCGCGCCAGCGCCATCATCATCAACAGCGCGAGCTCGGACATCTGCGGCCCATGCACGCCGCGCGACGAGGTCACGAGCGTGCCGGGCCGCAGCGCGGACGAGCCGGTGATGGTGTCGGTGCCCGAGGTCAGCGCGTGGACCCAGCGCAGCGCGGGTCCGGCCGCGAGCATCGCGTCGTCGACCCACGGGCCCGAGACGACCAGCGCCTCGACCTCGGCCAGCAGGCGCAGGGCCTCGGCCCGCTCGGTGGTGGCGTGCACTTCCAGCGCCGGGCAGCGCGCGCGCAGGGCCTGCGCATAGAACCCGGCCTCGCCGTTGAAAACCAGCAGCGAGCGCAGCGGCGGCGCCGTCATTCGAGCTTGATGCCGGCGGCCTGGATCACGGCGCGCCACTTGGCATTCTCCGAGGCGATGAACTCGGTGAACCGGGCCTGCGATGACGGCGCGGGCTCGACGCCGATGAGCGCCAGCTTCGCGCGCACGGCCGGATCGGCGATGACCTTGTTGAGCTCCAGCGCCAGCCGGTCGACGATGGGCTGCGGCGTGCCCTTGGGCACGGCCAGGCCGGCCCAGGTGTCGAAGTCGATCTCGCCCACGCCCGCCTCGGCCAGGGTCGGCGCCTCGGGATAGAGCGCCGAGCGCGTCTTGCCCGCGGTCGCGATGATCTTCGCGCGGCCGCCCTGCACGTGCGGCAGCGCGGCCGGCAGGTCGGCGAACATGAACGAGACGCGGCCGGTGGCGACCTCGGGCGCGGCCTGCACCATGGCCTTGAACGGCACCGCCGTCATGTCGGCCTTGAGCTGGCGCTTCATCAGCTCCGAGCCCAGGTGGCCGCCGCTGCCGCTGCCGCCGATCGCGAACAGCAGCGGCTGGCTGCGCGCCGCCGCGAGGAACTTGGGCATGGTGTCGAGCGGCCCGCCGGCCTCGACCATCAGGAACAGCGGGAAGTGCACCAGCTGCGTCACCGGCGTCAGCGCATCGCTCGCATAGGGCAGCTTGTCGTAGAGGTTCGGGATCACGGCCATGGTCGACAGCGCCGCGAAGAACACGGTGTAGCCGTCGGGCGCCGCGGAAGCAGCAGCAGCCGCGCCGATCACCGTGTTGCCGCCGGGCCGGTTGTCGATCACGATCGGCTGGCCCAGCGCCACCGAGAGCTTCTCGGCAATGATGCGTGAGCTCTGGTCGGTGCCGCCGCCGGGCGTGTAGGGCACCACCCAGCGGATCGGCTTGCTCGGCCAGGCGGCCTGCGCGCTCGCAGTCATGGCGCCCGCGGCCAGTTGCAAGGCCACGGCGGCCATGCCCAGCAGCGCGGCCGCGCGGCGCGGCCATCCAACGGTCTTCTTCTTCGTCATCGTGTGTCTCCTGTCGTTCTCGTTGGGGCTGCCGGCTTCAGGTCGCGTACGACGGATCGATGCGGTCCAGCAGCCGGCGCAGCGCCGGCCAGTCGTTGTCGCGCGCCGAGCGGCCGGGCCGGTCGAGCGCCTGCGCCACCTTCTCGGCGATCTCGTCGCTGCATTCGATGAGCTCGGCGCCGCCCGACTGCGCGCGCACCTGCGCCTCGCAGGCACGCTCGAGGTAGTAGAGGCGCTCGAAGGCCTCGCGGATGGTGTCGCCCGCGGCCAGCAGGCCGTGGTTGCGCAGGATCATCACGTTGTGCGGGCCGAGGTCGCGCACCAGCCGGTCCTGCTCGCTGAAGTCGAGCGCCACGCCCTCGTAGTCGTGGTAGCCGATGCGGCGGTGGAAGCGCATGGCGTGCTGCGACAGGTTGAGCAGCCCACGCCGCTGCGCCGCCACCGCGATGCCGGCCGCGGTGTGGGTGTGCAGCACCGCATGCAGGTCGGGCCGCGCGCGGTGGATGCAGCTGTGGATCAGGAAGCCCGCGGGATTGATGCCGATGCCGGTCGGGTCGAACACCACCTCGCCGTCGATGTCGACCTTGACCAGGCAGGAGGCCGTGACCTCGTCGAACAGCACGCCGTAGGGGTTGATGAGGAAATGCGCCTGCGTGCCCGGCACCTTGGCCGTGAGGTGGGTGTAGATCTGGTCCGTCATGCGGTAGTAGCCGGCCAGCCTGAAGGCCGCCGCCAGATCGACGCGCTGCTGCCACTCCGCGTCGGACACGGCGGCGCGCGTGTGCGCGAATGAAAAGCCCGAGCCGTTCATCGAGTCTCCTGTTGTCGTTGGCGCCCTCCGGATGCAGGGCATGGGCGCGATTGGAGCGGAGGACGCAGCGCGAGAGAATCGAAACTTATTTTGCAAGCGTCGAAATAAATTCATGAATCACGATGGCTCGATCCCCGGCACCAGCCTGCGCCAGCTGCGCGCCTTCGTGGAGGTCTACCGCTGGCGCAAGCTCAGCGCCGCGGCCGACCGGCTCTACCTCACGCACTCGGCCGTCAGCGTGCTGGTGCGCCAGCTCGAGGCCGCCACCGGCACCAGCCTGTTCGACCGCACCACGCGCTCGCTGAGCCCGACCGAGGCCGCGCACGAGATGCTGCCGATCGCGGAGCGCATCCTGCGCGACGTGCGTTCGCTCGAGACCGGCTTCCGCGGCCAGGCCGCGCCCAGCGGGCGCATCGGCATCGCGGTCACGCCGACCATCGCGCTGACGCTGGTGCCGCCGGTGATCCGGCATTTCAACGACCTGCATCCGGGCGTGCGCGTGCAGCTGGTCGACTGCGAGACCGAGCAGTTCGTGCCGCGCATCCTCTCGGAGCAGGTGGACTTCGGCATCGGCTCGCCCGACCAGGAGGTGGCGGCGCTGAGCCAGCGCACGCTGATCCACGACCACCTCGCGCTGGTGTGCCTGCCCAGCCATCCGCTGGCGCGGCGCCGCCAGGTGCGCTGGAGCGACCTCGCGGGCCATGCGCTGATCACGGTGAAGGCCGGCTACGGCATCCGCAATGCCATCGACCGCACCGCGCGCGCGGCCAACGTGGCACTCGACATCCAGCAGGAGGTGTCGCTGTTGACCACCGCGCTCGCGATGAGCGCCTCGGGCCTGGGCGCGTCGATCGTGCCGGCCGAGCTGGTGGCGCAGTGCGGCTTCAAGGAACTGGTGGCGCGCAAGATCCACGCGCCGGTGGTGACGCGCAACATCTCGGTGGTCGCCAAGCGCGACCGCACGCTCTCGGTGGCGGCCAAGACCTTCATCGAGACCATGCAGGCCTATCTCGCGCGGCCGCGCGCCTGAAACTTCAGATCGCGAATTCGCTCGCCAGCAGGTCGGCGAAGGCCGCCGCGGCCGGCGACAGCGAACGGCCCTGCCGCGTGACCACTGCGATGTTGCGTGCCACGGTCGGCCGGATCAGCCGGCGCGCGACCAGCCGCGAGGGATCGGCATGCGCGAGGATCGAGGCCGGCAGCAGCGCCGGCCCGAGCCCGCCCGCGGCCATCGCGAGCGCGGTGGTCAGCAGCGTCACCTCGTAGGCGATCTCGAGCCGCACGCCGGCCTCGGCGGCCGCGGCATCGATGCTGTTGCGCACGCCGTAGCCGGGCTTGACCGTGATGAGCCGCAGCGCCGCGAGCTGTCGCCAGGTGATGCCGGCGGCACCGCCGGGCAGCGGCAGGTCGCGGTCGGCGATCACGGCGAGGTGGTCGTGCACGAACACGCGCTCGTCCAGGCCCGGCGTGCGCGCCTGCAAGGTGCCGACGCCGAAGTCGACCTGGCCGCTCAGCACGGTCTCGACGAACTGGCTCGGCGCGCAATCGTCGATCGCGACCTTCACCTCGGGATGCTGCTGCGTGTAGCGGCGCAGCGCGCGCGGCATCAGCGTCTGCGCGATGGTCGAGGTGACGGCGATGCGCAGGCGGCCGCGCCGCCCGGCCGCGAGTTCGGCCATGCCGCTGCCCAGCGCGTCGAGCTCGGCCAGCACGCGCTCGGCATGGCCGATGGCCTCGTCGGCCGCGGCGGTGCGATGCAGGCTGCGCGTGGTGCGGTCGAACAGCCGCACGCCGAGCCGGTCCTCGAGCTCGCGCAGCAGCACGCTGACCGCCGGCTGGGTGAGCGACAGCGCCGCGGCGGCGCTCGACAGCTGGCCGCTGTGGTAGACGGCCGCGAAGGCGCGCAGCTGGCGCACCGAGGGCACTCCGCGCATTGATAAAGGCTTTTTATGAATGGCCATGAAAGTTTCACTTCTGTCGGATGGCACTTCGGCACTGTAATGGCCGCCGTCCACAACGAGAGACAAACGAACCCATGACAGAACCACTGCAGGCGCAGGTGCTGATCGTCGGCGGCGGGCCGGTCGGCCTCACGCTGGCCATCGACCTGGCGCAACGCGGCATCGACGTGCTGGTCACCGAGATCCGCCACCGCGGCGAGCCGCCGAACGTGAAGTGCAACCACGTGTCGGCCCGCTCGATGGAGATCTTCCGCCGGCTCGGCGTGGCGCAGGCACTGCGCGACGCGGGCCTGCCGGCCGACTATCCGAACGACGTGGCCTACCGCACCACGGTGACGGGGCCCGAGCTCTCGCGCATCCCGATCCCCGCGCGGCGCGAGCGCTACACCGCCACCGGCGGCCCCGACACCTGGTGGCCCACGGCCGAACCGCCGCACCGCATCAACCAGATCTTCCTCGAGCCGGTGCTGTTCGCGCATGCCGAGGCCACGCCGGGCCTGCGCATCCGCAACCGCACGCGCATCGACGACTTCGAGCAGGACGACGAGGGCGTGTGGGCGACCGGCGTCGACCTCGACGACGGCAGCGCGGTGCGCATCCGCTGCCGCTACCTGATCGGCTGCGACGGCGGGCGCTCGACAGTGCGCAAGAAGATCGGCGCCAACCTGCGCGGCACCGACGTGGTGGGCCGCGTGCAGTCGACCTACTTCCGCGCGCCCGCGCTGCTGGGCCTGCTGAAGAACAAGCCGGCCTGGGCCACCTTCGCGCTCAATCCGCGGCGCTGCGGCAACGTCTATGCGATCGACGGGCGCGAGACCTGGCTGCTGCACAACTACCTGCTGGCCGACGAGACCGACTTCGAATCGATCGACCGCGACTGGGCGATCCGCCAGATCCTCGGCGTGGGGCCGGACTTCGAGTACGAGGTGATCTCGAAGGAGGACTGGATCGGCCGCCGCCTGGTGGCCGAGCGCTTCCGCGACCGCCGCGTCTTCATCTGCGGCGACGCGGCCCACCTGTGGATCCCGATGGCGGGCTACGGCATGAACGCCGGCATCGCCGACGCGATGAACCTGTCGTGGCTGCTCGCGGGCCACCTGCGCGGCTGGCTCGCCGAGGCCGCGCTCGGCGCGCACGAGGCCGAGCGCCAGCCGATCACCGAGCAGGTCTCGAAGTTCGCGATGAACCATGCGCTGGCCCTGCAGAAGCAGCGCGAGGGCGTGCCCGAGGGCATCGAGGCACCGGGCCCCGAGGGCGACGCGCTGCGCGCCGCGCGCGGCCAGGCGCTGTACGACCTCAACGTGCAGCAGTACTGCTGCGGCGGGCTCAACTTCGGCTACTTCTACGACGCCTCGCCGCTGATCGCCTACGACGGCGAGGCCGCGCCGGCCTACACCATGTACGACTTCAAGCCGTCCACCGTGCCCGGCTGCCGCGTGCCGCACCTGTGGCTGGCCGACGGCCGCTCGCTCTACGACGCGATGGCCGCGCTCGGCGAGGGCTACGTGCTGCTGCGCCGCGATCCGGCAATCGATACCGCGCCGCTCGTGGCAGCGGCCGCCGCGCGCGGACTGCCGCTGCGCGTGCTCGACATCGACGGTCCCGAGGCCGCCGCGCTCTACGACCGCGCGCTCGTGATCTCGCGCCCCGACCAGCACGTGGCCTGGCGCGGCGATGCCGTGCCGGCCGATCCCGAGGCGCTGGTCGACCTGCTGCGTGGCGCGACGCCAGCCGCTGCTTCCGAATCCAACGAAGAAAGAGAGACATCCGCATGAACCGCCGCCACGCCCTGCGCCAGCTCGGTGCCCTGTCCGCCGCCGCCTGCGCCGCCGGCCCGCTCGCCGCGCTGGCGCAGAACGACAAGCCCATCACCATCGTCGTGCCCTACGCGCCCGGCGGCACCACCGACATGCTCGGCCGGCTGATCGCGCAGCAGCTCGGCACGGCGCTCGGCCGCACCGTGATCGTCGACAACAAGCCCGGCGCGGGCACCGCCATCGGCGCGTCGCAGGTGGCGCGCTCGGCGCCCGACGGCTCGACCCTGCTGGTGGCCACCAGCACCACGCTCGCGATCAATCCCTGGCTCTACAAGAAGCTCTCGTACGACCCGGCCAAGGACTTCGCGCCCGTGGGCCTGATCGGCGCGGTGCCGCTGATGGTGGTGGTGCATCCCTCGGTGCCCGCGCGCACGCTGGCCGAGCTGGTGGCGCTCGCCAAGTCCAAACCGGAAGGCCTGAGCTACGGTTCGGCCGGCAACGGCAGCCCGCAGCATCTGGGCGCCGAGATGTTCAAGTTCGCCACCGGCACCGCGATGACGCACGTGCCCTACAAGGGCAGCGCGCTCGCGCTCACCGACCTGCTCGGCGGTCAGCTGCAGCTGATGTTCACCGACATCGCGCCGGCGCTGCAGCACGTGCGCAGCGGCAAGCTGCGCGCGCTGGCCGTGACCTCGAAGAAGCGCCAGCCCACCTTCCCCGACGTGCCGACCGTGGCCGAGTCGCGGCTGCCGGGCACCGCCGATTTCGAGGCGGTGGCCTGGCAGAGCATCGTCGCGCCCGCGGGCACGCCGGCGCCGGTGGTCGAGCGGCTGAGCCAGGAGATCGCGAAGGTGATCGCCCAGCCCGCGCTGCGCCAGAAGCTCGAGAACGACGGCTTCGAGCCCGGCTCGAGCACGCCCGCGCAGCTCGCGGCCTACATCCGCAGCGAATCGGAACGCTGGGGGCAGGTGATCCGCGCCTCGGGCGCGACCGTCGACTGAAGCCCTCCACCCTGGCCCGAGCGCGGGCCAGGGTTATCCCGTAGCCGTGTTTTTTTGCCGATCATTTAACATGTTAAATAAATCGACCGACATGAACACCGCCTTCACCCACCGCAACCTTCCGCGCCTGCTGCTACAGGCGCGCGAAGCCGTCATGGCCCACACCCGGCCCAGCCTGCGCGTGCATGCGCTGTCGGACCAGCAGTGGCGCGTGCTGCGCGTGCTCGGCGAACACGGCGCGGTCGAAACCGGCCGCGTGGCGCGCGAGGCCTTCATCCTCGGGCCCAGCCTCACGGGCGTGCTCGCGCGCATGGAGCGCGACGACCTGATCACGCGCAGCCGCGACCCGGCCGACCAGCGCCGCACCGTGGTCGAGGCCACGCCGCGCGGCATGAAGCTGGTGAACAAGCTGTCCTCGAGCATCGAGGCGCACTACCAGTGGATGGAGCAATCCCTGGGCAAGGACAAGCTCGGCCAGCTCTACGAGCTGCTCGACGAACTGATCGCACTGGAACAGCCATGAGCCCCCCTTCTTCACCTTCCCATTTCCTTCCCGCCGGCACCGTCTACGGCACGCTGCTCAACTTCCGCGCCGAGGTGGAAGCGCTCGCGCCGCAGATGAGCGCGCCGCCCTACAAGGCACCGCCCAAGGCGCCGGTGCTCTACGTCAAGACCGCCAACACCTGGAGCCCGCACGGCGCCGCGATCCCCGTGCCGGCGAACCTGCCCGAGGTCGAGGTGGGCGCGAGCATCGGCATGGTGGTCGGCGCCGACGGCGACATCGAAGGCTTCGTGCCGATGAACGACCTGTCGGTGCCGCATGCCAGCTTCTTCCGCCCGCCGGTCAAGTTCAAATGCCTCGACGGCTTCCTCGGCATCGGCCCCGCGCTGCGCGACGCGCAGGAGGTGGACGATCCCGCGGCGTTCCGCGTCGAGGTGCGCATCAACGGCGAAGTCAGGCAGACGCTGGACTTCTCCACGCTGGTGCGCCCCGCGCGCCAGCTGCTGGCCGAGGTCGGCGAATTCATGACGCTGGCGCACGGCGACGTGCTGATGCTCGGCTGCGGCGCGGGCCGGCCGCTGGCGCGCGTGGGCGACCGCATCGAGATCTCGGCGCCGGGCTTCGAGACGCTCACCAACACCCTGGTTGCAGAAGAGACGGGAGCCGCCGCATGAAGCACGCACGCATCCGCTACGAGAACGCCGTGCACGAGGCCGTCGAACACGACGGCGCGCTGCGCCTGGCCGATGGCCGCGTGGTCGGCTTCGACGCCGTCGACTGGCTGCCGCCGCTCGCGCCCACGCCGCGCCCGCGCACCATCCTCGCGCTCGGCCTCAACTACGCCGACCATGCGAAGGAGCTCGAGTTCAAGGCGCCCGAGGAGCCGCTGGTCTTCGTCAAGGGCCAGAGCGCGCTGATCGGCCACCGCCAGAAGACCTTCCGCCCGGCCGGCGTGCAGTTCATGCACTACGAGTGCGAACTCGCGATCGTGATCGGCAAGACCGCGCGCCACGTGAAGCGCGACGATGCCTACGACTTCATCGGCGGCTACACCGTGGCCAACGACTACGCGATCCGCGACTACCTCGAGAACTGGTACCGCCCCAACCTGCGCGTGAAGAACCGCGACACCTGCACGCCGATCGGCCCCTGGCTGGTCGATGCGAAGGACGTGGCCGACCCGATGGCGCTCGCGCTGCGCACCACGGTCAACGGCCAGGTCACGCAGCAGGGCAACACGCGCGACATGATCTTCGACGCGCCCTTCCTGATCGAGTACTTCAGCCGCTTCATGACGCTGTCGCCCGGCGACCTGATCCTCACCGGCACGCCCGACGGCGTCGTCGACTGCCAGCCCGGCGACGAGATCGTGACCGAGATCGAGGGCATCGGCGCGCTGGTCAACACCATCGCGGCGGCCTGATTCTTTCCAGCGCGCCCCCGCGGCGCGCTCTCCTTTTCCATTCATACGCCCAAGAAATCAGCGGAGACGACACGACATGATCACCGGCAAGAAGCTCCTCCAGTCCGTGGCCGCAGCCACGATGGCGCTGGCCGTCTCGGCCCTCGCCGTCGCACAGACCGCCTACCCCGCCAAGCCGGTGCGCTGGGTGGTCGGCTATCCGGCCGGCGGCGGCACCGACTTCCTCGCGCGCACCGTGGGCGCGCAGGTGTCGCAGCAGCTGGGCCAGCCGGTGCTGGTCGACAACCGGCCCGGCGCCGGCGCGATCATCGCGTCGGAGAACGTGGCGCGCTCGGCCGGCGACGGCTACACCGTGTTCTCGGCCGACAACGGCGTGCTGGTCTACAACCCCGCGCTCTACAAGAAGCTGCCCTACGACGCCGAGAAGGACTTCGCGCTGGTCGGCATGATGGGCCGCTCGCCGCTGATCATCACGGCCGCGCCCAATGCGGGCATCGCCGATGCGAAGGCGCTGCTGGCCGCGCTCAAGGCCTCGCCCGGCAAGTACAGCATCGCGACGCCGGGCACCGGCAGTCCGCACCATCTCGCCTACGAACTGTTCCAGCGCGAAGCCGGCGTGTCGATGCTGCACGTGCCCTACAAGGGCGGCGCGCCCGCGCTGCAGGACCTGATGGGCGGCCAGGTCGCGCTGATGATGCTCGACCTGCCCAGCGGCGTGAGCGCGGTCAAGGCCGGCAAGGTGGTGCCGCTGCTCGCCATGTCGGCCGAGCGCGTGCCGCAGCTGCCGAACATTCCCACCGCCAGGGAACTGGGCTTCGCCAACGTCGAGGCCTACACCTGGCAGGGCCTGGTCGTGCCCGCGGCCACGCCGAAGGAAGTGCAGGCGAAGCTCGGCACCGAGCTGCAGAAGGCCATGGCCGATGCCGGCGTGCGCCAGAAGCTCTATGACGCCGGCTGGGAGGCCCGCCCCGCCGACGCCACCGAAATGACGCGCTACACCGATGCGGAGCGCAAGAAATGGCATGCCTTGATCAAGGCGCGCGACATCAAACTGGACTGAACCGGATTCCCTCATGCAACAGATCGACCATCTCATCGGCGGCAAGTCCGTCAAGGGCTCGGACTACTTCGAGACCGTCAACCCCGCCACGCAGGAAGTGCTGGCCGAAGTCGCCTCCGGCGGCGAGGCCGAGGTGAACGCGGCCGTGGCCGCCGCCAAGGAAGCCTTCCCCAAGTGGGCCGGCATGCCCGCGCCCGAGCGCGCGAAGCTGATCCGCAAGCTCGGCGACCTGATCGCGAAGAACGTGCCCGAGATCGCGCAGACCGAGACCAACGACTGCGGCCAGGTCATCGCGCAGACCGGCAAGCAGCTGGTGCCGCGCGCGGCCGACAACTTCTACTACTTCGCCGAGATGTGCACGCGCGTCGACGGCCACACCTACCCCACGCCCACGCACCTGAACTACACGCTGTTCCACCCGGTCGGCGTGTGTGCGCTGATCAGCCCGTGGAACGTGCCCTTCATGACCGCCACCTGGAAGGTCGCGCCCTGCCTGGCCTTCGGCAACACGGCCGTGCTGAAGATGAGCGAGCTCTCGCCGCTGTCGGCCGCGCGCCTGGGCGAGCTGGCGCTCGAGGCCGGCATTCCGCCCGGCGTGCTGAACCTGGTGCACGGCTACGGCAAGGACGCGGGCGAGCCGCTGGTGGCGCACCCCGACGTGCGCGCGATCTCGTTCACCGGCTCCACCGCCACAGGCAACCGCATCGTGAAGAGCGCGGGCCTCAAGAAGTTCAGCATGGAGCTCGGCGGCAAGAGCCCGTTCGTGATCTTCGACGACGCCGACCTCGACCGCGCGCTCGACGCGGCCGTGTTCATGATCTTCAGCAACAACGGCGAGCGCTGCACGGCCGGCTCGCGCATCCTGGTGCAGCAGTCGATCTACGCCGACTTCGCCGCCAAGTTCGCCGAGCGCGCAAGGCGCATCACGGTGGGCGACCCGCTCGACGAGAAGACCATCGTCGGCCCGATGATCTCGCAGGCCCACCTGGCCAAGGTGCGCAGCTACATCGAGCTGGGCCCGAAGGAAGGCGCCACCCTGCTGTGCGGCGGCCTCGAAGCACCGAGCAACCTGCCAGACCGCGTGAAGAAGGGCAACTACGTGGTGCCCACGGTGTTCGCCGACGTCGACAACCGCATGAAGATCGCGCAGGACGAGATCTTCGGCCCCGTGGCCTGCCTGATCCCGTTCCGCGACGAGGCGCATGCCATCGAGCTGGCCAACGACATCCAGTACGGCCTGTCGAGCTACGTCTGGACCGAGAACATCGGCAAGGCGCACCGCGTGGCCGCCGCGGTGGAAGCCGGCATGTGCTTCGTCAACAGCCAGAACGTCAGAGACTTGCGCCAGCCCTTCGGCGGCACCAAGGCCTCGGGCACCGGCCGCGAAGGCGGCACCTGGAGCTACGAGGTGTTCTGCGAACCGAAGAACGTGGCGGTATCGATGGGCTCGCACCACATTCCGCACTGGGGCGTGGCATGAACCTCGCGCGCCGCACGCTGCTGCAAGGCACGGCCGCGCTCGCGGCCCTGCCGATGCTGGCGCGCGCCCAGGCCGCGTGGCCGGCCCGGCCGGTGCGCATCGTCGTGCCCTTCCCGCCCGGCGGCACCACCGACTTCGTCGCGCGGCTGGTCGGCACCGAGCTCGCGAAGGCCTTGGGCCAGCCCGTGGTGATCGAGAACAAGCCCGGCGCGGGCACGGTGATCGGCGTCGACACGGTCGCCAAGGCCGCGCCCGACGGCTACAGCTTCGTCTGCGTGGCCAACAGCTTCGCGGCCAACCAGACGCTGGTGCGCAAGCTGCCCTACGACACGCTGAAGGACCTGCGCCCGGTGGCGCTGATGGGCATGTCGGAACACGTGCTCGCCACCCATCCGGGCAGCGGCCTCAAGACGCTGGCCGACCTGCGCAACCAGGCCAAGGCGAAGCCCGGCACGCTGAGCTTCGCCTCCTTCGGCAACGGCACCTCGGCCCACCTCTCGGGCGAGATGCTCAAGCTGCAGATGGGCCTGGACATCGTGCACGTGCCCTACAAGGGCCAGGGCCCGGCACTGACCGACCTGCTCGGCGGCCAGGTCACGATGATGTTCGGCAACTGGCCCGAGTTCCGCGGCCATGTCGAGGGCGGCAAGCTGGTGGCGCTGGGCATGGCGACCGCGCAGCGCTCGCAGTACGCGCCGAACATTCCCACACTGGCCGAACAGGGCGTGGCGATCGAGTCCAATTCGTGGAACGGCCTGCTGGCGCCCGCCGGCACGCCCGACGCCGTGGTGCAGCGCGTGAACGCCGAGGTCAACCGCGCGCTCGCGGGACCGGTGGTGACCGAGGCCTTCCGCAAGGGCGGCATCGCGTCGCTGTCGGGCTCGCCCGAGCGCTTCGCGGTCTTCGTCCAGAGCGAGATCGCGAAGTACGGCGACGTGATCCGCAAGGCCAACATCCAGATCGAGGGCTGACCATGAGCCTCTATGCGATGCAGAAATTCCTGTTCGCGCTCAACCGCGATGCCGAGGTGCAGCGGCGCTATGCCGAAGGCGGCGACACGCGCAAGGCGCTGCTCGGCGGCTACGACCTCAGCGACGAGGAGCGCGAAGCGATCGACGGCGGCGACGTCGGCAAGCTCTACGTGCTGGGCTGCAACGGGCAGCTCTTGATGCACTTCGCGCCGCTCTTGGGCATTCCGTGGGCCGACTACCTCGAGGCCATGCGCGAGGGCGTGCGCAAGTACGGACCGGTGCGCGCCGGCATCTATGCAATGACGACAAGCACAGACGAAAAGGTGGCGGGCGTATGAGTCTCGTATTCGCAGGCGTTTGCAGCCACGCCCCCGGCATCACCGGCCGCGCGCATCTCGCCGACCCGGCGGTGAAGGACGAGTTCCACGCGCAGTTCCATCGCTTCGGCGAGGCCATGCGCGCGACCAAGCCCGACGCGGTGATCGTGATCGCGGCCGAGCACTTCGCGAACTTCTTCATGAACAACATGCCGGCCTATGCGATCGGCATGGCCGACAGCTACGAGGGCCCGATCGAGGACCCGAAGTGGCTCGGCATCGAGAAGCACACGATCCCGGGCGACGCCGCGCTGTCGCAACGGCTGATCCGCGAGGTGATGCAGACGGTGGACGTGGCCTATGCCGAGGAGTGGAAGTTCGACCACGGCATCATGGTGCCGCTGAACTTCCTCACGCCGAACTTCGACACGAAGGTGATCCCGGTCAACATCAACTGCCAGGGCCCGCCGCTCACGCCGCTGCACCGCGCCTGGGCCTTCGGCGAGGCGCTGCGCCGCGCCTGCGACAAGGTGCCCGAGCGCATCGCGCTGGTGGGCACCGGCGGCATCTCGCACTGGCCGGCCACGCCCGACTCGGGCAAGGTCAATGCCGAGTGGGACGCCGAGTTCATGCGCCGCTGGTGCGCCAACGACCGCGAGGCGCTGCTGTCGCTCGACGACTACGGCGACGAGGCGACCTACCGCGAAGCCGGCCAGGGCGGCTTCGAGATCCGCACCTTCCTCAGCGTGGCCGCGGCCGCGCGCGGCCAGGGAGAGATCTTCCACATGAAGGCCATTCCGATCTTCGCGGTGACCTGCACGGCCGCGACGATGTCGGTGGTTTGAACGGAGCACGACCATGCCGCACCTGGTGATCCTCTACACGCCCAACATCGAGGCCGAGACCGACATGTCGGCGCTGTGCCGCACGCTGGCCGACACCATGCTCGAGCAGCGCGACGAAGCCGGCAAGCCGGTGTTCCCGACCGGCGGCACGCGCGTGCTGGCCTACCCGGCCGCGCACTACGCGGTGGCCGACGGCCAGGCCGACTATGCCTTCGTCTACCTCAACCTGCGCATGGCCGCAGGCCGCTCCGAGGCCGTGAAGAAGAAGGCCGGCGACGAACTGCTGGCCAGGGTGCGAAGCCACTTCGAGCCCGTCTTCTCGCAACGCCACATCGGCATCACGTTGCAGATCGACGAGAGCCCCGGCCAGGTCTACGACGGCAAGCACAGCAACCTGCATCCCCTGTTCAACAAGAGCTGACCCCCACACACACCGCCATGCTTTCTTCCGACACCATCGCCCGGCTCGCGGCCGAACTGCACGAGAGCGAACGCTCGCGCGTGCAGGTCGAGCATTTCTCCAAGCGCTTTCCCGAGATGACCATCGAGGACGGCTATGCGATCTCGCGCGAATGGGTCCGGCAGAAGATCGCCGAGGGTCGCGTGGCCAAGGGCCACAAGATCGGCCTGACCTCGCGCGCGATGCAGCAGTCGAGCCAGATCACCGAGCCCGACTACGGCACGCTGCTCGACGACATGTTCTTCGAGCAGGGCAGCGACATCCCCTTCACGCGCTTCATCGCACCGCGCATCGAGGTCGAGCTGGCCTTCATCCTCGGCAAGCCGCTCAAGGGCCCGGGCGTGACCATCTTCGACGTGCTCGCGGCCACCGACTACGTGGTGCCGGCGATCGAGATCATCGATGCGCGCATCGAGCAGTTCGACCGCCACACCAAGGCGCCGCGCAAGGTCTTCGACACCATCGCCGACAACGCGGCCAATGCCGGCATCGTGATCGGCGGGCGGCCCGTGAAGCCCGATGCGGTCGACCTGCGCTGGGTCAGCGCGCTGCTCTACAAGAACGGCGTGATCGAGGAATCGGGCGTGGCCGCGGCCGTGCTCAACCATCCGGCCACCGGCGTGGCCTGGCTCGCGAACAAGCTCGCGCCCTGGGACGAGCACCTGGAAGCCGGCGAGGTCGTGCTCGGCGGCTCGTTCACGCGCCCGACCACCGCGCTGCCCGGCGACACCTTCCATGCCGACTACGGCCCGCTGGGCGCCGTGTCGTTCCGCCTCGTCTGACCTTTTCGGAATCCCTCATGCACACCCCCATCAACCTGTTCAAGAAGGCCATGGCCGAGAAGCGCGCCCAGATCGGCCTGTGGGTCGGCCTGGCCGACGGCTACGCGGCCGAGATCCTGGCCGGCACCGGCTACGACTGGCTGCTGGTCGACGGCGAGCACGCGCCCAACGACGTGCGCTCGGTGCTCGCGCAGCTGCAGGGCATCTCGAGCGCCTGGTCGGCGCTGCCCGAGGGCGCGACCCGGCCGCAGCCGATCGTGCGCGTGCCCGTGGGCGACACCACGCTGCTCAAGCAGTACCTCGACATCGGCGCGCAAACGCTGCTGGTGCCGATGGTCGACACCGCCGAGCAGGCCGCGCGCATGGTGCAGGGCATGCGCTATCCGCCCGAGGGCATCCGCGGCATGGGCAGCGCGCTCGCGCGGGCCTCGCGCTGGCAGGCTTATCCGAACTACCTGCACGAAGCCAATGCCCAGACCTGCCTGCTGGTGCAGGCCGAGACGGTGGAGGCGATGAAGAACCTCGACGCGATCGCGGCCACGCCCGGCGTCGACGGCGTGTTCATCGGCCCGGCCGACCTCTCGGCCTCGATGGGCTTCGTGGGCCAGCCCAACCATCCCGAGGTGCAGGCGGTGATCGCCGACGCGGTCGCGCGCATCCAGAAGGCCGGCAAGGCCGCGGGCATCCTCTCGACCACCGAGGAGCAGGCGCGCAAGTGGCTCGCGGCCGGCGCCACCTTCGTGGCCGTGGGCGTGGACACCATCGTGCTGGCTGCGGCCGCGCGCCAGCTCGCCGCCAAGTTCAAGGACGGCGCCGTCCCGGCCGCGCCCGCTCCCAGCAGCTACTGAAGCAACGACAGGAGTCCGCATGCGCCGCCTCGCCCTCAAGTTCCTCGCCGCCGCCGCCGTGCTGGGCCTCTCCGCCTGCGCCCAGCTCCCCGCCACCGGCCCCGGCGCCCAACAGGAAGCCAACCGCCAGGCCGTGCTGGCCTTCTACGAGAAGGGCCTGAACCAGAAGGACGCCGAGGCCGCGCTCCAGTACGTGGGCAACCGCTACGTGCAGCACAACCCGACCGCGGCCGACGGGCCCGAGGGCTTCCGCAAGTTCATCGCCTTCCTGCGCGAGAAATTCCCGAACTCGAAGAGCGAGATCAAGCGCAGCTTCGCCGAGGGCGACTACGTGATCCTGCATGTGCACGCGGTGCGCGAGCCCGGCACGCGCGGCAACGCGATCGTCGACATCTTCAAGCTCGAGAACGGCAAGATCGTCGAGCACTGGGACGTGATCCAGCCGGTGCCCGAGACCGCCGCCAACCGCAACGGCATGTTCTGATCCTTTCCCCCTTCCCGAGCCAGCCCGCCGCCAGCCGATGACCACGCCCACCGACCCCAAGCCGCCGCGCTTCCGTTCCGCCACCATCCGCGAGGGCACGATCCGCGCGACCACGCGCAGCTTCCTGCATGCGCTGGGCCAGGACGACGAGGACATCGAGCGCCCGCACGTCGGCGTGTTCCACACCGGCGGCGAGATGAGCCCGTGCAACCTGAACCTGCGCGAGCAGGCGCAGCATGCCAAGACCGGCATCTACGCGGGCGGCGGCACGCCGCACGAATGCCCGGTGGTGTCGGTCAGCGACGGGCTGACCATGGCGCACTCGGGCATGCGCTTCTCGCTGATCTCGCGCGAGCTGATCGCCGACAGCGTGGAAGCCTCGGTGCGCGGCCACCAGTGGGACGGCATCTTCGCGATCGGCGCCTGCGACAAGAACCTGCCGGGCCTGATGATGGGCATGGTGCGCTGCAACGTGCCGAGCGTGTTCGTGCACGGCGGCTCGGCGCTGCCGGGCCAGATGCCCGGGCCCGACGGGCGCGACCTCAACGTGGTCGACACCTACGAGACCATCGGCAAGGTGCTGGCCGGCACGGCCACGCACGACGAGCTCGACGCCATGAGCCGCGCCTGCCTGCCCACGGCCGGCGCCTGCGCGGGCCAGTTCACGGCCAACACCATGGGCATGGTGTCGGAGGCTCTGGGCCTCGCGCCGATCGGCTCGAGCATGGTGCCGGCCGTGTTCAGCGAGCGAGCGCCGCTGATGCGCCGCGCCGCCAGGACGCTGATGAAGGCCGTGATGGGCGACAGCCCGCTGCCGCGCGACATCGTCACGCGCAAGGCGCTCGAGAACGCCTGCGCCGTGGTCTCGGCCACCGGCGGCTCGACCAATGCCGCGCTGCACCTGCCGGCGATCGCGCACGAGGCCGGCATCCGCTTCCACCTCGACGACGTGGCCGAGGTGTTCGCGCGCACGCCGCTCATCGCCGACCTGCGCCCGGGCGGACGCTACCTCGCGCGCGACGTGTTCTACATCGGCGGCGCCGGCGTGATCCTGCGCACGCTGCTCGAGCAGGGCTTCCTGCACGGCGACGTGCTCACCTTCACCGGCCGCACCATGGCCGAGGAACTGGCCGACGCCCTGGCGCCCGACGGCCGCGTGGTGCGCGAGGCCGGCAACCCGATCACGCGCGACGGCGGGCTGGCGGTGCTCAAGGGCAACCTCTGCCCCGACGGGGCGCTGCTCAAGACCGCCGGCCTGCAGACGCTGGTGCACCGCGGCCCGGCGCGCGTCTTCGATTCGGAGGAGCAGGCCCAGACGGCGGTGCAGAACCGGCTGTACGAAGCGGGCGACGTGATCGTGATCCGCAACGAGGGCCCCAAGGGCAGCCCCGGCATGCGCGAGATGCTGGGCATCACCGCCCTGCTCTACGGCCAGGGCATGGGCGACAAGGTGGCGCTGCTGACCGACGGGCGCTTCTCGGGCGCCACGCGCGGCCTGTGCATCGGCTATGCCGGGCCCGAGGCGGCCGACGGCGGACCGATCGCGGCGCTGCGCGACGGCGACCTGATCGCGATCGACGCGCGCGCGGCGGCGCGCACCATTTCGGTGGAACTGGCGGACGAGGAGATCGCGCGGCGCCTCGCCGGACGTGGAGTAAACGCGGGGGTCCCGCGCGGTGGCTTGCTGGAAAAATACGCGCTCACCGTGCGCCCGGCCCACCAGGGCGCGGTGACCCATTCGGGCGCGGTCACCTGGCTGCGCGACGAGTCCTGACCCCCAACCACCGTTACCCGGAGACAGAACCATCATGAGCTTCACCCGCCGCCAGCTGCTGCAGTCCACCGGCGCCTCCGCGCTGCTTGCCGGCATCGGCCAACGGGCCTTCGCGCAGGCCGGCATCGAGACCGCGACCATCGTCACCGGCTTCGCGGCCGGCGGCACCTCGGACACCATCTGCCGCCGGGTCGCGACCAAGCTGAGTCCCGACTACGCGCGCGCGGCGGTGGTGGAGAACCGCACCGGCGCGGGCGGCCAGATCGCGGTGAGCTACGTCAAGGGCCGCCCGGCCGACGGCACCACGATCCTGCAGACGCCGACCTCGATCCTCACGATCTACCCGCACATCTACAAGAAGCTGCCGTACGACCCGATGGTCGACCTCACGCCCGTGTCCATCGGCTGCATCTTCGACTTCGGCTTCGCGGTCGGCCCGGCCGTGCCGGCCAGCGTGAAGACCGTGCCCGAGTTCCTGGCCTGGGCCAAGGCCAACCCGGCCGGCGCCAACTACGGCTCGCCGGCGGCCGGCTCCACGCCGCACTTCATCGGCGCGCTGCTGGGCAAGAAGGGCGGCGTCGAGCTCAAGCATGCGGCCTACCGCGGCACGCAGCCGGCCATGCTCGACCTGCTGGGCGGCAACATCTCGGCGGTGTCGGGCCCGATCGGCGACATCACGCAGCACCTGCCCACGGGCAAGGTGCGCATCCTCGGCGTCTCGGGCGCCAAGCGCAGCCGCTTCGCGCCCGACGTGCCGACCTTCGGCGAGCAGGGCATCCAGGACATGGCGCACAGCGAGTGGTTCGCCTTCTTCCTGCCGGCCAAGGCCTCGCCCGAGCTGGTCGCGAAGCTCAACGCCTCGATGAAGAACGCGCTGGCGCAGAAGGACGTGATCGACGGCCTCGGCACCTTCGGCCTGGAAGCCATGTCCTCCACGCCCGCCGAGCTGACCGAACTGTTGAAGAAAGACACCGCCAAGTGGGCGCCGATCGTGAAAGAGGTCGGCTTCACCGCGGAAGGCTAACCCCATGAAGGAACTGCAATGACCCCTCTCGCCACCACCACGCCGTCGTCCGCGTCGGCCCTGGTCCATCCCTCGATCCATCCCGACGAGCGCGCCGCGCGCGAGGAGCTCGCGGCCTGCTACCGCATCTTCGCGATGCTGGGCTGGACCGAGATGATCTACAACCACATCACGGTGCGGCTGCCCGACAGCGTGACCGGTGGCGAGAAGCAGTTCCTGATCAATCCCTTCGGCCTGCACTACAGCGAGGTCACGGCGAGCAACCTGGTGAAGATCGACCTGCAGGGCCGTGTGCTCGACGGCTCGACCTTCCCGGTCAACCCGGCCGGCTTCACGGTGCATGCCGCGATCCACGACGGCCTCGAGGGCGCGCACTGCGTGATGCACACGCACACCACCGCGGGCGTGGCCGTGGCCTGCCTGCAGGGCGGCCTGCAGCAGACCAACTTCTACACCGCGCAACTGCACGGCATGGTGGCCTACCACGAGTTCGAGGGCATCACCATTCACGCCGACGAGGGCCCGCGCCTGCTCAAGAGCATCGGCGACCGCAACGCCGTGATCCTGCGCAACCACGGCCTGCTGGCCTGGGGCCAGACGCTGCCGCAGACCTTCGCGATCCTCTGGACCCTGCAGCGCGCCTGCGAGATCCAGATGGCGACCTTCTCGATGGGCGCCGCGATCCCCGTGAGCGAGGAGATCGCGAGCCGCTGCACGCGCGACGCGCTGCAGTTCAGCCCCGCGCACGGCGCCGGCCAGGACGTGTTCAATGCCCTGGTGCGCCAGGTCGACCGCATCGATCCTTCCTACCGCGCCTGACCGCTACGATCCGACCATGAAGATCTGCATTTACGGCGCCGGCGCGATCGGCGGATGGATCGGCGTCGGCCTCGCGCAAGCGGGCCAGCGCCTCAACGTGGTGGCGCGCGGCGCCACGCTCGAAGCGCTGCAGCGCGACGGCCTCTCGCTGATGCGCGGCGACGTGCGCACGCGCGTGCCGGTCAACGCGGTGGCCGACCCCGAGGAACTCGGCGTGCAGGACCTGGTGGTGATCGCCGTCAAGGCGCCGGCGCTGGCCGGCGTTGCCGAGCGCATCGCGCCGCTGATCGGCGCCGACACCATGGTGCTGACCGCGATGAACGGCGTGCCCTGGTGGTTCCTCGAGGGCGGCTTCGGCGGTCCCATCGCGGGCCACCGCCTGGGCGCGGTCGACCCCGACGGCGCGATCGCGCGCGCCATTCCCGCGGCCAACGTGATCGGCGGCGTGGTGCACTGCAGCTGCTCGCTCGACGCGCCCGGCGTGGTGCGGCACCACTTCGGCAACGGCCTGATCGTGGGCGAGCCCTCGGGCGAGGCCACGCCGCGCGTGAAGAAGCTGGTCGAGCTGCTGCAGGCCACGGGCATCGAGACCACGCTGTCGCCGCAGATCCAGCGCGACGTCTGGTTCAAGCTCTGGGGCAACATGACGGTGAACCCGATCAGCGCGCTGACCGGTGCCACCACCGACCTGATCATGGGCGACGACTACGTGCGCGGCTTCATCTCGGCCGTGATGCTCGAGGCCAAGGAGATCGGTCGGAGCATCGGCATCGAGATCGCGCAGAGCCCGGAAGACCGCCATGCGGTCACGCGCAAGCTCGGCGCCTTCAAGACCTCGATGCTGCAGGACGTGGAGGCCGGCCGCTCGGTCGAGCTCGACGCGCTCGTGACCGTGGTGCGCGAGCTCGGCGAGCTGACCGCCGTGGCGACGCCGTTCACCGATGCGCTGCTGGGCCTGGCGCGCCTGAAGACGCGGCAGCTGGGCCTGTACTGAACGCACGCCGCCGGCCGGACCGCACGGCTCAGGCCATCGACAGCGAGCGGCCGCCGGCCGTGGTGCGACGCTTCTTCGGCGGGGCCGGCATCGGCAGGTCTCGTGCGTTGCGCAGGCGCGGCCCCGCCACCATGATCTTGCGCAACCGGTGGTCGTAGCGCAGGAACAGTCCCGAGACGCTGCCCACGTAGGCATCGATGCCGAAGTCGTCGGCCACGCCGCGGTCCTCGGGCGAGAAGCGGTCGGGCTTCATGTTCATGCCCGCGCCCTTGTAGGCCGGGTGCGTGTGATAGTAGGCGACCGCGGTCGTGCCCTCGGGGCAGCCCTTGTTGCCCAGGCGATGGCCCACGTCGACCGTGTTGGTGTCGCCCTCGCGCGGCGGCATCGCGAAGAACTGGTTGCCCTGCTGGCAGATCATGCCGCCGAACTCCTTGCGGCGTTCGATCGACTCGATGAGCACCGACTCGAGCGCGGCGCGCGCGGCCTCGGTCACGGTGCCGAAGAGTTCGTACTGGGGCGGAAAAGCGGGTGCGGGAAGTGGTTCGGCCATGGCGCGAGTGTGGCTCCCGTGCGAGCGCACGGCCATCCGACGGACTGCGTATGACGATCGGCGGACCCGGGTGGCTCAGCGCGCCGCGCGCGGCGGCAGCGTGACCCACCACGCGGCCGCGACGATCATCGCGCCGCCGATCCAGCCGCCCGGGCCGACCCGTTCGCCGAAGCCCCAGACCGCGATCAGCGCGCCGAACACCGGCTCGCTGCCCATCAGCAGCGACACCCGGCTCGGGCTGGTGCGCGAGGCCGCATGGTTCTGCGCGAAGAAGGCGAACACGGTGCACAGCAGCACGAGGTAGGCCATGCCCCACCAGAACGAGGCCGTGGCCGGCGGCAGATGCCAGGCGCCGCCCGACACCGCGAGCGCCAGCGCGGCCGCGCCCAGCGCCATGGTGCCCGCCTGCACCGCGGTCAGCGTGAGCGCCGGCAGCGCATGGCGGCCCGCGAGGCGGCGCGTCAGGCAGACCATGAGGGCGCGCAGCACGGCGGCCGCGACCATCAGCGCGTCGCCCCAGCCCAGGCCGGCCGAACTGGCCGAGGCATGCGCGCTCAGCGACAGCAGCGCGGCGCCCGCGAGCGAGATCGCCGCGGCCGCGAACACGCGCGGCGCGGGCCGCTCGCCGAGCAGCCACCACTCGGCCAGCGGCGTGAAGGCCACGCACAGGCTGATCAGGAAGGCGGCGTTGCTCGCGCTGGTGAGCGAGACGCCGAAGGTCTCGCAGACGAAGATCGCGAGCAGGTTCGCGCCCAGCAGCCCGCCCACCGCGAGCCCCTGCCGCCACTGCGGCCCGACGAGCGGGCGCAGCGCCGGCAGCAGCACGAGGAAGGTCAGGCCGAAGCGCAGCGCGATGAATTCGAGCACCGGCAGTTGCAGCGTGGCCTGCTTGGCGACCGCATAGCTGCCGCCCCAGACCGCCGCCACCAGCAGCAGCATGAGTTCGGCCATGCCGAAGCCGGGCCGGGCCGGCACGCCGCCGGGGGTGAGGGCGATGCCGCCCGCGCGCTTTGAATCCATACTCCGCCTGTTCGATGCCGGTGCCCGCGCGCCATGCGCAGGGCCCGAGGCGGAATTGTTCCGGGCATCGATCGCGGCGAGTAGCCATCCGCAGGAACAGGACTGTTGCACCGTGGGACCGAATTCATTCCTCAAGGTACTGCCCGAGATGGTGGCCTTCCTGCGCGTGGCCGAGCTCGGCAGCTTCTCGGCCGCGGCCGACCTGCTGGGCATCACGCCCTCGGCCGCGAGCCGGCAGGTGAAGCGGCTCGAGAAGGAGATCGGCGTGCAGCTCTTGCAGCGCACGACGCGCCAGCTGCGCCTGACCGAGGCCGGCGCCGAGGCCTTCGAGCGCTGCCGCGAACTGGCGGCCGCGGCGCAGGACACGATGGCGCTGGCGCAGCGCTTCTCGGCCGACCCGCGCGGGCTGGTGCGGCTGAGCGCGCCGCGTGCCTTCGCGCGCCGGGTGCTGCAGCCGCTGGTGCT
The DNA here is from genome assembly GCF_057809595.1 of Variovorax sp. FG153. NCBI lineage: Bacteria > Pseudomonadati > Pseudomonadota > Betaproteobacteria > Burkholderiales > Comamonadaceae > Variovorax > Variovorax sp. FG153. Next base: position 128,203 of record NZ_JBMDKG010000005.1, read on the forward strand.
GGACTTCCTCGCGCGCCATCCCGCGGTCGACGTGCAGCTGATCGTGGAAGACCGCGACATCGATCCGATCCGCGAGGGCGTGGACCTCGTGGTGCGGCTCACCACCGAGCCGCCCGAGGGGCTGGTGGCGCGCCGGCTGATGGCGGTGGCGCACATCCTGGTGGCCTCGCCGGCCTACCTCGAGGGCCATGCGGCCATCGCGCATCCGCGCGACCTCGCGGCCCACAGTTGCCTGTCGCTGGGCGAGCACGAGCGCGACAACCACTGGCGCTTCAGCCGCCCCGGCGAGGACGACGTGGAGGTGACGGTGCATGGCCGCTACATCGCCAACCACAGCGAGATGCGCATGGAGGCCGCGACGGCCGGCCTGGGCGTGGCCTGCGTGCCGGCCTTCTCGGCGCGGCAGGCCCTGGGCGAGGGCCGCGTGGCGCGCGTGCTCGGCGATTGGGAGTTCCGCGGCAACTACCACGGCCATGCGTGGATCCTCTATCCGCCGAGCCGCTTCACGGTGCCCAAGTGCCGGGTGCTGATCGACCACCTGGTGGCGCGGCTAGGGACCGAGGGCTGAATGCGGGAACCGGACGCAGAGGACGCGAAGTCCGCTTTCACTGCGGCTGCAAACCCGCTTGTTTCATCATCGTCTCGGTCAGCACCATCTCCTGCGTGAAGCCGCGCGTGTAGTCGACGGCGCCCTGCGGGCTGGCCTGGCCGCCCGAATCGGTCAGCGCCGCCTGCACCGCGGGCTGCGCGAGCGCCTTCTCGAAGGCCGCGCGGATGCGCTCGGCGATCGAATCGGGCGTGCCGGCCGGCACCGAGATGCCGCCCCAGGAGGTCAGCTCGACGCCCTTCACGCCGAGCTCGGCCAGCGTGGGCACCTCGGGCAGTGTCGGGTTGCGGCGCGCGCCCGCGATCGCGAGCGCCTTGAGCCGGCCGGCCTGGATCTGCGGATAGGCCACCGACAGGATCGGCGTGCCGAACACCACCTGCCGCCCGAGGATCGCATTGACCAGCTCCGAGGCGCCCTTGTAGGGCACGTGCGTGGCCTGCGCGCCGAGCGCGCTCATCAGCAGCTCCACGCCGAGGTGCGAGGGCGTGCCCACGCCGCCCGAGGCGTAGTCGAGCTTGCCGGGCTGGGCGCGCGCCTTCGCGGCCAGCTCGGCCAGGCTTGCGATGCCCGCGTCGGCGTTCACCACCAGCACGATGTCGGAGGTGGTGAGCCGCATGACGTGGCGGAAGTCCTTGAGCGCGTCGTAGCCGGGGCTGCGGTACATGCGCATGTTGGCCGCCATCGGCGCGGCCGAGTAGATCCAGGTGTAGCCGTCGGCCGGCGCGCGCGCCACCAGCCGCGCGCCGATGTTGCCGCCCGCGCCGCCCTTGTTCTCGATCACCACCGGTTGGCCCAGCATCGGCCCCACGGCCTCGGCGAGCACGCGCGCCGTGATGTCGGGGCCGGTGCCCGCGAGGTAGGGCACGACCCACTTGATCGGGCGCTCGGGCCAGGCTGCGGCGGCCGCGCGGGCGCGCGAGACGGCCGGCAGCGCGAAGGCGGCCAGCGCGGCGGAAGCGGTGCCGAGGAAGCGGCGGCGGTCCGTGAAGCACATGTCTTTGTCTCCTTGTCGTTCTTGGTGCGGGTCGTTCAGCCCGGAAGCTCGCCGAGCAGCTCGCGCGCGATGGTGTTGCGCTGGATCTCGCTGGTGCCGGTCAGCACGCGGTACATGCGCAGCATGCGAAACAGGAACTCCACGCGCCGCCCCTGCACGATGCCCTCGCCGCCGTGGATCTGCACCGCGCGGTCGGCGATGCGGAAGGCCGACTCGGAGCAGAACAGCTTGGCCATCGAGGCCTCGGCGCGCGCCTCCGAGCCGGCGTCGATCTGGCGCGCGGTCGCGAGCATCAGCGCGCGCGCGGCCGCCAGCTCGGTCGCCATGTCGGCGAGCATGTGCTGGATCGCCTGGAACTGGCCGATGGCGCGGCCGAACTGGCGCCGCCGGCTGGCGTACTCGCAGGCATCGCGCAGCGCCACCGTGGCCAGCCCCACCATCGCGGGGCAGTGCAGCAGCCGGTTGACCGTGATGCGCCCGAGCGCGAGCGCCAGGCCGCGGCCGGGTTCGCCCACGAGGTTCGCCACCGGGATGCGGCAGTCCTCGAGCACGATGTCGCCGGTGTGCGACTGGCCCGCCATGGTCTTGTAGCCGGCCTCCACGCGCACGCCGGGCTGCGCCAGGTCGACGAAGAAGGCGCTGACCTCGCGCTGCGCCGGGTCGCTCGCGGTGGAGGCCATCAGCACCGCGAAGTCGGCGAAGGGAGATCCCGAGATGAAGCGCTTGCGGCCGTTGAGCACGAAGTGCTCGCCCTCGCGCACGGCGCGCGTCTGCACCGCGCCCGCGTCGGAGCCGGCCTCGGCCTCGGTCAGCGCGAAGCAGATCGCCTTCTCGGCGCGCGCCACCGGCACGATGAAGCGCTCCATGTGGTGCGGCGTGGCCTTGCGCACCAGCGCGCCCACGCGCGGCGGGCCGCTGAGCTCGCCGAGCACGTGCGGTGCCAGCGGCGAGCCGCTCGCGTAGATCGCTTCCTTCACGAGCACATGGTCGAGCACGCTGAGGCCGAGCCCGCCCATGGCTTCGGGCAGGGTCATGCCGTAGAAGCCCAGCGCCTGCGAGCGGCGCCAGACCTGCCGCAGCAGCTCGCGGCTCGCGCCGTGCTCGTGGTCGATGCCGTGCGCGCGCACCAGGTCGGCGAGCTCGCCATGCAGGAAGTCCTCGATGCGCGCGATCAGCTCGGCCGCGCGCGCAGAGCCTTCGAAGGGCCGCGCGTTCGCGCCGGACGACGAAAGGGATGCGTTCATGTCCTTTCCTTCCTTCAATTGACCATGCGGCTCTGGCCGGCCCAGTACGGCGCCTGGATCGCCTTGCGCGCGACCTTGCCGTTCGGGTTCTTCGGCAGCGTGCCCACGAACTCCACGCGGCGCGGCCGCTTGAAGCCGCCGAGCCGCTCGGCGCAAAAGGCATCGAGCGCGCCGCTGTCGAGCGCATGGCCGGGCTTGAGCACCACGTGCGCGGCCACGGCCTCGCCCCACTTGTCGTCGGGCACGGCGAACACGCAGGCATCGGCGACGGCCTCGTGCTGGTAGAGCACGGCCTCGACCTCCGAGGGATAGACGTTGAAGCCGCCGCTGATCACCATGTCCTTCTTGCGGTCGACGATGTAGACGAAGCCCTGGTCGTCGGCGCGCGCGAGGTCGCCCGTGTGGTAGCGGCCGTTCTGCAGCACCTCGGCCGTGAGCTCGGGCGCGCGCCAGTAGCCGGCGAACACGTCGGGGCCGCTGACCACGATCTCGCCGATCTCGCCGCGGGCCACCGGCTGGCCCGCGTCGTCGACGATCTCCACCAGCGACTCGAGGAAGGGCCGGCCGCACGAGGCCAGCCGCTCGGGCGCGGCGGCGCGCGCGAACAGGTGGTCCTCCACGCCGAGGCCGCACACGCCCGAGGTGGTCTCTCCCGCGCCGTAGCCCTGCGACAGCACCGGGCCGAACACGTCCATGGCGCGCAGGATGCGCGCGGGCGCCATCGGCGCGGCGCCATAGCCCAGGCGCTGCAGGTCGGGCAGCGGGCGGTAGCGGCCCTCGAGCTCGGCCAGCAGCATGTTGATCATGGTCGGCACCATGAAGGTGTGGGTCACGCGCTCGGCCTTCATGTCGGCGAGGAAGCGGCCGGGCTCGAAGCCCGCGAACAGCCGGATGGTGGCGCCGCTGCACAGCGCGGGCACGATCTGCATGCCCGAGGCATGGGTGACCGGCCCGACCAGGCCCAGCAGGTGGCCTTCGCGCATGCCCTCGGAACGCACGAGGAATTTGCGCAGCTGCGCGAGCCGGTTGCCGAAGGTCTGCATCGCGGCCTTGAGCACGCCCGACGAGCCCGAGGTGTAGTGCAGCACGGCGAGCTCGTCGGCCTCGACGCTCGCGGCCTCGAAGGCGTCGCCGGCGCGGCCGAGCGCGCCCTCGTAGGAAGCGGCGTCGCCCTCGGGCAGGTCGACGAACAGCAGCATCGGGCGCGCGTCGCCCTTCAGGTGCGGCAGGAAGGCTTCGGCGCGCTCGGCCGTGGTGACGATCAGCGCGGCGCCGCTGTTGGCGACGATCTCGCCGACCTCGGCGGGCGAGAGCCGCGCATTGAACGGCGCCTTGACCAGCGCGGCCTTGTAGCAGGCCAGCTCGACCTCGACGATCTCGATGCAGTTCGGCAGGTAGATGCCGACGCGGTCGCCGCGCGCGAGGCCGAGCCCCAGCAGCGCGTTGGCGAGCCGGTTGGAACGGCGCTCGAGCGCCTCGTAGCTGAGGCTGCGCGATTCGGTGCGCAGCGCGATCCGCGGGCCGTGCAGGCGCGCGCAGCGCGAAACGAGTTCGCCGACGTTGGCGACTCGGGCGGTGGTCTGTGGCAAGGGGTGTCTCCTGGATGCAGGCATGCGTTCGTGCATGCGATGCGCCACTGTCCGCCAAAGCGGCCTCGCGCAGGAAATACCGTTTGCTGATGCCGAGCCATCAATCGCATTGATGGCCTGGCTTGCGAGAAGCGCGCCGCGCTATGCCTCGGGCTCGACCTCGGCCAGCAGCTCGGCCTCCCAGCGGCCCTCGGCGATCAGCCGCGCGGCCTGCCGCACGAGCGAACGCGCCACCACCTGCGCGGCGGGATCGGGCGCGCGGTCGGCCGGCGTGGCGATGAAGTAGCTGCGCTGCAGCGCGGGCCGCATCACGCGCGCCGCGATCCAGCCCGTGCCCGCGGGCGGGTTGTCCGACAGCGCGCAGGCCGGCGTGAAGGTGAAGCCGGCGCCGCAGACATAGAGCGAGCGGATCACGCGCGCCGAGTCGTGCTCGTGCGCGAGGTTGAGCGCCACGCCGAGCGCGGCCGCGGCCTCCTCCACGCGCTGGCGGATCGCGAAGCGCCTCGACTGCAGCACCAGCGGCAGCCGGGCCGCGTCGGCGAAGTCGATCTCGGGCCGCGGCGCGGGCCGGGCCTTGCCGCGCCGGCCGGCGCGCAGGCGCGGCGCCACGCTGCCGTCGCGATCGAAGCCGCAGGCGAAGATGGCCTCGCGCGCGAGCGGACTGCAGGCCAGGCCCTCGACCTGCGGCGTGTCGACCAGGATGCCGACGTCGGCACGGCGGTCGAGCATGGCCTTCCTCACCATCAGGCTCAGGTCGTCGAGCACGAACACGCGGATGCGCGGATGCGAGGCCTTGAGCTCGGCCAGCACCGGCCCGAGCAGCAGCGAGGCCAGCAGGAAGGGCACGGCCACCGTGACCGAGCCCTCGGGCCCCTGCGGCAGGCGCTGGATGCGCTCGCGTACCGCGTCGGCGTCGGACAGCAGGCGCCGCGCATCCTCGTAGAGCTGCAGGCCCGCGGGCGTGGGCGTGACGCCGGCATGCGAGCGCTCGAACAGCTGCGCGCCGAGCTCGGCCTCGAGCTTCTTGATCTGCGCCGTGAGCGCCGGCTGCGCGATGTAGAGCGTGCCCGCCGCGCGCGAGAGGCTGCCGGCCTCGAGCACGGCGATGAAGTAGCGCAGGGTGCGCAGGTCCACGGTGCGGGCCTCGCCTCAGCGCTTGAGCAGCATGCGCACCGCCTCGGGCAGGCTGCGCGCCTCGGGCAGGAAATGGTCGAGGGTGGCGCCGAGGATCACGGCGCAGGCGACCGCGCCCAGCAGCGGCTTCCAGGTCAGCCGAACCGCGGCCATGAGCCAGCCCTCGCGCGCGACGCGCACCGCGGCGCGCGCCGAGACGTACGAGAAGGCCACCTCGATCGCCACGGCCAGCAGCGCGTCCCAGCTGAAATACAGCAGCACCAGCGAGCCGGCGCCGAGCACGACGGCGATGCAGACCAGGAAGATCGCGACCACCGGCACGACCACCACGGCGCCCTCGTCGGCACCGCCCGCGACCTCGAGCGCGCCGCTGGCGGCATCGGACAGCAGGCCGCCGTCGGCGCTGGCGCCCGAGCGCGCGAGCGCGCTGCCCGCGTCGAGGGCCAGCTCGCCCGCATCGCCCGCGTCGACCGCGTCACCGAGGTCGGCGCGCCCCTCCACCAGCCGCTGCGCCCACCAGCGCAGCACCAGCAGGTAGCCGAGGTAGCCCACGCCCAGGGTCATGAAGTAGCGCACCGCGAGCGACTGCACGCCCAGCAGGTGCATCTGCAGTGCCGAGGCGCCCCACATCAGCAGCAGCGTGAAGCTGCCGATCAGGATGCCGTGCGTGCGCAGGCTGTGGTGGCGGTGCAGGTCGCGTTCGACCTGCGTCTCCCAAAGGCGCACCGAGCGCCAGTTGGAGAGGACCTTCATCGGTCGCGGTCGGCGGCCTCGGGCGCGAAGGGCACGCGCTGGGCCACCGCGCACATCAGCTCGTAGCCCACGGTGCCCGCGGCCCGCGCCACCTCGTCGATGGGCAGCACCGCATCGTTGGCGGTAGAGCGGCCCCACAGCGTGACCTCGCTGCCGAACTTCGCGTCGGGCACGGGCGTGAGGTCGACCGTGATCATGTCCATGCTGACGCGCCCGACCATGCGCGTGCGCACGCCGTCGACCAGCACCGGGGTGCCGGTGTCGCAGTGGCGCGGATAGCCGTCGGCATAGCCGACCGCCGCGATGCCGATCTTGAGCGGCGCATCGGCCGTGAAGCGCGAGCCGTAGCCGATGGTGTCGCCCGGTTGCAGGGTCTGCACGCCGATCAGCTTCGTCGACAGCGTCATGGTGGGCTGCAGCTGCCAATGGGCGGCGTCGTTGGCCGGGAAGTCGGGCGCGCTGCCGTACAGCACGATGCCGGGACGCACCCAGTCGCCGCGCGTGCGCTCGGCATGGCGCAGGGTGGCGGCGCTGTTGGCGATCGAGCGCTCGCCCGGCAGGTCGCGGGTGACGCGCTCGAAGGCCTCGACCTGGTGCGCGATGCCGCGCTCGCCGTCGGCGTCGCTGAAGTGGGTCATCAGCGAGATCTCGTCGACCTGGGTCAGCGCGTTGAGGCGGGTCCAGGCGGCGCCGAAGCGCTCGGGCGTGAAGCCCAGGCGGTTCATGCCGGAGTTCATCTTGAGGAATACGCGGTGCGGCTGCAGGGTCTTGTGGGCCGCGAGCATGTCGATCTGCTCGTCGCAGTGCACCGTGTGCCAGAGGTCGAGCCGCGAGCACAGCTCGAGGTCGCGCGCCTCGAACACGCCCTCGAGCAGCAGCACCGGCCCGCGCCAGCCCAGCGCGCGCACGCGCTGCGCCTCGGCCAGGTCGAGCAGCGCGAAGCCGTCGGCACCGCGCAGCCCCTCGTAGACGCGCTCGATGCCGTGGCCGTAGGCATTGGCCTTGACCACCGCCCAGACGCGGGAATCGAGCGCATTGCGGCGCACGCGCTCGAGGTTGTGGCGCAGGGCATCGGTGTGGACCGTGGCGAGAATGGGGCGGGGCATGGCGAAGGGTCTTTGAAAACGATTTGCAGACCACGTTTTAGCATCTTCGGGAATGGGGTCGAATACGCAGAAGCCGCCTGCAGGAGCTGTCGTACCCCCATGCTATAACCGCCCATTCGCCTTCCGGGCGACACTTTTTCACTACTGCCAGCGACCCCCTGGCCAGCCAGCCCATCGATGAAGCGCGGTTTCTACACGATCATGTCGGCCCAGTTCTTTTCGTCGCTGGCCGACCAAGCGCTCTTCGTCGTTGCGGTCGATCTCATGCGAAGCGCCGGCGCGCCCGAATGGCAGCGCGCCGCGCTGGTGCCGATCTTCGCGGTGTTCTACGTGGTGCTCGCGCCGCTGGTGGGCGCCTTCGCCGATGCACTGCCCAAGGGCCGGGTGATGTTCATCAGCAACGCCATCAAGGTGTTCGGCTGCCTGATGATGCTGTTCGGCTCGCACCCGCTGCTGTCCTATTCGATCGTCGGCCTGGGCGCGGCCGCCTACTCGCCGGCCAAGTACGGCATCCTCACCGAGCTGCTGCCGGCCTCGCAGCTGGTCAAGGCCAACGGCTGGATCGAGGGCCTGACGATCGCCTCGATCCTGCTGGGCATCGTGCTCGGCGGCACGCTGGTGGGCCACGCGGTGTCGAGCAAGCTGCTGGCCTTCGACATGCCCTTCATCGACACCGGCATCGACACGCCGGCCGAGGCCGCGCTCACGGTGCTGATCGTGGTCTACATGATCGCGGCCTGGTTCAACACGCGCATTCCGCACACCGGCGTCGAGATGCGCCCGATGCGCGCCAACCCCGAGCACAGCCTGGCGCGCAACCTGGTCGGCCTGCTGCCCGACTTCTGGCACTGCAACGCCCGCCTGTGGCGCGACCGCCTGGGCCAGATCTCGCTGGCCACCACCACCCTGTTCTGGGGCGCGGGCGGCAACCTCAAGTACATCGTGCTGGCCTGGGCCTCGCTGGCGCTGGGCTACAACACCACGCAGGCCTCGGCCCTCACGGGCGTGGTGACCATCGGCACCGCGGTGGGCGCCATCGTGGCCTCGATGCGCATGCGGCTGGACATGGCCACCCGCGTGATCCCCATGGGCATCGCGATGGGGCTGATGGTGATCTGCATGAACTTCATCGGCAACGTCTGGCTGGCGGTGCCCTTCCTCATCATCCTGGGCGGCCTCGGCGGCTTCCTGGTGGTGCCGATGAACGCGCTGCTGCAGCACCGCGGCCACAACCTGATGGGCGCCGGCCGCTCGATCGCGGTGCAGAACTTCAACGAGCAGGCCTGCATCCTGCTGCTCGGCGGCTTCTACAGCGTGTGCACCGGGCTGGGCCTGTCGGCCTACGGCGCGATCAGCGCCTTCGGCCTCGTGGTGGCGGGCTGCATGTGGATCATCAAGCGCTGGCACGAGAACAACCTCAAGAAGTACCCCGAGGAAGTCGAGCACCTCCTCGCGATCGCCCGCAGCGACAAGCATCACTGACCGGCCGGCTATGCTCGGCGGTTTGCCCGCCCGATGCCCGCCCTCGCCCTGATCTTCAATGCCTTCGTCTGGGGGCTGTCGTGGTTTCCGTTCCGCCACATCGAGGGCCATGGCCTGCATCCGGTGTGGACCACCTGCCTGATCTACCTCGCGATCGCCACCGTGGTGGGCCTGCTGCGCCGCGGCGCCTGGGCCGGCTTCGCGGGCCATCCGATGCTGGTGCTGCTCGGCCTCGCGGCCGGCTTCACCAACGTGGGCTTCAACTGGGCCGTGACGCAGGGCGACGTGGTGCGCGTGGTGCTGCTGTTCTACATGATGCCGCTGTGGAGCGTGCTGCTGGGCTGGGCGGTGCTGGGCGAGCGGCCCACGGGTGGATCGCTGGCGCGCGTGGCGCTGGCGCTGGCCGGCGTGGCGGTGGTGCTCAAGACGCCGGGCACCGACTGGCCGGTGCCCTCGAGCCTGCCCGACTGGCTCGGCGTGGCGGCGGGCTTCGGCTTCGCGGTCACCAACATCGTGCTGCGCCAGCTGCGCGCGGCGCCCGGCGAATCGCGCGCGCTCGCGATGTTCTGCGGCTGCGCGGTGGTGGCGGGCACGGCCGCGCTGACCGGCACCGCGCTCGGCGCCTTCGCGCCGCCGACCGCCGCCTCGCCGGGCTGGATCGGCTGGGCCGCGCTGCTGGGCTTCGGCTTCGTGATCGCGAACGTCTGCCTGCAGTACGGCGCCGCGCGGCTGGCGGCCAGCGCGACGGCGGTGATCATGCTGTCGGAGGTGCTGTTCGCGAGCGTGTCGTCGGTGGCGCTGGGCGCGGCCACGATGAACTCGCGCATCCTCGCGGGCGGCGCGCTGATCGTGGCGGCCGCGGTCTGGTCCTCGTTTGCGCGAACGCCCGCCGCGAGCGAAGATCGCGCTCCTTCGACCCCCTGAGGACATTCCCATGACCAGCGTCTACGACTTCGAGGCCAGGCAGATCGACGGCCAGCCGGTGAGCCTCTCGGCCTACAAGGGCAAGGTGCTGCTGATCGTCAACACCGCGAGCAAGTGCGGCTTCACGCCGCAGTTCGCGGGCCTCGAGGAACTGCACGAGAAGTACGCCGGCCAGGGCCTCGCGGTGCTGGGTTTCCCGTCGAACCAGTTCGGCGGCCAGGACCCGGGCACCAACGAGGAGATCGGCGCCTTCTGCATGAAGAACTACGGCGTGAGCTTCCAGATGATGGAGAAGATCGACGTCAACGGCAGCGGTGCCGCGCCGCTCTATCAGTGGCTGGTGAAGGAGAAGCCGGGCCTGCTGGGCAGCACCGCCATCAAGTGGAACTTCACCAAGTTCCTGGTCGGGCGCGACGGCCAGGTGCGCAAGCGCTATGCGCCGCTCGACACGCCGGCCTCGCTCGCGCGCGACATCGAGGCGGCGCTGGCCGCCTCCGCCTGACGCTCAGTACCTGAAGCTCGCGGTCGTCGAGCCGCTGCCGACCGTGACGGCCTGGCTCTTCGACTCGCCGCCCTGGGTGGTCGCGACCACCGTGTAGCGGCCGGCGGGAATGTCGACCAGGCACACCGGCCCCGAGGCGCGCAGCGAGAGCGCGGCGGCGCCGTCCGCGCCCTTGATCTCGACCTGCACATCGGCCAGGTAGGCGCCGTCGGCGCGCGCGAACAGCAGCGCCAGCGGATGTTCCTTCATGGCGGCGCGCATGGCCTTCGACTCGTCGGAGCCGATGCCGCCGCAGACGTAGCGCGTGGCGCCCTCGCCCTTCCAGGCGGGCATGGCGGACTGGGCCTGGGCGGCGGTGAAGGCACCGGCGCAGAGCGACAGGACGGCGGCCGCGAGCGCGGCGGGGGTGGAAAAGCGGGACATGGGACGTACTCCTTGGCGCGATGGATGCCGGGAATGATGCGCCGGCGCCACAGTCGGGCGAGTCGGACCAGGGCGCGGCGCCGTGTGCGGCGGTGGCGCGGCCGCCCGGCAGCGCGGGCGCACCGGTACCCGCTACAGTCGGCGGCTTCGCACTTCCAAGCCGCCATCCGGCGCATTTCACGCCATGCGCCACCGCGCCACTCCGCTCATCCTCCTGGCCCTGGCGGCCGTTCTCGCCGGCTGCGCGACCCGCACCGCGCCGCGCGTGACCATGCTCGGCGACGGCGTGCTGCGTTCGCCGAGCCCCGAGGAGGCCGAGGCCTACTGCCGCAACTTCGGCGCGCCGCTGCGCTTCGTGCCGCCGACCATCGAGCCCGCGCCCAAGGGCGAGGTCACCTACCGCTGCGATTGAGCCGTCACGCAGCCGGCTGCAGCGCCGCGTCGAGCAGCTCGACCCAGTGCCGCACCGGCAGCTCGCCGCTGCCGCTTTGCAGGTGCGTGATGCAGCCGATGTTGGCCGACGCGATCGCCACCGGCTGCAATTGCTTCAGGTGGCCCAGCTTGCGGTCGCGCAGCGGATAGGCGAGCTCGGGCTGCAGCACCGAGTAGGTGCCGGCCGAACCGCAGCACAGGTGCGATTCGCTCATCGCCACGCGCACGTCGAAGCCCAAGGCGCGCAGATGGGTCTCGATGCCGCCGCGCAGCTTCTGGCCGTGCTGCAGGGTGCAGGGCGGGTGGTAGGCGATGGTGCCGGGCGTCGCGCGCACGCGGGCTTTGAGCGCCGGCACCAGGTCGGGCAGCAGTTCGCCGAGGTCGCGCGTGAGCTCGCTGATGCGCGCGGCCTTCAACGCATAGGCCGGGTCGTTGCGCAGCACGTGGCCGTATTCGCGCACGGTGACGCCGCAGCCCGAGGCGTTCATCACGATGGCTTCCACCTCGTCGCGCTCGACCAGCGGCCACCAGGCGTCGATGTTGGCGCGCATCTGCGCCTTGCCGCCCTCCTGGTCGTTGAGGTGGAACTTCACCGCGCCGCAGCAGCCGGCCTCGGGCGCGAGCACGGCCTGGATGCCGCCCGCGTCGAGCACGCGCGCGGTGGCGGTGTTGATGTTCGGCATCATCGACGGCTGCACGCAGCCCGCGAGCATCAGCACCTTGCGCGCGTGCGTGGTGGTGGGCCAGGCACCGGCCTCCTGCTTCGCGGGCACCTTGGCCTGGAGCGCGGCGGGCAGCAGGCCGCGCACCGACTGGCCCAGCTTCATCGCGGGGCCGAACAGCGGCGAGGGCAGGCCTTCCTTGAGCACCCAGCGCGTGGCCGACTCCATCGCGGGGCGCGGCACCTTCTCGTCGACGATGCGCCGGCCGATGTCGACCAGGTGGCCGTACTGCACGCCGCTCGGGCAGGTGCTCTCGCAGTTGCGGCAGGTCAGGCAGCGGTCGAGGTGCAGCTGCGTGCTGCGCGTGGGCGCCTGGCCCTCGAGCACCTGCTTGATCAGGTAGATGCGCCCGCGCGGGCCGTCGAGCTCGTCGCCGAGCAGCTGGTAGGTCGGGCAGGTGGCGGTGCAGAAGCCGCAGTGCACGCACTTGCGCAGGATGGCCTCGGCCTCGCGGCCGTCGTCGGTGCCGCGGAATTCGGGAGCGAGCTCGGTTTGCATCGTGGGATCGGTTCTTGTCGTTGTCTCGTGAAACTCGCCGGCCTCAGGGGCCGGAGGACGCGTCGTTCTTGCGCCGCGGGCGGATCGCGCCGAGCAGCTGGCGCAGATGGGCCGAGCGCCGCACGTCTTCGATGAAGGGCGGCAGCGACAGCGCCAGCAGCAGCGCCGCGAGCGGCACCACGCAGACGAAGCCGACGTAGGTGAAGCCGGCCGCGCCGACGATGCCGCCCGTGACGAACATGCCGACCAGTCCCGCGAACAGCCGCAGCCGCGCGCCGTTGTGGCGCACCGGTCCCGCCAGGGTTTCGCCGGGCCTGGCGCGGCGGTTCCAGTACAGCAGCTTGCCGAGCTCGATGCCGAGGTCGGTGAGGTTGCCGGTCATGTGGGTGGTGCGGATGCGGCCGCCCGAGGTCTTGGAGCCCACCGCGTTCTGCAGGCCCATGATGAAGGACAGCAGCAGCACCGTGAGCGGCACTGCGAAGGGCGTGTGCCAGGTCAGCGTGATCGCGCCCATCAGGCCGAAGGGCAGCATCAGCGCCGACTCGAGCAGCAGCGGCAGCGCATAGACGCTGCGCAGGTGGTGCTGGCGCGCCCAGTTGACCAGCAGCGCCGAGACCGCCGCGCCCGCCACGAAGGCCAGGATCGCGCCCAGCGCATTGAGCAGCAGCGTGGCGTTGCCGAGCACCAGGCCGTCGGCCACCTGCGAGGTGAAGCCGGTCATGTGAGACGTGTACATGTGCAGCACCAGGAAGCCGCCCGCATTGACAGCGCCGGCGTTGAACGCGAGCAGCAGGCCCAACATGTGGTTGGTCGAGGGCGCGCGGTGGCGGCCGGTGAGAAAGCGCAGGCGCCGCATGGGGGGTCGTTCAGTCGAAGGCGTGGATCCGGCCGCGGTCGAACACGGCGTGCGGATCGAACTCGCGCATCAGCGCGCGGTGGATGCGCTCGACCGCGGGCTCGAGCCGGTCGAAGCGCGGCGCCGCGGCCTCGTGGGCTTCGCCGTTCGCGGGCAGGCGGAACAGCGTCGCATGCCCGCCCGCCGCGCGCGCGGCCTCGCGGATGCGCGCGGCCGCGGCCGGCGTGGGCGGCGCCTTGTACCAGCGCTGGCCGCCATGCCATTCGACCAGCGGCGCGCCGAATGCCTCGAGCCCCAGCACCGGCGCGGTCTGCGGCACCGACAGGCGCCACAGCGCATCGGGCCCGGCCGCGGTGTCGAACCACGGCAGGCTCTGCTCGCGCAGCGACTGCCAGTCGGCGGCGGCGCGATCCTTGTCCTTGCGTTCGCCGCCGAGGTGCGCGCAGGCGGCCTCGACCGCCGCCACCGCGCCGCGCAGCCGCAGGTAGAGCGCGCCGGCGCCCGCGTACTCGAACCAGCAGCTCGCGTTGAGCGGCAGCGGCCGGCCGCCCCATTCGTTGAGCAGCCGCAGCGCATCGGCCTGGTCGCACGCGAACTCCAGCGTGGCCTCGGCCGGCGGCACCGGCAGCACCTTGAGGCTGACCTCGGCGATCAGGCCCAGCGTGCCGAGCGAACCCGCGAGCACGCGCGAGACGTCGTAGCCTGCCACGTTCTTCATCACCTGGCCACCGAAGCTCAACACCTCGCCGCGGCCGTTTACCAGCGTGGCGCCGAGCACGTAGTCGCGCACATTGCCCACGCTGGCGCGCGACGGGCCCGCGAGGCCCGCGGCGACCATGCCGCCGACGGTGGCGCCCGCCGCGAAGTGCGGCGGCTCGAAGGCCAGGCACTGCCCTTTCTCGGCCAGCGCCGCCTCGAGCTCGGCCAGCGGCGTGCCCGCGCGCACGGTCACGACCAGCTCGCTGGGCTCGTAGCTCGAAATGCCCGCGAGCGCGCGCGTGTCGAGCAGCTCGCCGCGCGGCGCCTCGCCGTAGAAGTCCTTGCTGCCGCCGCCGCGGATGCGCAACACGGCGCCGTCGGCGGCCGCGGCGCGGATGCGCTCGACGGCCTGGCCCAGTGCGTGATCGATGCCGCTCATCAGAACCTCGGCAGCTCGGGATGCGGCAGGCGGCCGCCGCGCACCACCTGCTTGCCGTACTCGGCGCAGCGCTGCAGCGTGGGGATCACCTTGCCGGGGTTCAGCATGCCTTCGGGATCGAAGGCGCGCTTGACGCCGAACATCTGCTCGTTCTCGGCGGCCGTGAACTGCACGCACATGCTGTTGAGCTTCTCCACGCCCACGCCGTGCTCGCCCGAGACGGTGCCGCCCATCGCGACGCTGGTCTCGAGGATGTCGGCGCCGAACAGCTCGCAGCGGTGCAGCTCGTCGGGGTCGTTGGCATCGAACAGCACCAGCGGATGCAGGTTGCCGTCGCCCGCGTGGAACACGTTGCAGCAGCGCAGGCCGTACTTCTGCTCCATCGCCTGGATCGCGAGCAGGATGTCGGCCAGCCGCTTGCGCGGGATGGTGGAGTCGAGGCACATGTAGTCGGGGCTGATGCGGCCCGAGGCCGGAAAGGCGTTCTTGCGCCCGCTCCAGAAGCGCATGCGCTCGTCCTCGCTGTTGCTGACCGCGATGGCGGTGGCGCCGCAGCCGCGCAGCACGGCCGTCATGCGGCCGATCTCCTCCTCGACCTCCTCGGGCGTGCCGTCGGATTCGCACAGCAGGATGGCGGCCGCGTCGAGGTCGTAGCCGGCATGCACGAAGTCCTCGACGGCGGCGGTCATGGGCTTGTCCATCATCTCGAGCCCCGCGGGGATGATGCCCGCGGCGATCACCGCGGCCACCGCGTCGCCGGCTTTGCGCACGTCGTCGAAGCTGGCCATGATGCAGCGCGCCAGCTGCGGCTTGGGCACCAGCTTCACCGTGACCTCGGTGGTGACGGCGAGCATGCCCTCGCTGCCGATCACCAGCGCCAGCAGGTCGAGGCCGGCGGCATCGAGCGCCTCGCCGCCGAACGTCACCGGCTCGCCCTCGGCCGTGAAGCCGCGCACCTGGAGCACGTTGTGCAGCGTGAGGCCGTACTTGAGGCAGTGCACGCCGCCCGAGTTCTCGGCGACATTGCCGCCGATCGAGCAGGCGATCTGGCTCGAGGGATCGGGCGCGTAGTAGAGGTTGTAGGGCGCGGCGGCCTCGCTGATGGCGAGGTTGCGCACGCCGCACTGCACGAGCGCGGTGCGCGCGACCGGGTCGATCTTCAGGATGCGGTTGAACTTGGCGAGCGACAGGGTCACGCCCATCTCGTGCGGCATGGCGCCGCCCGACAGCCCCGTGCCCGAGCCGCGCGCCACCACCGGCACGCCCAGCCCGTGGCAGGTGCGCAGCACGGCCGCCACCTGCTCTTCGGTCTCGGGCAGCGCCACCACCAGCGGCCGCTGGCGGTAGGCCGTGAGGCCGTCGCACTCGTAGGGCGTGGTGTCCTCGGCATGCCAGATCAGCGCATGCGCCGGCAGGTGGGCCTGCAGCGCGCGCACGACCTGCGACTGGCGTTCTGTCTTCTGGAGCGACGCATGCTGCGTCGGGCTCGGGGGCGCGTTCATGGGCGAAGTCTCTTCTCGGTGTTCTTCTGCGGATGGCTGGCGGGGGCCGGCCCCCCACTCTAAGGAAATGCGCGGCCTCCGGGTTGAAGGATTTTTGCGGCGGACTTGAGGAATCTTCGCCGCGCGGCGCTGGCCGGGACCGTGTTCAGCGCAGCGCCTGCACCAGCCAGTCGGCGAAGGCCGCGCACTCCCAGCGCTCGAGCGCGCCCGGCTGCCAGCACAGCGTGTGGCGGTGCGGCGAGCGCACGGCATGCTCCGACAGCGCCACCAGCCGGCCCGATTCGAACCAGGCCGCGCCCATCTTCTGGCGCACCAGCGCCACGCCGAAGCCGCTGGCGGCCGCGTCGTAGACCAGGCCCAGGTCGTTGAACTGCGAGCCCAGCTGCGGCTCGGGCTGGTCGATGCCGCAGCTCGCGAACCAGGTGCCCCAGGGTTCGAGCGGGCTGCGGATCAGCCGCGCGGCCGCGATCTCGGCCGCGGTGCGGAAGCCGTGGAACGGGCCGAACTCGTTGAGGTAGCTCGGGCTGCAGGCCGGCACCACCAGTTCCTCGAGCAGCGGGCGGTGCTCGCAGTCGGCGTAGTTGCCGCCACCGTAGCGCACCTCGAGGTCGGCCGGCTCGGCGGTCACGTCGAGCAGCGGGATCGACACCTGCAGCACCAGGTCGATGTCGGGATAGATGTTGCGGAACAGCTCGAGCCGCGGCATGAGGAACTGGCGGCTGAAGGTCGGCGTGACCGCGAGCCGCAGCCGCGTGGCGGCGCGCTGGCCCGCCGCCGCGTTGCCGCCGCCGGCATGCGCCTGCAGCGCCGCCAGGCCGGTGCGCACGTTGGCGAGGTAGGCCGCGCCGTCGGCCGTGAGGCTGAAGTCGCCGCGGCCGAACAGCTTGAAGCCCACGTGCGACTCGAGCTGGCGGATGCGGTGGCTGACCGCGCTGGCGGTCACGCAGAGCTCGTCGGCCGCGCGGCCCGCATGACGCAGCCGCGCCAGCGCCTCGAAGGTCACGAGGCACTGGATCGGCGGGATGTGCTGCAGGGCCATGCGGCGAAGGCTCGCGCTCAGTCCTCGAAGAAATGGACCGGCAGGCCGGGCGTCTCGACGCGCATCGACAGCACCCTGCCCGAGGCGGGCTTCTGCGCCAGTTCGGCCTCGGGCCGGCCCTTGCGCGCGGTGGTGACGAACAGCGTGCGCAGGTCGTCGCCACCGAAGCAGGGCATGGTCGGGCACTGCACCGGCAGCGCGAAGGCGGCCACGACCTCGCCCGAGGGCGCGAGGCGCAGCAGCTGCGCGCCCTCGAACATCGCGACCCAGTAGTGGCCCTCGGCATCGACCGTGGCGCCGTCGGGCCGCCCGCCGTAGGCCAGCGCCGAGCCGGGCGCCCAGCCCTCGGGCTTGGCGTCGAACCGCTTGAAGACGCGGCCGTGCGAGAGCGTGTTGTGCGCGGCGTCCCAGTCCCAGGCGCGCACCGCGTGGGCCGGCGTGTCGGCCCAGTAGAGCGTGCGCGCATCGGGCGAGAACGCGAGGCCGTTGGCCGTGGTCACGCCCTCGGCCATCTGCGAGAGCATCGGCGACTGGCCGTCGTCGCGGCGCGCATCGAGGCAGTAGAGCGCGGCATTGGCGCGGTCCTTGGCCTCGTTGATGCTGCCGGCCCAGAAGCGGCCGAGCGCGTCGCACTTGCCGTCGTTGAAGCGCATGGTGGCCGCGTCGTGCTCCACGCGCGCGATCGCGGTCAGCGCGCCGCCCCATTCGCGCGCGCGGTAGATGCCGTCGCGCAGCGCGATCACCAGGCCGCCGCTGCGCGCGGGCGCCATGCAGCCGGGTTCGGTCGGCAGGTCCCAGCGCTCGACCGCGCCGCCGGCGCCGATCTCGCCGCGCGTGCGCAGCACCGCGCGGCCGGGAATGTCGAGCCAGTACAGGGAACGTTCCTGCGGGTGCCAGAACGGCGATTCGCCGAGGGCGCTGAGGCTGTTGTCCAGGGGGGTCCACATGACGGGGATTGTGCCCCCGCGCCACGGCCCGCCGCTGTCGGACCGCACCGGGCCGCGCCGCGCCGAGGACAAAAAAAAGCCCGCTCGCACCGGAGTGCTTGCGGGCCGAACATCCAAAGGAGACTCTCGCTGAAAAATGGGCTTCAGGAAACCTTGGAAGGACCTTGGAAAACTTGGGGTGGTGGTCTGGTGGTGGACCGCGGGTCCCTTCCTCTGGAGCGAGGAACCCGCGGTGTCCTTGTCGCGTGTCGGAGAGGTTCCGATCAGCGGTTGTAGGCGGTTTCGCCGTGCGACGAGATGTCGAGGCCTTCGCGCTCTTCCTCTTCGGTCACACGCAGGCCGAGCACCAGGTCGGCGATCTTGAAGGCGATGAACGCCACGACGCCGGACCAGACGATGGTGAACAGCACGCTCTTGATCTGGATCCAGACCTGGGCGCCCATCGAGAAGGTGTCGGGGGTCAGGCCGCCGGTGCCGCCGAGGCCCTGGGCCGCGAACACGCCGGTCAGGATGGCACCCAGGATACCGCCCACGCCGTGGACGCCGAACACGTCGAACGCGTCGTCGGCACCGAGCATGCGCTTGAGACCGCCCACGCCCCAGAGGCAGACCAGGCCGGCCAGCAGGCCCAGCACGATCGAACCCATCGGGCCGACGAAGCCGGCGGCGGGGGTCACCGCGACGAGGCCGGCGACGGCACCCGAGGCGGCACCCAGCATCGAGGCCTTGCCCTTGTGCAGGCTCTCGCCCAGGATCCAGGACAGCGCGGCGGCGGCGGTGGCGAGCACCGTGTTCACGAAGGCCAGGCCAGCGGCGGCGTTGGCGGCACCCGCCGAGCCGGCGTTGAAGCCGAACCAGCCGACCCACAGCAGCGAGGCGCCGACCATGGTGAGCGTGAGCGAGTGCGGCGTGAAGGCTTCCTTGCCGT
Organism: Variovorax sp. FG153; assembly: GCF_057809595.1. Taxonomy (NCBI): domain Bacteria; kingdom Pseudomonadati; phylum Pseudomonadota; class Betaproteobacteria; order Burkholderiales; family Comamonadaceae; genus Variovorax; species Variovorax sp. FG153. Next base: position 147,023 of record NZ_JBMDKG010000005.1, read on the forward strand.
AGCCCACGCGCTTGCCGACCATGTAGGCACCGACCAGGCCGGCCACGCCGGCGTTGATGTGCACCACGGTGCCGCCCGCGAAGTCGAGCGCGCCGTCCTTGCCGAGCAGGCCGCCGCCCCAGACGATGTGGGCCATCGGCACGTAGGCGAAGGTGAACCACAGCACCGAGAACAGCAGCACGGCCGAGAACTTGGCGCGTTCGGCGAAGGCGCCGACGATCAGCGCCACGGTGATGGCGGCGAAGGTGCCCTGGAACGCGACGAACACGTACTCGGGGATCGTCGTGAGCGCGCCGAAGGTCTCCTGCGTCACGCCCTTGAGGAAGATCTTGTCGAAGGTACCGACGAAGCTTCCTTCACCCGTGAAGGCGAGGCTGTAGCCGTAGATGGCCCACAGGATGCTGATCAGCGAGAAGATCACGAAGACCTGCATCAGCACCGACAGCATGTTCTTCGAGCGGCCCAGGCCGCCGTAGAACAGCGCGAGGCCGGGGATGGTCATCAGGATCACGAGCAGCGTGGAGGTCAGCATCCAGGCGGTGTCGCCCGAATCGACCTTGGGTGCCGGTGCCGCGGCCGGCGCGGCGGGAGCGGCAGCAGCCGGCGCGGCTGCTGCGGCGGGCGCTGCAGCCGGTGCCGAGGCCTCGGCGGCCGGCGCCGACGCGGCAGCGGCGGGCGCGGGCGTCTGCGCGAAGCCGGTGGTGCCGGCGGCAAGCACGCTCAAGCCGAGCGCGAGGGAGACAAGCAGTTTTTTCATGGACGTTGTTCTTTCGGGCCTGGACTCGATCAAAGGGCTTCGCGGCCCGTTTCGCCGGTGCGGATGCGCACGACCTGCTCGAGGTTGTAGACAAAGATCTTGCCGTCGCCGATCTTGCCGGTGCGCGCGGCGCCCTCGACGGCTTCGATCACGCGCTCGACGAGGTCATCCGAGACGGCCGCCTCGATCTTGACCTTGGGCAGGAAGTCGACGACGTACTCCGCGCCGCGGTAGAGCTCGGTGTGGCCCTTCTGGCGGCCGAAGCCCTTGACCTCGGTGACGGTGATCCCCTGCACGCCGATGGCCGAAAGCGCTTCGCGCACTTCGTCGAGCTTGAACGGTTTGATGATGGCTGTGACCAGCTTCATGGGTTGCTCCTTTGGATGGAAAGAATTCGCGCGGCAGCATGGGCCGCGCCTCGTTGTGTGCCGCTTACAGCGTCTTCGTCAGCGTGAGGATGAAGCGCGGCTTGTTGGGCGAGTAGACCTCCTGCACCGTGTAGAAGCCGAAGTCGTACAGCGGGCCGGCCGCGACATTGAACGCGTTCTTCTTGTTCGCGCCCTGCACCGAGCCGGTGAGCGTGAGACCGCCGCCGAAGTCGTAGGTGGCGCCGACGTTGTAGTCGACGTAGTTCTTCGCGGCCGTGTTGTGGCGGATGTCGCTGGAGAAGCGGGTGAAGCCCACGGCGGCCTTGAGCGTGACCTTGGGCACGATCTCCTTGCTGTAGCTCAGGTTCAGGTAGCCGGTGTTGCGGCCCTTGAGGCCCGAGCCCGCCTTGTTGCCGGCGTAGCCGAAGTAGTCCTTCGACACCGTGTGCGAGTACTTGGCCGTGAACGAGCCGAAGGTTTCGTTGGCATAGGTGGCCGCGCCGTACAGCTCGGTGGTGTTGCCGGCGGTGTTGCCCGGGTAGATGTAGGTCAGCGCACCGACGTCCATGTCCAGCGGGCCGGCCTTGAACTTGTAGCCGCCGTACAGGTCGACCTCGACGCTGTTGCCCTTGAGCCAGTTGACGCTGGAATTCCAGTTGCCGACGTAGAAGCCGCTCTCGCCGAAGGCGTAGTCGAAGCCGCCCTGGATCGCGGGCTTGAGGCCACGGGTCTTGGCGTAGTCGTCCCGGCCGATCATGTCCTGGTCCTGGCCGCGGAACTTGTAGTTCGTGGTCAGCGAGATGTTGGCCGTGATCGGCGAGGTCGCGGGGGCCGCGGCAGGCGCCGCCGCAGCGTCTGGGGTGGCCTGCGCCAGGGCGGCGCCCGACGTGGTCAATGCGGTGGCCAGGACGATCAGGGCCTGGGCGGCGGAACGGTGCGTCATCGGGAACTCCTCGCAAGTAGTGTTGTGGAACCTGATGACCCTCAAAGCAGGGAGCGTGCCAAAGTGCACATCCCCCGGCGACCGGTTGAAGCGCCCTCCCGGGAAGAAGCCAAAAATAGTTACAAGCGCAAGGCTTTGTGGCTTGCACTGAAAAAAGAACAAGACGCCCGCGACGACCGGAATCGGGCGCACCAATATAGGGAGGGAGTGAAGGATGAGTCTGTCTTTGGTGCAAAGCCGCGCCTTGCTCGGGCTGGAAGCGGCCAGTGTCACGGTCGAGGTGCATCTGGCCAACGGCCTGCCGAGCTTCACGCTGGTCGGGCTGGCCGAGACCGAGGTCAAGGAGGCGCGCGAGCGCGTGCGCTCGGCCATCCAGAACGCCGGGCTGGAGTTCCCGCACAACAAGCGCATCACCGTGAACCTGGCGCCGGCCGACCTGCCCAAGGATTCGGGCCGCTTCGACCTGCCGATGGCGCTGGGCATCCTCGCGGCCAGCGGCCAGATCGAGGGCGCGCGGCTCGCGGGGCACGAGTTCGCGGGCGAGCTCTCGCTGTCGGGCGAACTGCGGCCGGTGCGCGGCGCGCTCGCGATGGCGCTCGCGCTGCACACGCGCGGCATCGCCACCCGGCTGGTGCTGCCCGCGACCAGCGCCGACGAGGCCGCGCTGGTGCCCGGCGGCGAGGTCTACGGCGCCAGGCACCTGCTCGACGTGGTGCGGCGCTTCCTGCCGGCCGATGCGCAGGCGGGCCTGGAGGCGGACGACGAGGGCTGGTCGCGCGCCCATGCGTCCGCGCAAGCCGATGCCCCCGCCTATGCCGACATGGCCGACGTGAAGGGCCACGCGGGCGCCAAGCGCGCGCTCGAGATCGCCGCGGCCGGCGGCCACAGCCTCCTGATGATGGGCGAGCCGGGCTCGGGCAAGTCGATGCTGGGCCAGCGCTTCGCCGGCCTGCTGCCGCCGATGCGCATCGACGAGGCGCTCGAGAGCGCGGCCATCGCGAGCCTGGGCGGGCGCTTCTCGACCGAGCGCTGGATGCACCGGCCGACCGCGTCGCCGCACCACACCTCGAGCGCGGTGGCGCTGGTGGGCGGCGGTTCGCCGCCGCGGCCCGGCGAGATCTCGATGGCGCACCACGGCGTGCTGTTCCTCGACGAGTTCCCCGAGTTCTCGCGCGCCGCGCTCGAGGCGCTGCGCGAGCCGCTCGAGACCGGCAACATCACCATCGCGCGGGCCGCGCGGCGGGCCGAGTTCCCCGCGCGCTTTCAACTCGTGGCTGCGATGAATCCGTGCCCCTGCGGCTTTTTGGGCGCCCCCACGAAAGCCTGCCGCTGCACGCCCGACCAGGTGGCGCGCTACCAGCGCAAGCTCAGCGGCCCGCTCCTGGATCGCATCGACCTGCACATCGAAGTGCCCGCGATCTCGGCGCCGCAGCTGCTCGACGCGCCCGCGGGCGAGACCACCGCCGCCATCCGCGCGCGCGTGGTCGCCGCACGCGAACGCGCGATCGAACGCCAGGGCCGACCCAACCAGGCGCTGCAGGGCGCCGACATCGACCGCCATGCGTCGCTCGGCGACGAGGCGCGCCGCTTCATGCACACGGCCGCCGCCCGGCTCGGCTGGTCGGCGCGCAGCACGCACCGCGCGCTCAAGGTTGCGCGCACCATCGCCGACCTCGCGGGGGCACCGGTCATCGAGACGGCGCATGTGGCGGAGGCGGTGCAGTACCGGCGGGCGCTGCAGAAAGGCCTGTAGCGCCCCGTGCATCGCTTAGAGTGCGGCGCAATCCCGCTCACTCCAGGCCCGCCATGACCGATCGCGCCCTCCTCGTCATCGACATGCAGAAAGGCATGCAGGAGCCCCGCGCGGGCCGCCGCAACAACCCCGGCGCGGAAGCCCAGGTGCAGCGCCTGCTCATGCACTGGCGCACCACCGGCCGCCCCGTGGTCCATGTGCGCCACATGTCGCGCTTCGCCGATTCGGTGTTCTTCCCGGGCCAGCCGGGCGCTGAATTCCAGGACGCGCTGGCACCGCTGCCCACCGAGCACGTGGTCGAGAAGAACGTGACCGATGCCTTCGCGCACTCGGGCCTCGAGCGCTGGCTGCGCGTGCGCGGCATCGAGGCACTCGTGGTGGTCGGCGTGGCCACCAACATGTCGGTCGAGGCCACGGCGCGCAGCGCCAGCTGCCTCGGCTTCGCGGTCACGGTGGTGTCCGATGCCAGCTTCGCCTTCGACCGCGCGGGCATCGACGGTGCAACTTTCGACGCGGAGCAGGTCCACGCGATGGCGCTGGCCAACCTGCAGGGCGAGTACGCCCGGGTGGCGGCGACGGCCAGCCTGCTCGGCTGACCGCCGCCTTCGCCCCTTACTTGAACTCGTGGCTCACCACCGGCGCCGACTTGCTGTCCTGCACCGTCACGCGCTGCCGGTAGACCTCGAGGTCGCCGTTGCGCACCTCGATGTTGTAGATGCCGGGGCGCAGCGACAGCGACTTGAGCGGCGGGCTCACGCCGCGGTCGGCGCCGTCGACGAAGACCTGGCCCCAGGGCCGGATGTTGAGCGTCACGCGGCCCATGCCGGCCGCGGCGCCCGGCACGGGTGGAACCGCCGTGCCGCCCGCGACCGGGGGCACGGCACCCGGCGCACCCGGCACGCCGGGCGTGCCCGGCGGCACGGTGCCCGCCAGCACCGGCTGCGTGGAGGCCGGCTGCGCGAGCCGGTTGAGCTCGGCGATGGCATTGCGCGCGTCGCGCGCATGCGGGCCGCGGCGGTAGCGGCGCAGGTAGGCCTCGTAGCCCTCGCGCGTGTTCTCGGCCTGCGCGAGGTTCCAGTCCTCGGCCTCGCTGATCGCCAGCGCGGGCTCGGGCGGCGGGCTCGCGGGCGGTGACGCGGGCACGTTGTCGAGCGGGCTCAGCGCGCCGTTGCTGCCCGGCGCGGTGGCCGGCGGCACGGCGATCGGCGAATTGCCGGCCGTGGGCGCGGCCGCGACGCCGCCGCCATCGGCCGCGGGCGGCTGTGACGCGGCCGCCACGGCGGCCGAGGCTGGCGCGGCCGGCGGCATCACGGCCGGAGGCGAGGCCGGGTTCGACATCGGCGCGCCCGGCGGCGGCGCCGGCGGTGCCATCGCGGTGGAAGTGGGCGGCGGCGACTGCGTGATGCGCAGGCCGATCCAGCTGCCGACGGCGATCAGCGCCACCACCAGCACGCCGACCACGCCCCAGCGCGGCAGCGAGGACTTCTTGTTCGCGGGCCGCCGCGCGCTCGGCGCGCGCGCGGGCGGCTCGGCCGGCGGCGGCACGGGCGCGGCCGGCGGCAACGCATCGAAGGGCGCGGGCGCCGAGACCGGCACGTAGGGCTCGGCCGGCGGCGCGACCGGCACCGCGGGCACGATGGGCGCCACGGGTGCTGGCGCCGCGAGCCCGCTCACGTAGATGTCGCCGAGCTTGGCGAGCCCGAGTTCGGCCGCGAAGGCCGCCACGGTCTGCGTGCGGTCCTTGCTGTGCACGGCCAGCGTGTGGTCGACCGCGGCGCAGAAGGCCGGGCTCAGGTCGGGCCGGTTCATGCTCGCGAGCGGCACGTAGGCGTCCTGCACGCTGCGCACCACGGCCGAGGGCGGCGGATGGCCGGTGACGGCGCGGTAGAGTACCGCGCCGAGCGCGTAGAGGTCGGTCCAGGCACCCTGCAGCAGCGTGTTGTCGTCGGCGTACTGCTCGATCGGCGAATAGCCCGACTTCACCATCACCGCGACCTCGTCGACCAGGTCGGCGATCGACTTGCGCGCGGCGCCGAAGTCCAGCAGCACCGGCAGGCCGTCCTGCTGGATGAAGATGTTGTCGGGCGCGATGTCGCGGTGGAAGCAGCCGCTGCGGTGCAGCGTCTCGAGCGCGCCGAGCAGCGGCCCGAGCATGCCGAGCAACCAGGCTTCGGAGATGGTGCCGGGCTCCTCGTCGGCCAGGCGGCGCAGGGTGCGGCCCTTGTAGAGCTGGATCGCCATGTAGGCGGTCGAGTTCGATTCCCAGAAGCGATGCACGCGCACCAGCGCCGGGTGGCTGAACTGCGCGAGCGTGCGCGCCTCGTTGATGAAGCTGCGCAGCCCGGCCTGGAAGGTGGCCGTGAGCCGGTCGGAACGCACGTGCACGCTGTCGTCGCCGATGCGCCGCGCGAGCATCGAGGGCATGTATTCCTTGATCGCGACCTCGCGCTGCAGCGAGTGGTCGTAGGCCCGGTAGACGATGCCGAAGCCGCCTTCGCCGATCACCTCGAGCAGCTCGAACTCGTCGAGCCGGTGGCCGATGGCCAGCGGGTGCGGTCGCTCCTGCGGGTCGGTGCCCACCGGAGGGCCGGTGCGTCCTTCCGTCGTCATTCTTGTTCCTCCTCATGCATCGGGACTCTCACGCCCATGGCACGTGCCCCTGGGAAAAAAGCTTCGAGAACAGCGGCGTGTTGAGGCCGCCGCCATGGGCCGCGGTCCGCAGCGGCGAGCCGTCGGCCTGGTTGGTCCACCAGTAGCTCGTGCTTCCGAACGCGTCGAAGCACAGTGGAAGCTCCGGCCAGCCCAGCCGCTGCTGGGCGCCCTCGCCCGCCGACGTAGGCCCGAGGATCGAAAGGATGTCGTCCGAGCCGCCGCTGGCCGGCTGGAAGCCGCCATGGCCCGCGGCCAGCACCTGCGCATCGAAGTGCTCGGGCGCCACGCCATGGCGGATCGCCTGCAGCATCGCGTTGCCGCATTGCCAGTACCAGGCGGCCGCGCCCTCGAGCACCGCGGGTCGGTAGGCGCGCGCGTCCACCTGCAGGCTCACGCACACCGGGTAGTAGCGACCCACGCGGTCGCAGCTCGGCGCGATGCAACCGAACTGCACCGCGCTCACGCCCTGGGTGGCGGGGATCGCGAAGTTCCACACCGGCGCCACCGCGTAGTGGCGCGTCATGGCGTCGGGCCAGCGCTTGAAGGCGCCCAGGCCGTTCTGCATCCAGCGATCCCACCAGGCCTGCAGCTCGCGCGACATGCGCCGGTGCAGGAAGTCGCCGGCCGCGGGCAGCTTGCCGTACCAGCCGACCTGCTCGTCGCCGGGCACCCAGGCCGGCTGCGCCGTCGCGCCGGGATTCATCACGAGCGCCCCGGGCACGAGAAGCCGCTCATCTGCGACAGCCGCAGCGGGTTGTAGACGCTGTTGGCGGTCACGTTGAGCACCACCTTGCGGCCTTGCAGGTCGAAGCTGGCATTGAACGACTCGCTCGAGCCGCCCGAGGAGATCGAGGCCTTGTCGAACAGCCGGTGCAGCGCCCACGGGCCCTCGGTGACGATGCCGCCGGCCGGCGTGCCGCTCGAGGTCGTGACCTGCAGCCGCACCTGGTTGCTGTTGCGCGGACCGGGCCACTTGACGGTGGTGGGCGCCTGCGGCCCGTGCGCGTAGCGCACCGTCTGGCCGTCGATGTCCAGCGTCATCTGCGTGAGGCCGGCGTCCATGTCCTCGGGCCGGATGTCGATCGAGAACGAGGGCGTGCGCCCGCCCGCCATGCCCGAGAAGAACACGTCGCGGATGGCCTGCGCCTTCTGGAACGAATCGAGGTAGGCCGAGCGGCCCGAGGCGCTGCCGTCGACGCCGCGCTTCCAGGTCCACGGGTTGCTCGAGGTGTCGACCTGCGTCATGAGGTTCTTCTGGAAGAAGTCGTCCATCATCCCGCCCGGCGCGAACAGGTTCGCGAAGTCGCCCGCGGCCACGTCGCGGCTGGAGCCGCGCGAGAACGGATAGCGGCCCGCGATCGCCTGGTTGCAGAAGTTTCCGATGGTGGCGGCCGCGTTCTGCCCGATGTTCTGGCGCGTGACCGCGGCCGCCTTCGACGAGGCGGTGGCCGAGAGGTCGTTGAGCATGCCCTGGAACGGCACCGGCATGCGGCCGGCCTCGGCCTGCACCTTGGTCACGGCGTCGCTGGTCGGCGGGATGTTGCCGCTGCGCAGCGCGGTGTCGGTGGCCGTCAGGTAGTTGTAGAGCTCGTTGATCAGCGCGGCGGTGGCGTCGATCGGCGCCTGCCCGCCCTGCTTGGGCGCGGTCACCATGCGGCGCAACGGCTCGAAGTGGTTGTCCACCAGCGACTCGGGCCGGTCGGGCACGGTGTTGCGGCGCTGGCTGCCGTCGGGCTGGCCGATCAGCTGCTCGATGCGCTCGCGCGTGGTCTGCACGCGGTTCTGCGCCTGGTCGAGCAGGCTGCGCGCGGCCTCGTCGTGGTTGCGCAGCAGGTCGGTCTCGCGCGCGGCGCCGCGGATGATGCGCGACATCGGCGACTCCGAGGTCGAGAGCACGCGCGTCATCTGGATGCTCTGCAGCAGCGAGCGGCTGTCGGCCAGCCGGATGTCGGCCAGGTAGTCGTCCCAGACCTTGATGTAGTCGGTGAGATAGAGCCGGCGCACCTCGCGCAGCAGCAGCTCGCGCGAGGTGATGTCGGTGATGCCGGGCGCGCGGATCTGCAGCACCCAGCGGTCCTCCTGCTCGAGCGCGAGCGTGGTCTCGGCCATGCGCTTGTCGAAGATGTCCCAGTAGCCGCGGTAGGTGAACAGCGTGGGGATGCCGTCGGTCAGCGGCTTGCCGCTGGCGCGCCGCACCACCAGCGCCGACTCGGCGCCGCCGGCCTCGGCGATGGTGAAGGCATTGGGCTGGCTGGTCTGCAGCAGGATGCGGCGCAGCCGCGCGTACGAGCGCTGCGCCAGCGGCACGCCCGCGAGGCGCTCGCGCGTCTCGGTGATCAGGCGCTCGTCCTTCGCGAACGGCGAGCTCACGACGCGGCCGCCGAACAGCGCCTTCAGGTGCGACTCGAGGTTGGTGCGCTGCTCGCGCGTGAGCGCGGCGCCGACCTTGCGGTCCACGTCGGTCAGCAGCCAGGCCTGCAGGAAGTCGGCGTCGTAGCGCTCGGCGTCGTACAGCATCAGGTAGGCCTTGAGCGCCTCGTAGCTGTACTCGGGGTTGTTCTTCGAGGCCTCGCGCAGCGACTGCTCCACGCGCTGCGCCGCCTGCGGCAGCAGCACGCTCTCGAGCGCGCGCTGGTAGACGCCGTCGGTCGCGGCCTGCAGCTTCTCGCCCTGGTAGAGGCCGAAGCGGTAGCTGACGGGCGGGTCGCCGATGTCGAACTTCTCCGACTTCGGCAGGTCGCGCAGCCGGTCGAGGATCAAGAGCGAACTCGCGAGGTCGCCGCTCGAGTCGACCACGGTCGGCAGCTCGCCGCGCGCCGCGGCGCGGTTGAAGGACTTCGCGTTGCCGTCGACCTCGGCCACGTACTCCTTGTTGTTGTGCCAGCTGTTGACGCAGGCGCCTAGCAGCGCCACCAGCAGCACGCCGATCACGCTGTAGCCCACCAGGTCGGCCGCGCGCTTGCGCCGATACCAGCGCAGGTTGGTGCCGGCCACGCCCGCGTCGCGGAAGATCACCTGCTGCAGCAACTCCTTGAGGAAGTAGCTCTTGCCCGGGCCCGGCGGCGGCGCCGGCGGCGCGTTGACCTGCAGGTAGCGCTTGATCGCGCCCATCACGCGGTCGAAGGCCGTGCCCTCCTGCGTGCCGCTGGTGAAGTAGACGCCGCGCAGCATCGGCGCGGTCTCGAACTTCGACGGGTTGAACACGTCGGCCAGGAAGGTGCCGAGGATGTCCTCGAAGCTCGCGAACTGCTGCGGCAGCAGGTAGGCCTGCGCGCGGCGCATCGGGTCGGGCTCGGCGGCCAGCAGCTCGGGCAGGCGCTCGTCGAGCCGCTGGTGCAGCAGCCGGTACTCCTGCTGGAAGCGCTCGCGCAGGTCGCTGCCCTCGAGCGTGGTGGCGGTGCCCGCGCGCTTGTCGCCCTTGGCGGGCTTGGCGCTGGCGGCGCTCGCGTCGATCGGGAAGGTGAAGCCCCAGACCTGCGCGCGCTCGGCGCGGCTCAGGCCGCCGAAGTACTCGTTGAAGCCGGCCAGCAGGTCGGCCTTGGTCACCATCACGTAGACCGGGAAGTTGATGCCCAGGTCGTTGCGCAGCTCGAGCAGCCGCTTGCGCAGCGCCATCGCGTGGCGCGCGCGCTGCGCGTCGTCGGCCAGCGGCAGGTCGGCGATGCTGATGGTGAGGATCGCGCCGTTGATCGGCTGGCGCGGGCGGAACTTCTTGAGCAGTTCGAGGAAGCCCTTCCACTCGCCCTCGTCGGTCTCGCGGTTGCTCTCGTGCGTGGTGTAGCGCCCGGCCGTGTCGATCAGCACCGCGTCGTTGGTGAACCACCAGTCGCAGTTGCGCGTGCCGCCGATGCCGCGCACCGCCGCCTTGCCGAGCTGGTCGGCCAGCGGGAAGTCGAGATCGGAGTTGACCAGCGCCGTGGTCTTGCCCGAGCCCGGCGCGCCGATGAAGATGTACCAGGGCAGCTGGTAGAGGTACTGGCGGTCGAAGATCGAGAAGCGGCCCGCGGCCTTGCCCTCCTCGCCCGGCCCGAAGCGCATGTTGCGCAGGATCGAGGTGGCGTCGTTGAAGCCGGTCTGCAGCTCCTTGATCTCGGGCGCCTCCTCGGGCTTGGCCTCCTTCTCCTTCTTGGAAGGCGTGCGCAGCTGGTTCAGCAGCTGCGCGTTGAGGCGGCGCTCGCGCCACTTGCGGTAGGCCACGCGCACCAGCCAGATCGCGAACATCAGCGCGATCACGACGATGCGCACGAACTCGCTCTCGAGCGGACGGTAGCGGCCGACCGCGATCACCGGGCCGATGATCCAGATCAGGAAGGCCAGCGCGACCAGGCCGAAGAAGACCCAGAGGTCGCGGCTGACCAGGAAACGGAAGAACGCGCGCAGCATCTCAGCGTCCTCCCTGCGGTGCCACCGGCGCGACCAGCAAGGTCACTTCCACGCGGCGGTTGCGCGCGCGGTTGGCCGGCGAATCGTTCGGCACGATCGGGTCGGCGTCGCCGCGGCCCTCGGCGCGCAGCCGCTCGGGGCGCGTCATGCGCGCGCCGATCATCTTGCGCACGGAGTCGGCGCGTGCCTGCGACAGGTGCCAGTTCGAGGGGAAGCGCACGCTGCGGATCGGCTGGTCGTCGGAGTAGCCGTTGATCAGCACGTTGCCGTCGACCGCGTTGAGCGCCTCGGCCACGCGGTTGAGCACCGGCACGTAGCGGTCGAGCACCTTGTCGGCGCCCGAAGCGAACAGGCCGTCGCCGCGCAGGATCACCACGCTGCGGTCGGCCTCGTCGCGCACGCTGACCAGGCCCTCGCGGATCTCGGCCTCGAGGAAGCGCTGCAGCCGCGGCTGCGGCGCGGGCTGCGCCACCGCGCGCTGCGTCTGCGGCAGGCGCACCGCATTGATCGCGGAGAAGGCGCCGTCGGAGGTGCCGCCGAGGTTGAAGGTCAGGAGCGCGAAGGCGATCATCAGCAGCACTGCGGCCACCGCGCCCACGGCCCACACCGGCAGCCAGTTGCGCGTGCGGCGCACGGGCGCGCTGGTGTCCTGCCAGTGCGGCGACAGCGGCTGCGCGATCTCGCCGCGCGTCTGGCGGATGATCTGCAGCAGGCGCTGCTTGAGGGTCTCGAGCTGCGAGCGGCCGTTGTCGATGACGCGGAAGCGCCCCTCGAAGCCCATCGCGAGGCAGAAGTAGATGAGCTCGATCAGGTGCAGGTGCTGCTGCGGGTTCTGCACCAGGCGCGAGAGCAGCTGGAAGAACTTCTCGCCGCCCCAAGTCTCGTTGTGGAACATCACCAGCAGGCTCTGCGAGGACCAGATGCTGCCGCCCCAGGGCGTGAGCGCGGCCGCCTCGTCGACGGCGGTGCACAGGCAGTAGCGCGCGCCGATGATGACCTCGGGCGAGATGCCGCTTTGCTGCGCGCGCGTCTCGAAGCGCCGCACCTCGTCGACCAGGTGCTCGCGCAGCTGCGCGGGCGAGTCGTGGTGGCCGGTGGCGCGGATCTGCGGGATCAGGTCGAGCAGCGGATTGGCCGCCGCCACCAGCGGGTTGTTGCCGGCCAGCGCGGTGTCGCCCGCATGCGGGCGCCGCGTGTCGTGGAAGGCGGTGAAGGCCTGCGGCTGCTCGCCGAGGCCGCGCGGGGCGTTCAGCGGGTTGTTGCTGCCATGGGTGCCGCCGTTGGTGCCGCCACCCGGATTCGGCGGCACGAAGCCGCCCGGCCCGACGGCCACGTCGTTGATGCCGTTCATGCGATCGCTCACGGACGGATGGCCCAGAACTCCATGGCCAGGCCGGGGAATTCGCCGGCCAGGTGCATGGCCACGCCGCCCGACTTCTCGAGCTGGCGCCACATGTCGCCGCTCTTGTCGAGCTCGAAGTAGTGGTAGCCCGCGTTGTAGGGAATCTGCCGCGGCGCCACCGGCAGCGGCCGCACGGTCACGCCCGGCAGCTGCAGCTGCACCAGGTCGCGGATGCGCTCGACCGAGCCGATCTTCACCTGCGTGGGGAAGCGCTGCTGGATCGCATCGGCCGGCAGGTCGGCATGCACCGCGAGCACGAAGCCCGCGTTGCGCACCAGCACCGGGTCGGGCATGCGGCCCACGCGCACGCCGTGGCTGCGTTCCTCGAGCTCGATCGCGATCGCGCTCTGCTCGAGCACCGCCGACAGCGAGCGGCGCAGCTCCTCCATCAGCGGGCGGATGCTCTCGTTGAGGTTGTCGTGGTCGTACACCGGCCACACCACCGGCCGCCGCGTGGGCGAGGTGTGCGTGGCGAGGTGGCAGGCGAGCTTGAACCAGTCGACGAACAGCTCCTCGGGATGCACCTGCACCGCCTGCTGCGCATGCCAGGTGAGCGCGAGGTAGCGGTTCACGAGCTCGAGCAGGAGGAAGTCGGAGACCTCGCTGACGCCGCCGCGCCCCGGCTGCGACAGCCGCGAGGCCAGCGCCTCGGAACGCTGCGTGAGCAGGCCGTGCAGCTCGGCCACCATGCTGCGCAGCATCGGCTGCGCCGACACGTCGAGCACCGGCGGGATGTAGTTGGCGTCGATCACCAGCTTGTGGTCGGTGCGGCGCTCGATCACGCGCACCGCGCCGATCGCCTGCCACTCCGCGGTCAGCGAGGAGGCTCGCACCAGCCGCAGCCGCGGCGCCGCGAGCTGCAGCACCGCCGGGCCCAATGCAACCGCGTTGCCATCGGCGACTTCGCGTTCGACCACGTGGAAGCGCGCGGCCGAGGTCGTGTCTTCCGCGAAGATGACTTCCTCGCTGCCGGGCCGGCGCAGCGGCAAGGCGAGCACCACGAGCTCGTCGGTGAGGTCGCTCGGCACCTCGTAGGGCACGGGCGCGTCTTCCACGCCGAAGGAGAACGGCGTGCCGTCGGGCATCACGCCCGCGCCGCCGAGCAGCGAGACGCGGCCCAGCGCATGCGCGTCGCGATCGATGTCCAGGTGCAGCCAGCCCCAGTACGCACCCTGCAGCCCCGCGGTGCGGCGCGTCACGTACTGCTCGACATAGCGCTCCAGCTGCTGGAAATGCTGCGGCCGCAGGTACATGCCCTCGGACCACACCACGCGATTCGCCAATGCCTGCGGATGGGCGCCCGTTCTGCTGATGGCGCCCGGATTGCGAACTGTCACCAAAGAAAACCTCCTGGAGTGCGGCCACTCTCGTGCGGTCGGTCCATCGTCGAGACGGCCTCCCTGCATGGGCGCAATGCGTGTCGATGCTACACGGCGATGTTTACGTTTTGCACCGTTTTTGCAGCGTCGAGGCCTTGGCCTACGTGCGGCGCACTTTCGTATTAGGGCGTGCGCGCAAGTGCTACGAAATCACGTAGTCGGCAACAGTTCGATACCGCTCTTGCGGATCACGATGCGAACCTTTTGTTCACTCGGAGAGAACTGCCACACCTTGTAGAGGTTCGTCTGCTTGGGCTCCTTGAGCGGCAGCACGAGGCGCCAGCGTGCGTTCTCGAGCTTGCGATAGCCCGCGATCACGCCGATGGCGCGCGAGTCGAGGCCGGCCTCGCGCTTGAAGGTGCGTTCCTCGCCGCTGCGCAGAATGGCCTGGTCCGCATTGACGAGTTCGGCCGCGAGCGTCTCGCGATCGCGGTCCTGCAGCGCGAAGTAGTCGGCGGTCTCGAAGTTGCCCGAGGACTTGAGCTCGAACACCTTCACGAGGATCGGCGCGGCCTGCCCGCGGCCATCGGGGTTGACGCCGTCGTCGACCTTGATCGAGACCGCGTAGGGCGTGGGCATGGACTTGGCCGTCGACGCACAGCCGCCGAGTCCAACGAGCAATGGCGACGTCGCGATCGCGCTTCGCAACAGGGTTCGTCGATGCATGGGTTCTCCCATCGAAGTTCGCGCCTATAGTATCGAGACGTCATGCAGCGCCGATGTCGGCCGACGTGCCGTCATATCGACGCGGCACAGTATCGGGGCTTAACTTTGCAAGGCAGGAGAGAAGATTGAAGTCATTGCTGTGCGCCCTGGTGATTCCGCTCTTTCTGGTCGCGGGCTGCGACACCACGCCGAAGACCCCCGTCGATCCAGGACCGCCGCAACCCGAACGCCTGAGCCAGCAGGTCGCGCGCACCACGCTCGAACGCGCGCAGCAGGCCTACGACGAAGGCGACTACGCGAAGACCATCTCCACGCTCAAGAGCGGCGGCGTGTCGGTGTTCGATGCGGCCGAGCCCAACACGCGGCTCGCCGCGATGAAGCTCGAGGCCTTCAGCTACTGCGTGGCCAATCAGCTGCCCGAGTGCCGCACGCAGTTCCTCAAGATCCTCGATGCCTTCCCTTCCTTCGATCTCAGCATCGCCGAGCGCAAGCATCCCGTGTGGGGCCCCGCGTTCGAAGCCGCCAAGAAGATGAAGCGCTGACGGGTCTCCCGCGCCAGGAGCCCGTGTCATGAACTGGGAGATGCCATGCGTTGGACGGTGATCGAACATGCGGGCCGGCCGGTGGCCGCGGGCCCGTCGGCCCTGCTCGCGGCCCCGGGCGGCACCATCGGCCGCAGCCCCGACAACCACCTCGTGCTGCCCGACGAACAGCGGCAGATCTCGCGCCTGCAGGCCACCGTGCGCTTCGACGACGCGGGCCGCGCGGTGCTGCGCAACATGAGCGCGGTGCTGCCGATCAGCGTGAACGGACAGACGCTGCGGCACGACCAGGAGTCGCCGATCGCCGAGGGCGATCGCGTGACCATCGGCAGCTACGTGCTGGAAGCCGCACCCGCGCATGCCGCCGCGAGCCGCGCGGCACCGGCGATCGCGCCCGTGCCGGCCGCCGTCGAGCCCATCGTGGAGCCCACCGTCGCGTGGCCGCCCGCGGTCGAGTCCGCGAGTTCGCGCCTGGCCTCGTCGCCAGTGACATCGCGCCTCGCGTCGGCGCCGGACTTCGGTGCGCAGGCGGCATCGCTGCCGACATCGATGCCGCCGGCCTATCCGCCATCGCCTCCACCCGCAGCCGCGCCGCTCGATGCGCTGCTGCCGCAGGCACCGGTGTCCGACGTGTTCGCCGACCTGTTCGGCGCGGGCGCGCTGCCGATCGGCGACACGCATGCCGCGCCGCCACCGCAACCGGTGCCACCGCCAGTGCAACGGCCGCCCGCGCCCGTGGCCGCGCCGGTCTTCGCGCCCGCACCGCCGCCGGCATTCGCGCCACCGCCCGCCGCCTTCGCATCGCCGGTGCCGCCGCCCCCCGCGGCGCCCGCGCCCGCACCGGCCGCGCGCTCGTCGATGCCCACCGCGGCCGACTGGGACGCGATCCTCGCGAACGCGCCGCGCCGCGTCGACACCACGCCCGTGCCCATGCCCGACCCGTTCGCGCACGAGCCCTTCGAGCTGCCCTCGCAGGCGCGCAGGAACCCGGCCGATCCGCTGACCCAGCTGAATCCCGACGCGACCACCGACGTGTCCGACTTCGCGCTCAAGCGCGGCATCGATCCGCTGTCGCTGTTCGCGGCCGACCAGGGCGCGCCCTCGCCGCTGTCCGATCCGCGGCCCACCGCGCTGACGCATGCGCCCGCGCTCGAGGACGTGCATCCCGCGATGGACCTGCTGGAGAAGCGGCCGACGGTGCCGGGCTTCAGCCAGTCGAACCATGCGCGCGAGGTGTCGGGCCAGTTCCGTCCGCCGACGCCGATGCCGCTGCCCGTGGCGCAGCCGCCCGCGCGCATGGTCGAGCCCGAGCCCGAGCGCGAGGAAACGCCCGCGACGCCGGTGGCCGCGCCGCCCACCGCGTCGATGCAGAGCGCGCCCGTCGAGACCGCGCCCGCACCGATGCAGGCGCCCGCCGAGGCACCGCCGACGTCGCCGCTCCCGACCATGGCGCCGGTGGCAGCGCCCGCGCCGGCCGTGGCCGAGATGCCCCTCGAGGTCGTCGCGCCGAAGGAGGCCGAACCGGTCGCCGTCGCGGCACCGCCGAGCCCCGCCGCCGACACCGCGCCCGCGCTGCCCGCCGCTTCGTGCGAGGCGCTGTTCCGCGCCTTCCTCGACGGCGCCGGCGTGCCCGACGTCGCGGGCCAGCAGCAGCTCGACGCCGAGATGATGCGCAGGCTCGGCCGGCTGATGCGCGCCTTCACCGATGGCACCATCGAGCTGCTGTCCTCGCGCGCGATGCTCAAGCGCGAGGTGCGCGCCGAGATCACGATGATCGTGGACGAGGAGAACAACCCGTTCAAGATCCTGCCCAACGGCCGCGCGGTGCTGATGCAGATGTTCGGCGCGCGCATGCCCGGCTTCCTGCCGCCCGAGGCCGCGGTGCACGACGCGCTCGGCGACCTGCAGTCGCACCAGCTCGGCATGGTCGCCGGCATGCGCGCCGCGCTGCTGATGGTGCTGCAGCGCTTCGACCCCGAGGCGCTCAAGAAGGACACGCCGCACGACGGCGGCCTCGGCGAGAAACTGTTGCCCGGCGGGCGCGAGGCGCGCCTGTGGCGCCAGCTGCAGCAGCTGCATGCCGAGACCACGGCCGCGGTCGAGGACGACTTCCAGGCCGTGTTCGGCCGGGCCTTCCAGCAGGCCTACGACCGGGAAATGGAACGTTTGAAGGAGGCACGCCGTGCTTGAAGCGACCCGCACGACCCCGTTCGCCGTCCCGCTGTCCACGTCGCAGTTCTCCTGCGTGGGCGAGCGCAGCGGCAACCAGGATGCGATCGGCTACCACCTCGACGACTGGTTCGGCTGCTTCGTCGTGAGCGACGGCGTGGGCGGCAACGCGGGCGGCGAGCAGGCCGCGCGCACCGCGGTCGACACCGCGCTCAATGCCTTCGTCGCCAATCCCTCGGTGGCGGCCGAGGACATCCAGCAGTGCGTGACGCGCGCCAACGACGCGATCCTCGCGCGCCAGCGCGCGCAGGCCGAGCAGGGCAAGATGAGCGCGACCTTCGTCTCGCTGTTCGTCGACCGCAGCAGCGGCCAGGCGCGCTGGGCCCACGTGGGCGACAGCCGCCTCTACTGGTTCCGTCGCGGCGTGCTGATGGAACGCACCGAGGACCACAGCCTGTCGCAGCGCTCGCGCGAAGGCATGGCCCAGGGCGATGCCGTGCCGGCCAACGGCGCGCAGGCCCTGATCCAGAGCAACCTGCTCTACCGCGCGCTCGGCGCGCGCGCGAGCGCCGAGGCCACGGTCTCGGGCACGCAGCGGCTGGCCGACGGCGATGCCTTCCTGCTGTGCACCGACGGGCTGTGGCAGCTGATCTCGCAGCAGGTCATGGAACGCTCGCTGCAACTGGCCGACAGCGCCGAGGAATGGCTCGCGCTGCTGCGGCGCGCGGCCGAGGCCAAGGCCGACGAGTCGCGCGACAACTTCTCGGCGCTCGCGGTGTGGGTGGGCTTTCCGCAGCAGGTGACGCTGGCGGGTACCGCCACACCGCGCTGAGCGCGACGCTGGCGCTTCAGGCCGCCAGCACCAGCACCTTGAGCTGGCTCGGCACCAGCCGCATGCCGACGATGTTGCAGCGGTTCTGCAGCGTGACGCTCGTGACGCGCGTCGCGGGCGTGCCCTTGAGCAGCACCGTGAAGGCGCCCGTCAGGTGGCGCGACTGCTGCATGAAGGTCTGCGAGATCATGCCGCCGAGCACGCCGGGCTGGTCGCCGAGCGTGATCGGTGTGACGGTCGCCATGTTGTGGGCCGGCATGCCCATGAACAGGATGTTCCAGGCGTTGGGAATGGCCATCGGCCCCAGCGCCATGTTGGGAAAGGGAATGGGCACCGGCGTGCGGCACACGTCGGGGAACGCGAGATCCATCCCGAACAGCTGGCAGTTGGCGAACATGCGGGATTCCTCCTCAGCCCATGTGGATCTGCGCGGCGTCGACCTTCACCAGGTCCTGCCCCGTGACGGTCGTGTGGCGGCCATGGATGCGTGCCGTCTCGCTGGCCTTGCAGTCCAGGTGGCGCACGCGCGACTGGTCCATCTCGTCGACGATGCGCAGCGTGTTGCGCGCCATCTGCACGATGCGGTCGGCCACGGTCTCGAAGACCTTGCCGAACAGCTTCGCCGTGCCGGTGGTCGCCTCGACCTCCTTCGCCGTGAGGCGCAACGCGTCGGTGCGGCAGTCGGCCCTGTCGGCCTGCATCGACCACTGCTCGGCGCTCATGGCGAGCCGCGTGCCGCTGCGCAGCCGCACCTCGCCTTCGCTCTCGATCGCGACCGGGTGCGCGTTGCCGCCGAGCACCAGCGCGCCGTCGACCTCGATGCGGCTGACGGCGGCATCGGCCTGTTCGAGCACCGCGATCAGGAACACGCGGTAGGCATCCGGCCCCGAGACCAGCACGGTGTCGCCGGTCTGGGGCTTGAGCAGGCAGCTGGCCGCGCGGCGGCAGGTGCGCAGGCTGCCGTCGTCGGCCTCGACAACGAACTGCCCGTCGGCCGGCAGGCCGCGGACCGTGCCGATCGAATGAACCGGGGACGAGGCGTCGGAGGCGACGCGCAGCGGAACGACGTTCATGGTGTTTTCCCTTTTCGAGCTCGGATGAAACGATGGCGCGGCATCAGCGGGCGTCGGACCACGACTGCGCGCGGTGCAGGTCCGGGTCGTTTTCGATGATGCCGCCGCGCCTGGAGAAACGGGTGCCCTGCTGGATGGCGCGGTGCAGGCGGGTGCGCAGGAAGCGGGCATCGACGAGGTCCGCGTCCGTGAGGTCGGCATAGGAGAAGTCGGCGTCCTCCAGCCCGGCCTGCGCGAAGCTCGCACCCTTGCAGCGCGCGCGATGGAAGACGGCGAGCGGCAGCCGGGCCTGCGCGAAGTTCACGCCCTCGAGCGCGGCATCCACCCACAGCGACTGGTCGAAGCGCCCCGCGCCGCAGTCGGCGCCGGCCAGGTCGGCCTCCGCGAAGATGGTCATGCAGGCCTCGGCCCCGCCGAAACGCGCGCCGCGCAGCGAGGCGCCCTTGAAGTTGCTCTGCGTCAGCGTGGCCTGGCGGAAGTCGACCTCGTCGAGCCGCGAGTCGGTGAACTGGCAGCGCGGCAGCACGAGCCCCGCGAACTGCTGGCCCGCGAGCTCGCATTCGAGGAACACCACGCCATCGCCTTCGAACTGCGCGAAGACGGTGCTGCGCAGGTCGAGCTTGAACATCGTCACGGACTGCAGGCTGGCGCCGGTGAAATCGCAGCGCGCCAGGTTCGATTCGGTGACGGTGGCCTGCGCCATGCGCCGGGTGCGCAGCGAAGCCTCGGCCAGGTCGCAGCGGAAGAAGGTGACGCGGTCGAGCACCGCCTCGTCGAAGCGCGCGAGCGCCAGGTGCGACTCGACGAACGCGGCCTGCTCGAGCAGGGCGCCCGAGAAGTTCGCGTTCTCGAAGCGCCCGCGGAACATCTGCAGTTGCCCGCCCTTGGCGCCCGCGAAGTCGCAGCCCGCCATCGTGCAATGGCTGAGGATGCTGCCCGAGAGGTCGGCGCCGCGGAAATCGGCGCCCGTGAAGTCGATGCGGTCCCACAGCGCGCCCGACAGGTCGAGCCCGCGCAGGTCCCAGCCGCGGCAGTCGAGGCCCTGCAGCTGCACGCCGTGGCGCACCGCGTCGAGCAATGCGTCCAGGGTCATGGCGTGGCCTCCGGATCGCGCCGCGGCCAGACCTTGGCATGCTGCGTGTAGGCATCCTCGAGCAGCGTGGTGGCATCGATGAAGGCCTGCGACACGTCGGCGCGGAACAGGTTGGCCTCGCGCAGGTCGCTGCCCAGCAGGTTCGATTTCGAGAGATTGGCGTCGATCAGGTGGGCACCGCGCAGCGAGGCGCGCGCGAGGTTCGCGCGCACGAACAGGCTCTCGCCCGCGACGAAGCCGTCGAGCCGCGCATCCGACAGGTCGCATTCCGACAGGTCGCAGTTCTCCAGCCGCGCCGCGCTCAGGTCCGCGCCCGCGAAGGAGGTGCCGCGCATGCCGCACTGCTTCAGGAAGGTACCCACCGCCGTCACGCCCGCGAACGAACTGCCCAGCGCGATGCTGCAGGCATCGAAGCGCGCATGCGACAGGTCGACCTGCGCCACCAGCCGGACCGTGACGAAGCCGCAGCGCACCAGCCGCGCGGCATTCAGCGACACGCGTTCCAGGCTGCATTCGAGCAGCAGCACCTGGTTGAGCTCGGCCTGGTCCAGCACCAGGTCGCGCAGCGTCATGCGGCGCAGCGCGACCTGTGTCCAGCGCGAGGACTGCATGGCGCACCCGGCCATCTCGGTCTCGTGCAGCTGGGTCTGGTCGAGCAGCGCGCCGCGCAGGTTGCAGCCCGTGAAGCGCGTGCCGTGGCACAGGGTCTCGCGCAGGCTCGCCGACGAGAGGTCGCAGCCTTGCAGGTGCGCGCCGCCGAGGTTGGCCTTGTCGAGCCGGCTGCCCGCCAGCAGCGTGTCGGTGAGCAGCGCGCGCGCGAGCACGGCTTCGGAGAAATCGCAGCCCTCGAGGTTCGCGCCCTGCAGGTTCGCGTCGGCCAGCACCGCGTGGCTGAAGTCGGCGCCGCGCAGGTCCATGCCCGAGAGGTCGGCGCCGCTGAGGTTCATCTTCGAGAAGTGGCGCGCCTCGGGAGCGGCCGCGGCCAGCCGGCGCCGCAGCTTGGCGGCGCGGAAGCTGGTCACGCGCGAGGCCTCCGGTGCCAGGTGCGCCGAATACAGGCGGCCCTGGAGCTTCAGCGGGTCGGTCTCCACCGGCGGGTCGGCCTCCTCGTCGGCCTGGCCGTCCTGCTCCTCCTCGAAGGCCGACGGAAGCGGTGCCGCGGGCGCCGCCGCGCGCTCGGCCTCGACGCGCGCCACCTCGCCCTCGAGCCGCTCGCGCGCCTGCTGCGCCTGCGCCTCGGCGCGCTCCAGGTACTCGGGCAGGTCGTCGAAGCCCGGCAGCACCTCGGGCACGGGCGGCGGCGCGAGGTAGTCGGCGGGATCCAGCCCCTGCGCGAGCAGTTCGGCGCGCTGCTGCTCGTAGTGCCGGCGCATGCCGGCCTGCAGGTTGCGCGGCAGGGGCTCGGCCAGGGTGTCGGGCATGCGCATCGCGGTCCATTCCGCGAGCAGCGCGCGCGGCACCAGGTCGCTGTCGCGCAGCACGTGGGAGGCGCTCTTCTCCGGATCGATGCGCTTGCGCAGCACGTCGGCGTAGTGCGCGTGCGGGCGCGGCGCGTCGGGCAGCTCGAGCGACGGCATGATGTGCTTCACGTCGGCCGCGTCGTCCTCGCGGATCGGCGTCGAGCCGTGCCACACCAGCACCACGCGCTCGCGGTCGGGAAAGAACCAGGCGGTGCTGAGTCCGAGTTCGACCCGGCGCAGCTCGCCGACCTCCTTGTCGAAGTTGAGGTGGCACACGGCCTGCCACGGCGGCAGGTGGCCGCGCAGCACCGGGATGTGCGGGTGCATGTTCCAGATCTCGTAGGGCGCGCTCGCGGGCAGCGCCGGCTGGCCGAAGCGCTGCTCGGGACCGGCGGCATTGAAGAAGCGCCAGTCGAGGTCGTCGGCGAAACCGGGGAAGCCGTTCTGCAGCCAGGCGTCGTCGTAGCGCGTGCCGATCAGCGCCATGCGCTGCGGCGCATCGGGCAGCAAGCCCGAGAACGAGGCCGGCCGCGGCCGCTGCCCGCGGCGCTGGATCTGTTGCCCCACCACCTCGACGTTGGGCAGCCGGCAGGTCTGCACGCCGTTGACGAGTTCGTCGACCGTGCCCAGGCCCAGCGGGTTCTCGGGCACGTCGGGGCCGCCGAAGGCATGGCGCCAGTCGAGCGGCATCCGCTCGAACGGGGCCGGCTCGGTGATGTGGCCGCCGAGCCAGAAGCGGTCGCCGAACACGGCCAGCGAACGGTCGACCGTGCCCACGCGCAGCCGCGCCGCGCAGCGGGTCTTGTCCTCCTGGTGCGCGGTGTAGGCGAAGCCGCTGGCCAGCACCTCGGCCTCGCCCTTGGGCATGCTCATGTCGAGCACGCTGCCGGGGTCGAGCACCTCGCCCGCCATCTGCCAGAGCTCCTGCTCGGGCTGCAGCCGCGGCTCGGCCTCCAGGCTGGCGCAGGCCAGCACGGCGATGCCCAGGTGGTTGGCCGAGCGCCAGCGGTAGGGGCGGGTGAGCAGGCTGAGGCGAAAGGGCTTGACGATCTTCAAGGGTCGGCTTCGGAAGGGAAGGCAGCGCGCGATGCCGGCGCGGGATCAGAAGGAAAAGCCGGCCGACCCGGCGAGCGGCGAGATCACCAGGTCGGTGGCGGGCGAGGCGGAGGCGAAGCGCACGAGCACCGGGCGTCCCACCGCGTAGAGCGGCAGCTCGTTGAGCATCACCACCTGCTGCACGCCGACCTGGCGCTCGATGCCGCCGCGGTCGGCGAAGCGCACGGTGAGGTTCATCAGCGGGCTGGTGTCGCTGTAGGCATCGCCGATCTCGCTGCCGACGATCACGCCTTGCGCCTGCGCGTCGAAGCCGCGACTGCGCGCCTCGCGCCGGCGGATCTCGAGCAGTTCCCAGGCACCGCACAGCAGCGCCGAGCCCGCGAAGATCGCGGCGATGCACGGCAGCGCCAGCCACATCGAGAAGGTCTCCAGCGGCATCAGCATCGGCAGCACGCCCGCGGCCACCAGCACGGCGCCCAGGATCCGGATCGAACGGCGGCGAGGCACGGCGGTCGCTGCCATCACATGATCAGCACCAGGATCTTGATGTCCACGTAGATCGGGCCGATCGAGATCTTGGTTTCGGTCTTCTGGTTCAGCGCGCGGTTCGACCAGCGGTAGGCCTTGATGTCGAAGCTCGCGCCGCCGATGTTGGTGGCCGCCAGGTTGAAGGTCTCCGACAGCGAGGCGTAGGTGAAGGAGTTCACGAAGGCGATCGAGAACAGCAGCGGCGCCTGCGAGCGGATGTAGCTCGTGGCCTTGGTGGTGGCGCTGCCGCCGGCCACGGTCTCGATGCTGCCGTCGTACTTGTTGGTGTGCTTCTCGGTCGAGTGCAGCAGGATCTTCTTGGCCTTGACGTTGAAGTCCGTCTCGGCCTCGATCGACACGTTCTTGGCCCAGCCCTTGTAGTCGCCGGCCGAGACGGTGGACGTGTGGTCGCCGGTCGCGATCGTCTCCGTGAGGCCGTCCTTGATCGTGTCCTTGCCGCCGCCGCTCAGGACGTCGCGCTCCCACCCGGTCTTGTAGCTCTCGAAGCGCTTGCCGCTCCAGGTCTCCAGCCTGGAGTCGCCGGTCTTGACGTGCTCGGTCATGCCCTCCTTCACGTCCACGTGCAGCGCCTGGTCGAAGGTCTCCTGCCGCAGGCCGGCCATCACGTGCACCTCGGAGCGCCCGGTCTCGACCGTCTCCTTGGCGCCTTCCTTGGTCGTGATCTCGATGCTGTTGTTGAAGAAGTGCTCGGTCTTCTTCGTCACCTCGAGCTTGGAGCCCGAGTTGTAGATCGCGTGGTCGAGGCCTTCGTTGACCGTGGTGGTGCGCGCCTGGTCCACCGTCAGCTCGTCGTTCTTGTGGACGTGGGTGGTGCGGTTGCCCTCCACCGTGTGCGTCTCGTCGTTCTCGACCTCGATGACGAAGTCCTTCTGCGCATGGATCTTGATCGACTCGTTGCTCGGGTCGTCGTCGATCACGAAGTGGTTGGCCAGCTCGCCGTCGCCCTTGATGGTGCGGCTGATGAAGCCGCTGACCGTGGCCTTGGCCGGCAGCTCCAGCGGCGGCATCTGGTCGGCGTTGTAGACGCGGCCGATGATCAGTGGCCGATCGGGGCAGCCGGCGATGAAGTCGACCACCACCTCCTGGCCGATGCGCGGATGGTTGACCGCGCCGAAGTTCGAGCCGGCCCAGGCGCTCGACACGCGCACCCAGCACGAGCTGTCCTCGTTGCGCTGGCCGTAGCGGTCCCAGCGGAACTGCACCTTCACGCGGCCGTACTTGTCGATCCAGATGTCCTCGCCGGCCGGTCCCACCACGGTGGCGGTCTGCGGCCCGTTGGTGGTCGGGATGCGCGTCACGCGCGGCGCGCGGTAGGGGAACGAGGTCGGCTGCACGCCGAACTGGAAGCCGTAGTCGCCCTCGTTGCTGCCCGAGGCATAACCGCCCTCGCGCAGGCTGTAGATCACCGAGACGATCAGGTACTCGCGGTTGTCCTCGTCGCGCGGTGCGTTCTGCATCGTGAAGCGGTAGCCGGGCGCCATGCCGCGCACAGTGGCGTGGCCGATGTCGAGCTCGGCCTGGGCCTGCGCCTCCTCGAGCCGGATGCGCGCGTAGTGCTCGCCCTGGCCGGCATCGCTGTAGCCGCCGAGCCATTCGTACATCTCGTACTGGCCGTGGTCGTTGCCGCGCGGCTGGCTGCGCGTGTTGAGCAGGTCGGCCTTGGGCTTCTTGAAGTCGAAGTCGTCGACCACGTAGGTGCCGGGCCGGATCTCCTCGGTCACCTCCCACTGGTCGATGGCCTCGCGGCCCAGGTCGCCCACGCGGTCGGTCGAGACATAGCTGATCCTCGGGTACTCGGGCAGCGTCTCGTGCGCGCTCATGTCGTCGGCCAGCACCAGCGTGTGCTGGTTCTTCTCGTGCTTGAAGAAGTAGTAGATGCCCTCGTGCTCCATGAGCCGGCTCACGAACGCGAAGTCGGTCTCCTGGTACTGCACGCAGTAGTCCCACTGCCGGTACGAGGCCGTGAGCTTCTTCTCGAGCGCGAAGCCGTACTCGCCGAGCACCTCCTCGAGGATCTCGACCACCGACTTGTTCTGGAAGATCTTGCAGTCGCTGGTGCGCGTGAGATACCACAGCCACGGGCGCACCGAGGCGCGATACACCATGTAGCGCGACGAGGATGCGTCGCGCCCGACCAGCGTGAAGCGCGTGATCTGGCCGTTGAGGTAGCGCGGTGTGCCGGTGAGCGTCCTGATCTCGAGCGTGAGCGGCTTGCCGAGCATGGCCTTCATGTCGACCGAGGTGTTCGGGCTCAGCAGGTCGACCTCGAACTCGAACAGCTGCGACAGGCCCTCGCTACCGTGCATCGAGCGGAACAGCAGCTGGTCTTCACCGAGCGGTGTGTGGGCGGTGACAACGCGGGCCATGGCGACTCCCTTCGCTTAGCTGGTTTCGGTAAACGCGTAGTGGAAGTCGTCGCCCTGCGCCGAGAGCTCGACGCCCGCGAGCTTGCGCCCGCTGACCGTGGCGCCGATGACTTCCTCGCTCAATCGCGGCAGGATGGTGTGCGTGAGGATCGCATCGATCATCCGTCCACCCGACTCTATGGCCGTACACCGGCGCGCCACAAGCTCCACGGCGCTGTCGGTGTAACCCAAGGTAATGCCGTGGTTGGCCTGCAGGCGCGCGGCCACGCGGTCGAGCTGCAGCCGGATGATGCGGTGCAGCGCGTCGGCATGCAGCGGGTAGTAGGGCACCACCACCAGCCGCCCCAGCAGCGCGGGCGCGAACACCTTGAGCAGCGGCTCGCGCAGTGCCTGCGCCAGCGGCTCGGGGTCGGGGCGCAGCACCGGGTCCTCGCACAGCTGCATGACCAGGTCGGTGCCGACGTTCGAGGTCATGATGATCACGGTGTTGCGGAAGTCGATGTGGCGGCCCTCGCCGTCCTCCATCCAGCCCTTGTCGAAGACCTGGAAGAAGATCTCGTGCACGTCGGGGTGGGCCTTCTCGATCTCGTCGAGCAGCACCACGCTGTAGGGCCGGCGGCGAACCGCCTCGGTCAGCACGCCGCCCTCGCCGTAGCCCACGTAGCCGGGCGGCGCGCCCTTGAGCGTGGAGACGGTGTGCGACTCCTGGAACTCGCTCATGTTGATGGTGACGAGGTTCTGCTCGCCGCCGTACAGCGCCTCCGACAGCGCGAGCGCGGTCTCGGTCTTGCCCACGCCCGAGGGGCCGCACAGCAGGAACACGCCGACCGGCTTGTTGGGGTTGTCCAGCCGCGCGCGCGCGGTGCGGATGCGCCGCGCGATGGTGTCGAGCGCATCGGTCTGCGCGACCACGCGCTGCGACAGGATCTCGCCGAGCCGCAGCACCGACTGCGCATCGTCGCGCACCATGCGCCCGATCGGGATGCCGGTCCAGTCGGCCACCACCGTGGCCACGGCCTGTTCGTCGACCGCGGCGAGGATCAGCGGCGATTCGCCCTGCAGTTGCGACAGCTTGCGCTGCGCCGCGTCGAGCTCGGCGCGCATCTGCTCGGGCGAGGCTTCGGGTTCGGGCGCGGGCTCGGCGGGCGCCGCCGCTTCGCTTTCTTCATCGCCATCCTCGGCGACCTCTTCGGCTTGCACCGGCACCGCGGCCGGCGAGAGCCGCCGGCGCAGCGCCACGATGCGCTCGACCAGTTCGCTCTCCTCGCTGCGCCTTTGCTCGAGCGTCGCGAGTTCGGCCTGGGCGGCATCGATCTGCGCCGCGATGTCCTGCACGCGCTGCGCTTCGCCCACGCCGATCGCGGCCTCGCGCTGCGCGATGCCCGACTCGATGCCCAGCACCTCGATGCGCCGCTGCAGGTCCTCGAGCGCGGCCGGCAGCGCATGCTGGCTCAGCGCCACGCGCGCGCAGGCGGTGTCGAGCAGGCTCACGGCCTTGTCGGGCAGCTGGCGCGCGGGGATGTAGCGGTGCGACAGGCTCACGGCGGCCTCGAGCGCGGCGTCGAGGATCAGCACGCCGTGGTGCTTCTCGAGCTCGGCCGAGATGCCGCGCAGCATGATCACGGCCTTGGGCTCGGTCGGCTCCTGCACCTGGATGGTCTGGAAGCGCCGCGTGAGCGCCGGGTCCTTCTCGATGTACTTCTTGTACTCCGACCAGGTGGTGGCGCCGATGGTGCGCAGCCGGCCGCGCGCGAGCGCGGGCTTCAGCAGGTTGGCGGCGTCGCCGGTGCCGGCGGTACCGCCCGCGCCCACCAGCGTGTGGACCTCGTCGACGAACAGCACGATCGGCTTGGGGCTCTTCTCGACCTCGTCGATCACCTGCCGCAGCCGCTGCTCGAACTCGCCCTTCACGCCCGCGCCGGCCTGCAGCAGCGTGGGATCGAGCACCCACAGCGAGACCTCGCGCAGCGAGGGCGGCACGTCGCCCGCGGCCAGGCGCTGCGCCAGCCCCTCGACCACCGCGGTCTTGCCGACGCCGGCCTCGCCCGTGAGCAGCGGATTGTTCTGGCGCCGCCGCATCAGGATGTCGACGATCTGGCGGATCTCGTCGTCGCGGCCGTAGACCGGATCGAGCTCGCCCGCGCGCGCCTTGGCCGTGAGGTCGCTCGCGTATTTGGCCAGCGCCGAGCCGCCCGCGGCCTGCGGCGCGGCACCGGCCTGAGCCGGCACGCCACCTGTCGCCGGTTCGGGCGCGATGTCGTAGTCGTCCTCGGGCGAGCCTTCGGTCCAGGCCGGCAGTTGCGCGATCAGCACGTCGGGCACCAGCTTGTCGAACTCGCGCGAGATGCCCGAGAGCACCTGGCGCAGCCCCGGCGTCTTGACGATGCCCGCGAGCAGGTAGGCGCCGCGGATCGAGGTGGCCTCGAAACGCAGGCTGGCATAGACCCAGGCGCGCTCGACCGCGCTGTCGACGTGCTCGGAGATGTCGCTGATCGAGGTCGCGCCGTGCGGCAGCCGGTCGAGCGCGCGCACCAGGTCCTGCTCGACCGCGTCGAGGTTGAGGCCGGCGCGCTTGACGATGCGCAGCAGGTCGCTGTCCTGCAGCTGCAGGATCTGGTGCAGCCAGTGCACGAGTTCGACGTAGGCATTGCCGCGCAGCTTGGCGAAGGCGGTGGCGGTCTCCAATGCCTTGTAGAGCATCGGGTTGAGCTTGGAGAACAGCGAGACGCGGCGGATGTCGGTCATGAGGCCTGGGTGAAGGATGCGGAAGTGTGGGAAGCGGTGGCTGCGGAACGCGAATGCAGGGCCTCGGGCGCGAACACCAGGTCGCCGGCGTCGGTGTCGGACAGGCGGGTGCCGAGCCAGCTGCCCCAGCCCAGGCGCTGGCCGCCGTTGAGCTGCATGCCGCCGGCCTCTTCCTTGCGCAGCACGAGCCGCAGCTCCCACGCGAATTCGATGCCGACGTACTGGCGCACCCAGTCGACCACCTGCTGCAGCCGCTGGCTGCCGGGCAGGAAGGCGCGGTACTGCTCGAGCGTCAGCGGCCCGAGCTCGAGGCGGAACTTGCTCTGCGCGTCGCGCACGGCGAGGCCGATGGTGGCACCGGCGCCGAGCCGGTGGTTGCGCCCGAACAGGCCGATGCGGCTGACCTGCGGCTCGTCGATGGTCACCCAGTCGCTCACGAACTCCTCGACGCGCACCGGCAGGTCGAAGTACAGACGCAGGATCTGGATCAGGCCCTCGGGGTTGCGCGTCTGGCGCACCAGGTGGCCCGCCATGTGGGTGCGCGCATGGTCGGCGATGCGGTCGCGTTCCTTGAGGCCGGGCTGCCCCATGTTCATGAGGCTCGCGACGTACTCGACGAAGCGGTGGCCGTCGGGCCGGTCGAGGCTGTTGACCGACTGGGCATCGGCCCAGGCGCGGTAGAACAGCAGGATCAGCCGGTGGTGGAACAGGTCGGCGAAGGCGCTGAGCGTGTGGTCGTTGTGGTGCCGCTTGCGCTCGCGCGCGTACTCGGTCAGGTGCAGCGGCAGCGGGCCGTTGGGGCCGAACAGGCCGAAGCCGTAGATCGAGATCTGCGGCGGGCCGTCGCGGCTGTCGTCCACGCCCGAGACGTTCGAGGGCGCGAAGGCCATCGAGGGCTCCTGGCCGAGGCGCAGCGGCTCGTCGAGCGGGCGCGGCGCGCGGCCCAGCAGCGGATGGTCGCCGTGCGCGTCGAGCCGGCGCAGCAGCATGAAGAGGTCGTGCTCGAAGGGCTGCTCGAGCAGGCCGGCCCACAGCGCCGGGTCGACCTGCGGCAGGCCGCGCACGGGCGGCGCCGCCTCGGCCCGTGTCTCGTGCTCCACCGCCCGGTCCGCCGCGTCGCCCGCCGGCGCCTGCTGCGCGGCGCCCGTGTCCTCGCGGAGCTCGGTGGTGCTGCTCATACGGCGGGCCGGCGTCCGATGCGCGGCAGCCAGCGCGCGATCTCGCCGCGCTGCAGGCTGGACAGCGCGAACTCGGTGAAGGCGTTGAGCGACACGTGGCGGCTGAAGAACTGCTCGAGCACGGCGCCGAACAGGTACGGGCTCGCGCCCGAGAACGCGGTCTCGTCGAGCTTCAGCGCGATCTCCACGCCGCGGCCGAAGACGATCGGGCCCGGCTCGGGCAGGCGGCGGAACACCGGCGCCAGCTTCATCGAGCGCACGCCCTGGATCTGGCGGCGCACCGAGGGATCGGCGAGGTTGCCGTAGAGGTCGAGCATCTCGCGCAGCGCGGCCGCGCCCTGCTCGGCATCGACGTCGGTGAGGCTCAGGTAGTTGAGGCCCAGGTGGCTGATGAGGCGCCAGGTCAGCGCGCCCTCGGCCAGCGCCGGGTAGGGCCGCGAGGGACCGCGCAGGATGCGGATCGCGCGCACCGGCGCCGACACGCGCAGCGTGAAGTCCGACTCCAGGCCCGTGGGCAGCAAGAGCGGCAGGTCGCGGTTGGTGCACAGCGCATCGAGCGTGATGTGGCGCAGGCTGTGCGGAAAGGGCGCGTCGTGCTGGTCCACCAGCGAGACGTAGACCTCGCTGCCGGTGTAGCTGGTGCGCGTGCCCTGCGCGCGCGCGCGGTCCGACACCAGCCGCGGTTCGCGCCGCACCGAGAAGTAGGCGCCGAAGTCGCCGTCGTCGGAGGCGAAGGAGCCGAGGAAGGGCCGGAACTCGCGCTCCTCGGAGCCGTTGCTCATGTGGCCGACCACGCGCTCGACGGTGAAGATCTCGAAGTCGCGCGGCCGCGTGCGGTCGATCACCGCATGGTGCTCGTGCTGGCCCGGCCCCACCGGGATGCGGTCGCTGCGGCGCGGCACCAGGTTCACGATCGGCGTGCAGAACAGCGAGAACTGGCGCGCGTCGACCAGCCGCTCGAGGTCGCCGTCGGCGCGGTCGAGCAGGATCACGATCTCCATCGTGTTGCCGCTCATCGCCGCGGCCGCGGCCCGCAGCTTGTTGACGCTGAAGAACAGGTAGCGGTCGGGGAAGGCGAAGTACTCGTGCAGCAGCCGGTAGCCCTGGAACGAGCGCGCGTCGTAGGGCAAGAGCGACTGGTCGGGCTCGAAGCCCTCGTGGCGGATCGCCTCCTCGCCCAGCGGCACGATGCGCGCGCCCTGCCCCGCGGTGCCGGGGCCGCTGCGGCAGACGGTGCCGATCGAGTGGTGCACCGCGAGCTCGAGCACGCGCAGCGCATGCAGCTCGGCGCCCGAGAGGAAGAACTCGAGCCGCTCCAGCGGCATCTCGGCGAAGCGCGCGCCGCCCACGGCCTCGAGCTTGATCGTGATCGCGCTCCTGGCCTGCCGCGCGACGATCGGCAGCGCATGCAGGATCTCGGCCGGCACCGGCCCCAGGCTGGCCTCGGCGATGCGGATCGGCCACAGCGTGACCGCGTGGCCGGTGCGGAACTCGCAGGCCGTCTGCTCGCCCTTGATCATGCGGCCGCGCAGGATCGTGTGGCGCGGCAGCTCGTAGCCGGCCTTCAGCGAACCCTCGTTGAGGTTGCCGTCGATCTGCACCACGCCCATGGCGGGCAGCGGCGCGAGGAAGTTCGGATAGACCACCTCGAGCAGCCGCTGCGAGAAGCGCGGGAACTCGGCGTCCATCTTGAGCTGGATGCGCGCCGTGAGGAAGCTGAAGCCCTCGAGCAGCCGCTCGACATAAGGGTCGCTGACCTCGATGCCGCGCATGCCCAGGCGGCCCGCGATCTTCGGATAGCGCTGCGCGAACTCGGCACCGAGCTCGTGCATGTAGGTGAGTTCGCGGTTGTAGTAGTCGAGCAGCCGCGCGTCCATCAGAGGCCTCCGGTGGGGCGCAGCATCATGTGGCCGCTTTCCAGGTCCAATTCGGAGCGCAGGATGAATTCGATCGGATAAGGCACCGACCACAGGGTGCCGCGGATCTCGAGCGCCAGCAGGTTGTGGTGCTCGAGCTCGGTGGCGTCGGTCACGCAGCGCACGTCGATGCTGTCCTTCATGATGCGCGGCTCGAAGTCGATGATGGCGGTGCGGATCGCGGCCTCGACGTCGGCGAAGTCGACCTCCGACATGCGTCCGCCGGCCCAGCCGCGCACGCCGTAGTTGACGACCGAGCGGCGCGCGCGCGGCATGTTCTGGATCGAATGCGCGGTGCCGAAGTTGGTGGTGTTCAGGAGCCACTGCAGGTCGCGCAGCACCGAGTCGCGCAGCAGCTTGCCGCTCATCAGGAAGGCGCCCGCGCGCTCCTGGCGGTTGCTCGGCTGCTTGTCGGTGAGGCGGTCGAGCAGCACCGGCTGCAGCCGGTCGCGCGCGACGCTCTCCTGCTCGCCCTCGGCATCGAGGCCCGACCAGGCGGAGGCGCCGGCCGTGGCCATCAGGCGGCCTCCCCGGCCGCGAACTCGATGGTGCGCAGCTCGAGCAGCGCGTGGTCGCCCGCGTCGCTGATCAAGGTGCGCTGGCCCGCGCCCGCGAACGCGGCCTCGCCGGGCAGCGGCAGCCAGTCGGTGCGGCGCGAGAGCGCGAGGCCGTCCTCGAGCGTGGCGAGCTCGCCCGCGTAGCGCACCGGCACCAGCACGGCCAGGGCGCGGCCATCGGCCAGCTCGACCTGCACCGGCGACCACAGCAGGTCGACCAGGTGCTGCGGCCGCTGGAACTTGAGGCGGCGCACCGAGGGCAGCGGCAGCCAGCCATAGCCCGCGGGCGTGATGACCTCGAGCGCGGCACCGAGGCGCGCGTCGCCGTCGCAGAGCCAGTCGATGTCGATGCGCTCGAGCGCCTCGCCATCGACGACTTCGCTCGTCGCATCGCCCGAACGGTCCACGGCCTGCAGCAGGCCGCGCAGCGCGGGCGTGGCATCGCGCGCCGACTCGCGAAGCCGCGTGGCCTCGTCGGCCCGGTCGGCCGGCAGCGCGACGGCCGCGATCAGCGCATCGACCCAGTCCGTGCCCTCGCCGAGCACCGCGGGCGCGCGCGCCGCGTCGCCGGCCCAGAAGGCGCTGCGCTGGCGCTCGCCGGCCAGCGCCATCGAGCAGGTGGCGCTCGCGGGCGTGAACGAGGGGTCGAACTTGACGGCCGCCTTGAGCTGGTCCTCGGCGCGCTGCCACTCGCCGCGCAGCGCGAGGAAGTGGCACAGCGCGAGGCGCAGGCTGCCGTTCTGGGGATCGGCGCGGATCTGCCGCTGTATCCCCTCGGTGTGCTCGGCCACCGAGCGCTCGCCCAGTCCTGCAAACGCATCGCCCATGAAGCAGCTTCCTCTGTCGTTTCGCCAATGCGCGGTCCCGGCCCTGATGAAGCCAGGGCCGCCGCCATGGTCGGTGGTTGGATATCGCTCGTGGCCTGCCGGCACCCGCTGCGCGGGACCGTGGCCTGTGCCGCGGGATGACGGCGACATGCACCGCCTTCGCCGCTCGGCCTTCGGCTGGCGGCCCAGGACCGTCAGCCGGAGACCGGCTCGCGCGCGGCACCGAGGCGCCGCCCGCGAGCCCGGCCGGGCCCGTGGAAGATCAGGCTTCCTTGTTTTCCTTGATGTTCCAGCCGAGCTGGGTTTCGGCGCCCTTGCCGCCCTTGTCGGTCTGTTCCCAGTACTGCTGCTTGACCTTGGCGGCCTGGAACGCGTACTGCACGAACACCGCGTCGCTGCCCTGCTCGGCCGTGTACTGCACCGAGGTGACCAGCACTTCCTCGAGCGTCACGCGCGTGTATTCGATCTGACCGCCACCGGCCTTGCAGACCGAGACCTCGACCTTGCTCAGGTGCTTGCCGCTGGCGCAGTTCTTCATGACGGACGGTGCCGCCTTGTCGATGCGCGCGAGCACCTGCAGGTCGTTGAAGCTGGCCTTGCCCACGCCACCGCCACCGCCGCTCACCATGTTGCCAGGCTGCGTCGCACCCCATGCGAACGACTTGATATCCGTCCAGTCCTTGTGGTTCGAGTCCTTGGATTCGCCGTTCGCGCCTTCGACGCGCATGAACATGTCTACTGCCATCATTAACCCCCGGAGTTGTGCGTGCCCCATCGAGGCACTGTTGAATTAGCTGCTGTCCTTCTTGTTGGACGGCAGCTTCGAAACCAGCCGCAAAGACACCGTGAGCCCTTCGAGCTGGTAGTGCGGCCGGAGAAAAAACTTGGCGGCGTAGTAGCCGGGGTTGTCCTCGATGGGTTCCACCTGGACTTCGGCCGCCGCGAGCGGCTTCATCGCCTTGGTGTCCTGCGACGAGGTGCCGGGGCTGCCGTCGACGTAGTTCATGATCCAGTCGTTGAGCCAGCGCTCCATGTCCTCGCGCTCGCGGAACGAACCGATCTTGTCGCGGACGATGCACTTGAGGTAGTGCGCGAAGCGGCAGCAGGCGAACAGGTAGGGCAGGCGTGCCGCCAGGTTCGCGTTGGCCGTGGCGTCGGCGTCGTAATACTCGGCCGGCTGCTGCAGCGACTGGGCGCCGATGAAGGCCGCGAAGTCGGAGTTCTTGCGGTGCACCAGCGGCATGAAGCCGTTCTTCGCGAGCTCGGCCTCGCGCCGGTCGCTGATCGCGATCTCGGTCGGGCACTTCATGTCCACGCCGCCGTCGTCGGTCGGGAAGGTGTGCGTGGGCAGGTTCTCGACCGCGCCGCCCGATTCCACGCCGCGGATCGAGGTGCACCAGCCGTACTGCTTGAACGAGCGGTTGATGTTCACGCCCATCGCGTAGGCCGAGTTGGCCCAGGTGTAGCGGTTGTGCGCGGCCGAGTCGGTCTCCTCCTCGAACTCGAACTCGTCGACCGGGTTGGTGCGCGCGCCGTAGGGCAGGCGCGCGAGGAAGCGCGGCATCGCCAGGCCGATGTAGCGCGCATCCTCCGACTCGCGCAGCGAGCGCCACGCGGTGTGCTCGGTGTTGTGGAAGATCTTCGTCAGGTCGCGCGGGTTCGACAGCTCCTGCCACGATTCCATCTGCATCACGGTCGGCGAGGCGCCCGCGATGAAGGGGCAGTGCGCGGCCGCGGCGATCTTGGCCATCTCGCCGAGCATCTCGACGTCGGGCGGGCTGTGGTCGAAATGGAAGTCGCCGATCAGCGCGCCGAAGGGCTCGCCGCCGAACTGGCCGTACTCGGCCTCGTAGATCTTCTTGAACAGCGGGCTCTGGTCCCAGCCGATGCCCTTGTGGCGCTTGAGCGAGCGCGCGACTTCGCGCTTGGAGGCGCACATCACGCGGATCTTGAGCTGCTCGTCGGTCTCGGTGTTGTTCACGAGGTAGTGCAGGCCGCGCCAGGCACCCTCGAGCTGCTGGAAGTCCTCGTGGTGCAGGATCTGGTTGATCTGCTCGGAGAGCTTGCGGTCGATCTCCGTGATGATGGCCTGCACCGTGCGGTAGGCATCGTTGGAGATGGTGACGGAGCTCTCGAGCGCCTGCACCGCCAGCGTCTTGACGGCGTTCTGCACCGCCTCGCGCGCCTGGTCGGTCTTGGGCTTGAACTCGCGCTGGAGCAGGTCGGAGAACTCGTTCGGCTCGAGCGCCTCGACGGTCTGCTGCGCGCGCGCGGATTGTTTTTGCACGGTACTCATGGTGATGATCCTGTCGACGTGATCGGCTCGCGCTTACTCGGCACTGCCCGGCGTGCCCGCCGGCTTCTCCGCGGCCGCGTCGATGGCACTGGCCACCGCGGGGTTCGGGCTGGTGGCCAGCGACTTCAGCAGCGCCGGGTTCTGCAGCGCCTGTGCGATGAGCTGCTCGGCGCCGTTCTTGCCGTCCATGTAGGACAGCAGGTTCGACAGCTCGGTGCGCGCGTCGAGCAGCTGCTGCAGCGCGTCGACCTGGCGCGCGATGCGCGCGGGCGAGAAGTCGTCCATGCTGTCGAAGGTGATGTCGACGTTGAGCTGGCCGTCGCCGGTCAGCGTGTTGGGCACCTGGAAGGCCACGCGCGGCTTGATCGACTTCATGCGGTCGTCGAAGTTGTCGATGTCCACCGCCATGAACTCGCGCTCGGCGAGGTCGGGCATCGGGTCGACCTGCTTGCCCGCGAGGTCGGCGATCACGCCCATCACGAAGGGCAGCTGGATCTTGCGTTCGCTGCCGTAGATCTCGACGTCGTACTCGATCTGCACGCGCGGCGCGCGGTTGCGCGCGATGAACTTCTGACCACTGTTCCTGACACGGTTGTCTGCCATAAAGCTTCCTCTTGATTCTTCGATCGAATGCGTGCGGACCGCATGCGCCGGCCGCCGGCGCCTACTGCGATGCGTCGGTCCCCGGTGGCCGGCCCGCCAGGCTCTCCAGCTTCTGCAGTCCCTCGGGCATGAGCTCCTCGATGATCTGGAAGAAGTTGAGCGCCAGCAGCTTCTGCGCCCTGCGTATCAGCAGGGGCGCGGGATGGCTGGGCTCCGCGCGCTCCAGATACCGGCAAGCCTTTTCCAACAACACCTGCACATCTTCGCGGCTCGTTATTTCAATATCGTTGATACCGATTGCGCGTAGGCCGGGACCGCCACTTGCAACGGTCGCGGCCGCGACGGGCGACGCGGCCGGCGCCACCGCATCGCTCGCCGACGGGCTCTGGTGCGCGGTCTGTGGCGCCTCGAGCGCGCTCTGCAATGCCTTCTCGGGCAGCAACTGCGCCACCGTGCGCATCGAACGCTCGAGACGCGAGAAGTCGGGCGCCCAGCTCTGGCCCAGCGCGCGCTCGCAGGTCTCGCGGATGCGCTGCAGCAGCGCGAGCGCCGAGCGCAGCGCGACGATCGGCGGGGCGTCGTGGTCGTGCGCACGGCGCGCGGCCTCGCGCAAGCGGCCCACACCGCCCGGATAGTCGATCTGGTCGGCCTTGCTCGAATCGAGCAGGGCCTCGACCTGCCGCAAGGTCATCGTCACGCCGCCGTCGTCGAGCAGGCGCGCATCGCGCACGCTGCGCCCGATGCCTTCGCTCTCGGCCAGCGCGGCCAGTGCGTTCATGCGCGGCAGCGGGTCCTCGTCGCCACCGTCGACCACGCGCGGATGCACGTCGTCCCAGAAGGTCTGCAGCACCACGTCGACCAGCTGCAGCCCTTCGACATAACCCGGCAGGCCGCGGCTCTCGGTCCACGCGAGCGAGAGCGGCACCAGCACGCGCAGGTCGCGCGTGCGCTCGCACAACTGCTTGGCGATGCGCTCGACCTTGGTCCAGTCGGGCGGCTCGGCCGGAATGATGGTGTTGCCGAACTGCTGCTCGCGCTTGCCGAGCGTTGCCTGCTGCAACGCCATGAAATCGGCGTCGTATTCCAGATCCTCACCGCACGGAAGCGGGCCCTCGACGGGCTTTTGCAAAAGCTCGATCTCTGCCTGCGACACCCGATCTCCCTCGTTCAACCAATCAAAACATTAACAAATCATTAGTTATCTTGAGTGGAAGCGAGGAGGCGGTCAACTACATCTGAGGTCATCGTGCCGTCTATGAATCACAAAGAAGTACATCTTCCAAGATCGTTACACAGTACGGCTTAACGGTGCATGACCGCACCATGACAGGATTCAATGCAAGAGGCCGCGCGCGGCCAGGTTGCGCATCAATGCGCCGATGCCGAAGGTCCAGCGCGGGGCCTTGTCGGCATGCGCGACGCGGTTGACCAGCGCGCCGAGTTCGGGCGCCGCGATGCGCACCATGTCGCCGACCGAATGCGTGAAGCCCTGGCCCGGGCCGTGGCGGTCCTGCGTGGGCGCGAACATCGTGCCGAGGAACAGCATCAGGCCATCGGGATAGTCGTGATGGATGCCGATGGCCTGCGCCACGAGGTCCAGCGGATCGCGGCTGATCTTCGCGAGCGAGCTCGAGCCCTCGAGCACGAAACCCTCGGGACCGCGCACCTCGAGCGCGACCGTGATGCGACGCACCTGCGCGATGCCGAAGTGCGCATCGAACAGGCGGATGAACGGGCCGATGGCGCACGAGGCGTTGTTGTCCTTGGCTTTGCCGAGCAGCAGCGCGCTGCGGCCTTCGAAGTCGCGCAGGTTGACGTCGTTGCCGAGCGCGGCGCCCAGCGTCTCGCCGCGGCTGTTGACCGCGAGCACGACCTCGGGCTCGGGGTTGTTCCACACGGAGGCCGCATGGATGCCGATGTCGGCGCCGGTGCCCACCGACGAGAGCACGGGCGCCTTGGTGAAGATCTCCGCGTCGGGCCCGATGCCGACCTCGAGGTACTGCGACCACGCGCCCTGCGCGATCAGCACCTCCTTGGCCTTCATCGCCTCGGGCGAGCCCGGCACGATGTCGGCGAGGTTGTCGCCGAGCACGCCGCCGAGCGCCGCGCGCGTGGCCTCGGCCTTCGATGCATCGCCGCGCGCCTGTTCCTCGATCACGCGT
The DNA here is from genome assembly GCF_057809595.1 of Variovorax sp. FG153. NCBI lineage: Bacteria > Pseudomonadati > Pseudomonadota > Betaproteobacteria > Burkholderiales > Comamonadaceae > Variovorax > Variovorax sp. FG153. Next base: position 184,750 of record NZ_JBMDKG010000005.1, read on the forward strand.
TCGAGCAGGCTCGCGACGAAGGTCACGCCGCTGGCCTTGACGGCCTGCAGGTCGCAGGGCGCGAGCAGCCAGGGCCGGTCCTCGTCGCGCGCGCCGCCATCGCTGTTGGCGAGCACCTCGGCCAGCGCCGCGATGCGCGGCGCCTGGCCGCCGCGCAGCACGCGCCGCACGGCATCGGCGGGCGGCTCCGGCAGCTCGAGCAGGTCGCTCATCGTGGGCGCGAGCCGCGAGAGATCGTGCAGGCCATCGCCCTGCACGGCCACGAGCACGGGGCCCACGCCCGGTTGCCAGAGACGGCCCACGAGGGTGGCCTGGTCGGCGTCTTGCGGGAGGCTGGTGGTGGTCTGGAGATCGAGTGGCATGACGGTGGATGTCTCTGTTGGTGGAAGTGCGCGGGCATCGTAGCGCCGTGCGGGCGCTTGCGAAATGCGGACAGCCGAACGCAGAGGTCGCGAAGGTTGCGCAGAAGTCGCGGAAGAACAGCCAGAAAAATTGGCTCTCTTCTTCTGCGACTTCTGCGCTCCCTTGGTCTTCCTTCTGCGTTCGGCTGCCCGTATTCGGCTGTCAGTGCCCTGGCGCGGCGCGCACGCGCGCGACCTCGGCCTGCAGGTCGGGCCAGGCGGGCTCCCGCGGCGCGAAGCGCGCGCGCATGTAGCCCGCGAGCTCGGCGATCTGGCGGTCGTCGAGCGCGTCGCGGAAGGCCGGCATGAAGCCGATGTCGCGCGTCGCGGGATGGCGCACGCCATCGAGGATGGTGCGCAGCAGGTTGTCGGGCTTCGCGCTTGCGAGGTTGCCGTTGAGCGCGAGCGGCGTGTTCACGCCCAGCAGCGTGGGACCGTCGCCGTCGTGGTGGCAGGCGGCGCAGGCGCTGTCGAACATGCGCTGCGCGGGACCGAGCAGCTGGTCCTGCGTGCGCGCCGCGGTGTCGACGATGCGCCGCGCCTCGGCCTGCGCGGCGGCCTCGGGCAGGGGCTCGGGATTGAACGAGGCGAGGTAGGTCGCCATCGCGCGGACATCGGCATCGGGCACGGCGCCGAGTTCGCGCACCACCTCGGCCATCGGGCCGCCCGCGATGCCGTGGCGCGGCGAGTGGCCGTCGCGCAGGTAGCGGTAGAGCGAATCGGCGTCCCAGGGCATGGCCGACTTCGAGCGCATCGTGAGCGACGGCGCCTCCCAGCCGTCGACCATCGCGCCCGACAGGAAGGCGCTGCCGCCCTGCTCCGCGCCGAGCGCGTTGCGCGGCGTGTGGCAGGCGCCGCAATGGCCGAGGCCGTTGACGAGGTAGGCGCCGCGGTTCCACTCGGCGCTCTGCGTGGCCACGGGCGCGAGCGGCGCGGGATCGTGGAAGAGCGCGTTCCATCCGGCCATCAGCGGCCGCAGGCTGAACGGGAACTTGAGCTCGGACTTCGGCGTTTCGGCGCGCACCGCGGGCATCGCCATGAAGTAGGCATAGAGCGCCTGCAGGTCGTCGTCGCTGGTCTTCGCGAAGGCGGTGTAGGGGAAGGCCGGATAGAGGTGATGGCCGTCGCGCGACACGCCCTCGCGCATCGCGCGCTGGAAGGCGCTGAAGGACCAGCGGCCGAGGCCGGTCTCGGCATCGGGCGTGAGGTTGGTGGTGTAGAGCGTGCCGAAGGGCGTGTCCATCGCGCGGCCGCCGGCGTTGGGCGCGCCGCCCGGCGCGGTGTGGCAGACCGCGCAGTCGCCGAGCGCCGCGAGCACGCGGCCGCGCTCGATGGTGGCCTCGCTGTAGACCGGCGCGGTGAGCGACACCGGCGCGATCGCCGAGCGCCAGCCGAGCAGGCCCGCGACGACGCCGATGCCGCCGACTACGAGCGCGGCGCCCGTGGCCCACAGACTCTTGCGCGTCGGCCATGGCGCATCGGCCTTGCTCCTTCCCCCCCTGGGGGAAGGCCGGGATGGGGGCACCGCGGCCTCGCCATCGCCCCGCTGCGCCCCCCCCGCCCCACCGTCCCCCGCAGGAGAAGGCAGCAGCCCGCGATTCAATTCCGCCAGCACCGTCTCCGGCGTGAACGGCGGCGCCCTGAAGCGCACGCCCGTCGCATCGAAGATCGCGTTCGCGATCGCCGCCGTGCCCGGCACCGACGAGGACTCGCCCGCGCCCAGCGACGGCTCGCCGGGCCGCGGCATGTGCATCACCTCGATCACCGGCACTTCGCGGAAGTTGATGATCGGGTAGCTGCCCCATTCGCGGCTCGCGACCACGCCCGAAGGCAGCACGCCGGGCAGGCGTTCGCCGCCCTCGGCCGGCCCGGACTGCGGCGCGAATTGCACCTGCTCCTTGAGCGCGCGGCTCGTGGTCTGGATCACGTTGCCGTGCACCTGGTGCTCGACGCCCGCGGGATTGACCAGCAGGCCCGCGTCGTGCCCCACCACCACGCGGCGCACGTGCACCTCGCCGGTCCGGCGGTTGACCTCGACGTCGGCCACCCAGGCGGCCCAGGCGGCGCCGAAGCCCGGCCACTTGCTGTGCACGTAGCGCGCATAGGCGAAGCCCTGGCCGAACAGGATGTCGCCGCCGGGGCCGAGCCCGCCCTCGGCGTTCTCCTGCGGGCCGGTGCGCAGCCGCCAGCCGGCCTTCTGCGCGGTGGCCTGCACCAGCTCGACCGCGCGCGGATCGTCGAGGTGGCGCAGCCGGAACTGCACCGGGTCGACGCCCGCCGCGGTCGCGAGCTCGTCGATGTACGACTCGTGCGCGAACGAGCTCGGCAGCGCCGACACGCCGCGCAGCCACGAGGCGCGCACGATCGGCGCCATGTCGTTGACCTTCACGCGCAGGTTGTCGTAGCCGTAGGGCGGGCGCGCGGTGCGGTCGCCCATCTCGTAGGCCTGCGCCACCGGCTCGAGGGTGCGCGTGAGCAGCAGCGCGAGCGTGGGCGCGCCGTTCGACGGATAGGAGGTCTGGAAGTCGTAGGCCGCGACGCTGCCGTCGGCCGCGAGGCCGCCATCGATCTCCATCAGTTGCGCGGCGCCCTTGGGCTCCCATGCATGCTCCTGCTCGCGCGTGAGCTGCACGCGCACCGGCGCGCCCACGGCGCGCGCGAGCAGCGCGGCATCGGCCGCCACGTCGTCGGCGCCGTTGCGGCCATAGCAGCCCGCGGCCTCCATGCGCACCACGTCGACCTGCAGGTCCTGCACGCCGAGCAGCTTCGCGAGATCGGCGCGCAGCACGTGCGGGTTCTGCGTGCCGGCCCAGCAGCGCAGTTGCATGCCGCTTCCGTCCTCGGGCTGCCATTCGGCCAGCGCGCAAGACGGCCCGATCGAGGCGTGCATCTGGTAGGGCCAGACATAGGTGCGCGGCATCGGATGCGCGGCGCGCGCGATCGCGCCGTCGACGTCGCCCTCGTCGACCAGCAGGCGCTGCGTCGAGGGGTTGTCGCGCAGCGCCTGCGCGAGGTCGTCGAGGCCGGGCATGCCGGGCCAGGGCTTCCAGCGCACGCGCAGTTCGCGCAGCGCCTGCTCGGCATGCTCCTCGCGCTCGGCCACGATGCCGACGAAGTCGCGGATCACCACCACCGCGCGGATGCCGGGGATGTGGGCGATCGACGATTCGTCGACCGACTCCAGCGTGTTGCCGATGAAGTCGCCATGGTCGGCGCCCGCGTAGGGCGGGCGCACCACGCGCCCGTGCAGCATGCCGGGCACGCGCATGTCGTGCACGAAAACCAGTTCGCCCGCGAGCTTGGCCGGGATGTCGACGCGCGCCTGCCGCGTGCCGACCACGCGGTAGTCGGCCGGGTCCTTGGGCTGCGCCTTGGCATCGAGCTTGAGCACGGTGCGCTGGCCCGCCACGAGCGCGGCATAGCTCAGGTGCCGGTCGGGCGCCTCGGCCACGCGCACGACGCCGTTGCGCGCCTGCAATGCCTCGGGCGCCACGCCCAGGCGCTCGGCCGCGCGCGCGATGAGCCAGGCGCGCGCCTGCGCGGCCGCGAGGCGCAGCGGCTGCGCATGGATCTGGATCGAGGCGCTCGCGATGGTCGCGCCCTGGTTGGGCGCGCGCGCGGTATCGCCGAGCATCACGCGCACGCAGGGCATGCCGAGCTCGAGCTCCTCGGCCACGATCTGGCCCAGCGCGGTCTGGATGCCGGTGCCGAGGTCGACGTGGCCGTTGAGCGCCGAGGCGCTGCCGTCGTCCCACACCGCGAGCAGCACCTCGTCGCCCTCGGCGGGATTGCCCGCGATGAAGGCCGGCTGGCCCCTGGCCGGCGGCGGTGCCGGCGGGGTCTCGCGCACCACCAGCAGCACGCCTTCGGCGGCGAGGAACTCCGCGCGCGTGCGCGGCAGGTCGGCGCGCCGTGTCATGGCTGCGTCGCCCGCAGCCGGCGCGCCGCGCGCTGCGCCGCGTCGAGGATCTCGATGTGCGTGCCGCAGCGGCACAGGTTGCCCGAGAGCTCGCTGCGGATGCGCGCCTCGCTGGCATCCGGCTCGCGCGCCAGCAATGCCGCCACCTGCATCACCATGCCGTTGAGGCAGTAACCGCACTGCGCGGCCTGCGCCTCCTCGAAGGCGGCCTGCACCGGGTGCCAGTCGCCGCGCGTGCCCAGGCCCTCGAGCGTGGTGATGGCGCGGCCCGCCACGCCGTGCGCGGGAATCACGCAGGCGCGCGCGGCCATGCCGTCGACATGCACCGTGCAGGCGCCGCACTGGCCGAGGCCGCAGCCGTACTTGGGTCCGTTGAGCCCGAGGTCGTTGCGCAGCACCTGCAGCAGCGAGGCCTCGCGCGGCACCGCGAGCGCCTGCGAGCGGCCGTTGACCCTCAGCTGCAGCGGTTCGGCACGGCCCTCAGCGCCGCAGCTGGCCGTCACGGGTGTACATCTCCAGGTCCACGAAGTTCGAGCCGTTGTGGTTCTTCGGCCCGTACTCGATCGGGAAGTCGCCGAAGCGCGTGCTGCCGATGCTCTCGAGGCCCGCGACGAAGCTCTCGCGCGTGAGCGCCTTGCCGCCGCGGCGCAGGCCCTCGGCCATCACGCGCGCGACGATGTAGCCCTCGAGCGCGGTGTAGCTGTCGATCTTCTCGCCGAACTCGGCGCGGTCGCGCTGGTAATCGGCCACGATGGGCACGCGCACGGCCTGCGGCGGCGGCACGATGCTGGCCGTGACCAGGCCCGCGAGCTTTCCCTCGAGCCGCTGCGCCGAGCCGGCCGCGTCGGTGATGCCGACCGACAGCGTGTACAGCGGCGCGCCGCCCGCGCTCGCGCGGTAGTCGCGCATGAAGACCTCGACCTGGCGCCCGGCCATGATCATCACGACCGCGCCGGGCCTGGCCTCGGCGAGGCCCGCGACCACCGGCTTCGCGTCCTCGGCGGCGATCGCCAGCGGGAAGGTCTTGACCACCTTCACCTTGTAGTCGGCCGCGAGTTCCTCGCAGGTGGCGAGGTTCGACTTGCCGAAGGCGCTGTCCTGGTGCACCACCGCGATCGACTGGATGCCGATGGTCGACAGGTGGCTGATGATCTTGCGCAGCTCGAGGTCGTAGCCCGCGCGCACGTGGAACAGCAGCCGGTTGGTCTTCGTGCGGAACGAGGTGGTGCCCACCAGCGGCGCGAACATCGGCACGCCCGCCTTCTCGGCCAGCGGCATCGCGGCCGCGAGGTTGCCGGTGGCGACGTAGCCCGTGAGCGCGAACACCTTGTCCTCGTCGATCAGCTTCGCGGTGTTGAGCGCGGTCTTCGCGGGTTCGTAGACGTCGTCGTAGCTCACCAGCTCGAGCCGGCGCCCGTTGATGCCGCCGCCCTTGTTGACGCGGTCGAAGTGCAGCTTGATGCCCGCGCGGTAGTCGATGCCGAAGTCCTTGGCCGGGCCGCTGAAGACGGCCGACTGGCCGATGCGGATGGCGCCGTCGCTCACGCCGTTGTCGGCGCGCGCGGCGGCCAGCAGGCCGGGGCCGAGCGCGAGGGCCGCGCCGCCGGCCACCAGGGAACGCCTGGAGAGGGAAATCGTCATGGGGTCGTCTTGTCTCGCAGTTGTGGTGTGTCGATGCGCGGCGGGGCCACGCATCGCCGGGCTTCTCAGGCGCCCTGGATGTCGGCCGACTGGATGCGCTTCACGCCCTTGGCGCTCATCTGCTTCCAGGCCGCGGCCAGCGAGCCGTTGAGGTCGATGGCGCGCGTGGCGTCCTCGATCACGTAGGCATCGAAGCCGGCCTTGCGTGCATCGAGCGCGGTCCAGGCGACGCAGAAGTCGGTCGCCAGCCCGGTCACGAACACGGTCTTGATGCCGCGCGCCTTGAGGTAGCCGGCGAGGCCGGTCGAGGTCTTGCGGTCGGCCTCCTCGAAGGCCGAGTAGCTGTCGACGTCGGCATGGAAGCCCTTGCGGATGATGAGCTGCGCGGTCGGCAGCTTGAGGTCCTTGTGCAGCGCCGCGTCGTCGGTGCCCTGCACGCAGTGGTCGGGCCACAGCACCTGGTTGCCGTAGTTCAGCTTGATGCTGCTGAAGGGCTTCTGGCCCGCGTGCGCGCTCGCGAACGAGGCATGGCCCTGGGTGTGCCAGTCCTGCGTGACCACGATGTTCTGGAACGAGGCCGCCAGCTGGTTGATGACCGGCACCACGTCGGCCCCGCCCTTGACCGGCAGCGTGCCGCCGTCGATGAAGCAGTTCTGCACGTCGACCACGATCAGCACGGCCTTGTCGCCGGGCTTGATCTTCGCGCCGGCGGCGAAGAGCGCGCCCGAGGCGCCGAGCAGGCCGAGGGCGGCCGTGGATTGGAGGAAGCGTCTGCGGTGCGTGTCGTTCATGGTCTGTGCTCCGTGCTTGCGTTGATGGAAACGAAACCCTGCAAGGAATGCGCCCGACGGCGCATCCGACTCATACAACTGACAACTAGACGCTCAGGTACGCGCGCCGCACTTCCTCGTTGGCCGCGAGCTCGGCCATGGTGGCGTGGTAGCGGATCTGGCCCTTCTCGAGCACGTAGGCGCGGTCGGAGACCAGCTCCGCGAAGTGCATGTTCTGCTCCGACAGCAGGATGCTCACGCCCTGCGCCTTGAGCTCGAGGATCATGTTCGCCATCTGCTCGACGATGACCGGCGCCACGCCTTCGGACGGTTCGTCGAGCAGCACCAGGTAGGGGTTGCCCATCAGCGTGCGCGCCACGGTCAGCATCTGCTGCTCGCCGCCGCTCATGCGCCCGCCGGGACGGTGGGGCATCTCGCCGAGGTTGGGGAACAGCTTGAACAGCCGCTCGGGCGTCCACAGCGGCGCCTCGCTGCCGTCGGCCCAGCGGCGCGCGGCCTGCTTGCCGACCTCGAGGTTCTCCATCACCGTGAGGTCGGTGAACACGCGCCGGTCCTCGGGCACGAAGCCCAGGCCCAGGCGCGCCGCATGGTGCGGCTCGCTCTTCGAGATGTCGTGGCCCAGGAAGCGCACCGCGCCGCGGCGCTTGCCGAGCATGCCGATCAGCGCCTTGAGCGTGGTCGACTTGCCGGCGCCGTTGCGGCCCATGAGCGCGACCACCTCGCCGCGCCGCACCTCGAGGTCGACGTCGTAGAGGATCTGGGCAGCGCCGTACCAGGCGCAGAGGGCCTTGGCTTCAAGAAGGGATTGCTGGGTGTTCATGGGTTTGAAATCGGGATCGGACTGCCGGACGCAGAGGACGCGAAGATTTCGCAAAAGTCACGAAAGGAATCCGGAAAACTTTTGAAGGTCTTTTTCGCGTCCTTCGCGAAATCTTCGCGTCCTCTGCGTCCGGTTCCCGTATTCATTCGACCTCCGCCGCCTTCTTCTCGAAGGTCTTGCCGCTGCCGAAGTACACCTCCTGCACCTTCGGGTGGTCGCGGATCTCGAGCGGCTTGCCCTGCGCGATGAGGCGGCCGCGCGCCAGCACGATCATGCGGTCGGCATAGGCGAACACCACGTCCATGCTGTGCTCGGTGAACAGCACGGCCATGCCGCGGTCGATGACCAGCTGCTTGGTCAGCGCCATCAGCGAGTTGCGTTCCTTCGGCGCCATGCCGGCCGTGGGCTCGTCCATCAGCAGCAGCTTGGGGCTGTTGGCCATCGCGATCGCGAGCTCGACGCGCTTGACGTCGCCGTAGGCCAGCACGCTACAGGGCCGGTCGGCCTGCGACTTCATGCCGACCTGGTCGAGCAGCGCCAGCGCCTGGTCGCGCTGGTGCTCGGCGGCGCGGCGCCACATCGAGAACAGCTTGCGGTCGTGCGAGAGCAGCGCCATCTGCACGTTCTCGACCACGGTGAGCGAGGCGAAGGTCTCGGCGATCTGGAAGGTGCGGCCCACGCCCATGCGCCAGATCTCGCGCGGCTTGCGGCCCACGAGCTCCTGGCCGTCGAGCGTGATGGAACCCTGGTCGGCCTTGAGCTGGCCGTTGACCATGTTGAAGGTGGTGGACTTGCCGGCGCCGTTGGGGCCGATCAGCGCGAGCAATTCGCCCGGGGGCAGCTCGAAGCTGATGCCATCGACGGCCTTGACGCCGCCGAAGGACTTGCCGAGGTTGTGGACCTTGAGCAGGCTCATGCCTTCACCTCCTCGAGCTTCGCATCGGCGGCCTTCTCTTCCTTGGGCGCGCGCAGGCGCTCCACGAGCTGCTTGATCGATCCCGCGATGCCCTGCGGGAACAACAGCACCAGGATCAGGATGATGGCGCCGAGCATCGCGCGCCAATAGTCGGTGTTGCGCGCCACGGTGTCGTGCAGCCAGGTGAAGGTGACGGCGCCGACCACCGGGCCCGCGAGCGTCTGGATGCCGCCGAGCAGCACCATCACGAGGCCGTCGACCGACTTGCCGACCGACAGCGTCTCGGGCGAGATGCTGCCCTTGGAGAACGCGAACAGCGCGCCGGCCAGGCCCGCCACCGCGCCCGCGATGACGAAGGCGGCCCACTGCATGCGCTTGACGTCGATGCCGATGGCGTCGGCGCGCAGCACCGAGTCGCGGCCCGCGCGCAGCGTGTAGCCGAAGGGCGAATACAGCACGCGGCGCAGCCACCAGACGCCGGCCGACACCAGCACCAGCGTGAGCCAGTAGTAGGCGCGCTTGTCCGACAGCCAGGCCGAGGGCCAGACGCCCGTGAGGCCGTTGCTGCCGCCCGTGAAGCTGTCCCACTGGTAGGTGATGGCCCAGGTGATCTGCGCGAAGGCCAGCGTGAGCATCGCGAGGTACACGCCCGACAGCCGCACCGCGAACCAGCCGTAGACGAAGGCGCCGAGCGCGGCCACCAGCGGCGCGACCACCAGCGTGAGCTCCATCGGCAGGCCCAGCGAACGCGCGAGCAGCGCGGCGCCGTAGGCCCCGAGGCCGAAGTAGGCCGCATGGCCGAACGAGTGCATGCCGGCCGGGCCCATGATGAAGTGCAGGCTGGCGGCGAACAGGGCCGCGATCAGCAGGTCGATCATCAGCACCAGGGTGTAGGGCGAACCGGCCGTGAGCACCGGCAGCGCGGCGAGCACCAGCGCGAGCACCGCGGCGCCGGCCAGGTAGAGGTTGCCGGCGCGGCGCAGCGGTTCCTCCTGCATGCCGACGTAGCGGCTCGGGGCCTGCGCGCGGCCGAACAGGCCCCACGGGCGCCACACCAGCACCGCCGCCATCACGAGGAAGTCGACCATCAGCGTGAGCTTGGAGAAGGACACGTCGATGCCGAAGATCTGCACCACGCCGAGCCAGATGCACACGGCCTTGATCTCGGCGATCAAGAGCGCGGCCACGTAGGCGCCGGGCAGCGAGCCCATGCCGCCGACCACCACCACCACGAAGGCGGCGCCGATGGTGTTGAGGTCCATCTCGAGCGTGGCGGGCTCGCGCGGCAGCTGCAGCGCGCCGCCCAGGCCCGCGAGCAGCGCGCCGAGCGCGAACACCGCGGTGAAGAGCCACGCCTGGTTGACGCCCAGCGCGCTGACCATCTCGCGGTCCTGCGTGGCGGCGCGCACCAGCGTGCCGAAGCGCGTGCGCGTGAGCAGCAGCCAGACCAGGCCCAGCACCACCGGGCCGACCACGATCAGGAACAGGTCGTACGAGGGGAACTGGCGCCCGAGGATCTCGACCGAGCCCTTGAGCCCGGGCGCGCGCGGGCCCAGCAGCTCGTCGGGGCCCCAGAGCCACAGCACCGCGTCCTTGATGACCAGCACCAGCGCGAAGGTGGCGAGCAGCTGGAACAGCTCGGGCGCCTTGTAGATGCGGCGCAGCAGCAGCACCTCGATCAGCGCGCCGAGCACGCCGACCGCGACCGCCGCGATCAGCAGCGCGGGCCAGAAGCCCAGGCTCGCGCCGAGCTTGTCGACCAGCGTGTACGCGAGGTAGATGCCGACCATGAAGAAGGATCCATGGGCGAAATTGACGATGCGCGTCACGCCGAAGATCAACGAGAGGCCGGCCGCCACGAAGAACAGCGACGAGGCGCCGGCCAACCCGTTGAGCAACTGAACAACGAAGCCTGAAAAGCTCATTCAAGGATCCCGAGGAACTGGAAACTCCCGCCCCCGCCAGGCGCCCGAGACGCATGGCTGACGCGGTGGTGGTGCCACCTGCTGCCCATGCCGTGCACGCGCGGACCGTTCGGGCGATGCCCGCGGTCCGCGCGCAGCGGCATCAGTCGGCGGGGCGCATCTTCTTGACTTCGTCGTCGCTCGGCTGGAACTTGGCGCCGTCGAGGTAGACGTAATCGACCATCACGCCCTTGCCGCCGTCGTTCTTCGTCTTGCCCACGTAGGCGCCCATGGTCGACTGGTTGTCCTGCGCGCGGTAGCTGATCTTGCCGAAGGGGCTGTCGAGCTGCAGGCCCTTGAAGGCCGCGACCAGCTTCTCGGTGTCGGTGCCGCCGGCCTTCTGGATGCCCGCCGCGATCGAGTGGATGGCGCTGTAGCCGACCACCGAGCCCAGGCGCGGGTAGTCCTTGAACTTGGCCTGGTAGGCATCGAGGAAGGCCTTGTGCTCGGGCGTCTTGATGCCGCTCCACGGATAGCCGGTCACGATCCAGCCGTTGGGCGCCTCGTCCTTCAGCGGATCGAGGTACTCGGGTTCGCCGGTCAGCACGCTGACCACTTCACGGTCCTTGAACAGGCCGCGGGTGTTGCCCTCGCGCACGAACTTCGAGAGGTCGGCGCCGAACAGCACGTTGAAGATCGCATCGGGCTTGGCATCGGCGAGCGCCTGCACCACGCTGCCCGAATCGACCTTGCCCAGCGGCGGCGCCTGCTCGGCGACGAACTCCACGTCGGGCTGCGCGGCCTTCAGCAGGGTCTTGAAGGTCGCGACCGAAGACTGGCCGTACTCGTAGTTGGGGTAGACGATGGCCCAGCGCTTCTTCTTGAGCTTGGCGGCCTCGGGCACCAGCATCGCGACCTGCATGTAGGTCGAGGGACGCAGGCGGTAGGTGTAGCGGTTGCCGTTGCTCCAGACGATCTTGTCGGTCAGCGGCTCGGCGGCGAGATAGAAGAACTTCTTCTGCTTCGCGAAGTCGGTCAGCGCCAGGCCGGTGTTCGAGAGGAAGGCGCCCGCGAGCACGTCGACCTTCTCGCGCGAAATCAGCTCCTCGGCCACGCGCACGGCGTCGCCGGGGTTCGCGTTGTCGTCGCGGCTGATCAGTTCGATCTTCCGGCCGTTGACCCCGCCCTTGGCGTTGATCTCGTCGACCGCGAGTTCCATGCCCTTCTTGTAGGGCTCGAGGAAGGCCGGCTGCGCCTTGTAGCTGTTGATCTCGCCGATCTTGATCACGCCCTGGGCGTGCGCGGGAACGAGGGCGCAGGTCAGGGTCAGGACGGAAGCCGCGCTGAAAACATGGCGCAAGGGGATCATCGGGAAGCTCCTGGTGGGGTTCGAGAAAAGCGGGAAAGGAACGGGGGAAAAATCGGTGGAAAGGTGGAGTGTCGCCTCAGCGCAGGCCGTCTTCGCCCTTGATCTCGCCGGCCTGCAGGCCGCCGATGCGCGGCAGTGGGCGGCCACTGTCGGTGACCGCCACGGCCACCACGATCTCGCCGGCGCGCGGGGCGTCGGAGACGCGGGCCTCGATGGCGTCGAAATGGCTGCGCACGAAGGCCGCGTCCTTGTGGCCCAGCGGCACGTCGATGGCGGTGCCGAGGGTGCCGAGCTTCTTGGCCGAAGGCACGAGCGCCGCGCCCTTTTCGACCGCCACGCGCAGCGGCGCGCCGAGCTTGGGATGCAGGATCGCGGCCGCATGCTCGAGCTCGCCGCCTTCGCCGACGATCGCGGCCTTGCCGTAGCTCTGCGCCTGGCCGGGCTCGATGCCCAGCGCCTTCACGGCCTTCTGGCCCAGCAGCGCGCCGAGTTCCTCGCCGATCGCGATCAGCTCGTCGAGGTTCTCGCTGTAGCGGCCCGCGTAGGGGTTGGCGATCACGGCGATGGCGACGGCGCGGCGCGTGGGCGGCGCGATGTCGCGGCCCATTTCCTTGCGGGTTTCGTCGACCTGGACGACGAGCTTGCGGATGTTGGCGGTCATGTCTGGATTTCCTTTGGCTTCTCTTCTTGTCTCTTCGTACACGGGCTCAGCGCAGGCCGTCCCACTTGGCGATGTTCTCGGCGAGCAGGCCGCCGACCCGCGCATGCACGCGGTAGCCGGTGCTCATCGCGAGGATGAACACGATCTCGTCGGCCGCGGGCGCGCCGGGCACGCGCACTTCGATGGCGTCGAACTGGCCGCGCACGTAGCTGGCGTTGATGTTGGTCAGCGGCACGTCGAGCGTGGTGCCGGGCGCGCCGACCTTCTTGGTCGACGGCACGATCGACAGCGCATTGCCGGGCTGGCCGGTCTTCTTCTCGTCGACGGTGCCCTTGGCATAGGCGACGCGGTCACCCTTCCAGCCGAGCAGCTCGCGCATCGCATAGCCGCCGGGCACGTGCCACAGCGCGCCATGCTCGAGCTCGCCCGCGGCGCCGACGATGGCGCCCTTGCCGTAGGTGGCGAGCTGCTCGAGCGGCACGTCCATCGCGGCGTGCAGCTTGTGCGCCATCTCGAGGCCCACCGGATCGAGCAGGCCCATCATCGGCAGGATGTCGGGCTCGTAGCGGCCCGCGAAGGGATTGGTCAGCACGGCGGCGATGGCACCACGCACCAGCGGCGTCTGGGCACGCGGCCCGAACTCGTGGTGGATGTGCTCGACCTGGGTGAAGACTCGGCGGATATCGATCATGAAAAAGAACCTTGCTTTTCGTTAAGCAATTACTGAACCAACTGCGCGCGGAAGCCTTGCTTCGAGGGGCTTCGAGCATAAGGGCTCGACCAGCCGCCACTGCCCCTGGCAAACGAGCAGAGCGGCCCATGCGAGCCCGCCTTTTTGCAGGACCCGGGCGCACACCGCGCCCGTATCGAGTGCGCTGCGCACCTGCGCGGGGGGCAGTGGCGGCACGTCGACGGTGACGAGCGTGTCGCCGAGGTCGCTGTTGTCCTTGCGCTCGCTCGCGGGCACGCGGCGGATCGCCTCGTTGTCGACGTCGACCGCGTTGGCGATCACGGTGGCGGCCGCATCGGCCTGCGCCGCGGTGGCCGCCAGCACCGTCACGCTGTCGGCGATGCCGAGCGAGAAGCTGCGCCCGCGCCAGCCGCTGGTGGCGACGCCGCGCACCGGCTGGTCGGCGCGCAGTTCGAACTGGCCGTCGGTGTCGACGAGGCCGTTGGCATCGCGCCAGTCGAAGCGCGCGAGGTCCGCGTAGACGCCCACGCGTGCCGTCTGGCCCGGCGCCAGATGCACGGCGATGTCGCCGCCGTTGTTGACCCAGGCGCGCTCGATGCCGGGGCGCTGGTAGAAGGCGATCAGCTCCTGCGCCACCGAGCCCGCGACCGCGGCCATCGGCGTGATGAAGGTCGGCGCGAACGCCGCGCAGGCATCCCACATGCGGCGCGCCACCACGCCGCGCGGACGCATCCTGTCGGTGACCGGCAGGCGCAGCAGCGGCAGCTCGTGCACCAGTTCGTCGAGCACGTGCGCGAAGCGCGCCCAGGCCGCATCGTGCGCGGCCGCCACCGCGTAGCGGTCGCCGTGCGCCTCGGCCACGATGTCGATCGGGCCGTGGTTGAAGTGCCAGCGGTGCTCGTCGAGCGCCGTGCGTTGGGCGGACATGGTTATCCCAGCATGGGGGCGTGACCGAGGGGCCAGGGATTGGCTTCATCAATGACGAGCCATTGGCGCGCGAGCGGCGCACCGTCTTCCTGCCAGGCACCGCGCGCGAGCGCCTGCTCGAGCGGGAAGACATGCTCCATGTGGCCGCCGAGCGCCTCGTAGTCGGTGCGCCGCATGCTGAACTCGATGGGCGCGACGATCGCGGGCGTGGGCACGGTGCCGAAGCTGTTGTCGGGCATGCGCATGACGTCGGCCATCACCGTGATGCCGCCGCCCGGCCACACATAGGCCGGCGCGCCGCCGCAGGTGACGTTGACCAGCGCGCGCTTGATGGCGCGCGTGAGCAGCACCGGGTTCTCGGTCACGCCCGCGCGCAGGCTGCCGCCGGCACCGCCGAGGAACAGCACGGTGCACAGCGAGGGTTCGCAGTTCTCGCCGATGCGCTCGACGATGCGCTTGACCTCGGGCGGCATCGGCTGCTCGACGGGCTGCAACGCATCGTCGAGCACGTACCACTGCGCATGCTCGCCGGTGGTCGAGGTCATGAGCAGGCGCAGGCCGGGCTTGGCCACGCCCTCTTCCCAGCCCTCGATGATCGACAGCGGATCGGCGATGTCGGTGCCGCCCCAGCCGTTGCCCGGATTGGCGACCTGGAAGTAGCGCCCCGGCGTCGACTTGCGGCCCAGCATCTGGATGCCCGAGGGCGGCATGTCGAGGCAGCGGCCGGCCTGGTGCTCGGTCAGCACGCCGGTGATGTGGTCGTCGACCACCACCACCTCGTCGGCCACGCCCGCGAACTGGCGCGCGAAGATGCCGACCGCCGCGGAGCCGCAGCCCACGCGCATGCGCTGCTCTTCCACGCCGTTGACGATCGGCGCCTTGCCGGCCTGGATCACCAGGCTGGCGCCGCCGTCGATGGTGCATTCGATGGCCTTCTTGTTGCCCAGCAGCTGCATCAGCTCGGCCGTCATGCGGCCTTCCTTCTTGCTGCCGCCCGTGAGGTGGTGCACGCCGCCCAGCGACAGCATCTGCGAGCCGTACTCGGCCGTGGTGACGTGGCCCACCACCTCGCCGCGGTAGCGCACGTTGGCCTGCTCGGCGCCGAGGAAGCGGTCGGTGTCTATCTTCACCTTGAAGCTGCAGTAGCTGAAGATGCCCTCGGTGACCACGGTGACCATGTCCACGCCCTGCGCCTTCGAGGCGACGATGAAGGGCGCGGGCTTGTAGTCGGGGTAGGTGGTGGAGGAACCGACGCCGGTGACGAAGACCTCGTCGGCATGCAGCAGGTCGCCATTCCATTCGGCCGGCGCCGTCTCGGCCGCGCTGCCGTCCGCAGCCGCCCCGGGGCGGTCGAAAGCCACCAGCGCGGGCGCATCGCTCGCGAGCTGGCGGCGCAGCAGCACCACGGGATCGACGCGCACCAGCACGCCCTCGCGGTTGGCATAGCGGTCGCAGGCGCCGGTGCGGCCGTCGGAGATCTGGCACAGCACCGGGCAGGCATTGCATTCGACCTTGGCCGCGCTCATGCGCTCGTTGCGCAGCGGCGCCTTGCCGAAACCGCCGGGGCCGGCCTCGGCGACCACCGGCACGTCCATGCCCGGCAGTCCGTCTGTCTTCGTGTGTTCCGTCATCGGGGGGCGACCTCTTGTTGGCTGCAAATCGTGGTGGCGGGGTTTGCAACAAACGTGCCGCATGTCCGCTTGTGCCGGGGCTTTCGTTTGTGTAGCATCCCCTACACTTTCATGTTGCATTCACTACATTGAAGGTCAATGTAGCAAACGGGCCCGATGCTTGCAATGGTGTTTTCTCGCGATGTTCATCGGGGTTTTTCCGACCAACGACAATGGAGGGTTCGGAGCCGGCCGGCAGCTGGCGCCCCAAGGGCGTGCATCCCGGCTCAGCCAACCCCCGTCATTCACCACTATTGAGTTCCGTATGAGTGCATTCAGCGAAGAGAAGGTCCTGAGCGTCCACCACTGGACCGACCGCCTGTTCACCTTCACCACCACGCGCGACCCGGCGCTGCGTTTCTCCAACGGCCACTTCACGATGATCGGCCTGCGCGTCAACGACAAGCCGCTGCTGCGCGCCTACAGCATCGTGAGCCCGAACTACGAGGAGCACCTCGAGTTCCTGAGCATCAAGGTGGAAGACGGCCCGCTGACCTCGCGGCTGCAGCACATCCAGGTGGGCGACACCATCATCGTGGGCCGCAAGCCCACCGGCACGCTGCTCATCGACTACACGCTGCCCGGCAAGCGCCTCTACCTGTTCGGCACCGGTACCGGCCTGGCACCGTTCATGAGCGTGATCCGCGACCCCGAGACCTACGAGAAGTTCGATCAGGTCATCCTGGTGCACGGCGTGCGCCAGGTCGACGAGCTGGCCTACCACGACCTCGTGACCGACCACCTGCCCAAGCACGAGTTCCTCGGCGAGATGGTCGCCAAGCAGCTGCTGTACTACCCCACGGTCACGCGCGAGGAGTTCCGCAACCAAGGTCGCATCACCGACCTGATCGCGAGCAACAAGCTCACCGACGACCTCGGCCTGCCGCCGATCAACGCCGCCGAAGACCGCGTGATGCTGTGCGGCAGCCCGGGCCTGCTGGTCGACCTCAAGCACATCCTCGAGGCGCGCGGCTTCAAGGAAGGCAACACCTCGACGCCCGGCGACTTCGTCGTCGAGCGCGCCTTCGCGGAAAAGTAAGCAGGACGCCGCGCGATCGATGGCCGACAGCCGCTCCATCACCAAGCCCAAGCCCCAGCGCCGCACCGGCGTGCGCGAGGCCGCGGCCCAGGCCACGCGCGACAGCATCCTCAAGTCGGCGACCAAGGTGTTCGCCAAGTACGGCTACGACGGCGGCAGCGTGGAGAAGATCTCCAAGGCCGCCAAGTCGTACGACCGGATGATCTACTACTACTTCGGCAGCAAGGAAGGCCTGTTCATCGCGGTGCTCGAGGGCATCTACCAGCGCATGGACGACGCCGAGGCCGCGATCGCGCTCGACGCCTCGCGCCCGGTCGAGGCGCTCACCGAGGTGATCCGCTTCGTGCTCGGCTACTACCGCAAGAACCCCGAGTTCGTGACGCTGCTCAACACTGAGAACCTGCACAAGGGCCGGCACATCTCGAAGTCGCTGCGCGCGCGCGAGTATTCGTCGCGGGCGGTGGCGATCATCTCGGAGATCCTCGCAAGCGGCGCGGCCCAGGGGCTGTTCCGCAAGGACCTCGTGGCGCGCGACATCTACCTGCTGATCGCGTCCACCGGCTATTTCTACACCTCCAACCGCCACACGCTCACGGCCTTCCTCGGCGAGCCGCTGGAGTCGCCGGACGCGATCAGGCACTGGGAAGACTTCGTGATCGAGACCGTGCTGCGCACCGTGCGCGCGGACGATCTGCAGGACAACAACACTCCCCCCCACGACGAGGACAACACGAAATGGCAGAAATCGCGAGCAGCGGAAAGTCGGGCAAGGTCGTCATCCAGAACATAGGGCTGCTGCTCTCGGGCGACATCGACAAGCCCATCCTCGACGCCGACACCATCGTGGTGAACGATGGCCTGATCGTCGCCATCGGCAAGCAGAAGGACTGCGACCTCGAGGGCGCGAAGACCGTCATCGACGCGCGCCGGACCTGCGTCGCGCCCGGCCTGATCGACAGCCACGTGCACCCGGTGTTCGGCGACTGGACGCCGCGCCAGGGCCAGATCGGCTGGATCGACTCCACCATGCACGGCGGCGTGACCACCATGATCTCGGCCGGCGAGGTGCACCTGCCCGGCCGCCCCAAGGACATCGTGGGCCTGAAGGCCCTGGCCATCACGGCGCAGCGCGCCTTCGACAACTTCCGCCCCGGCGGCGTGAAGGTGCTGGCCGGCGCGCCGGTGATCGAGAAGGGCATGGTCGAGAGCGACTTCAAGGAACTCGCCGAGGCCGGCGTGGGCCTGCTCGGCGAGGTCGGCCTGGGCTCGGTGAAGGCCGGCTACGAGGCCAAGGAGATGGTGGCCTGGGCGCGCAAGTACGGCATCCAGAGCACGATCCACACGGGCGGCCCCTCGATCCCGGGCTCGGGCCTGATCGACAAGGACGTGGTGCTCGAGGCCGACGCCGACGTCATCGGCCACATCAACGGCGGCCACACCTCGCTGCCCGAGGCCCATGTGTGCGAGCTCTGCGAGAAGAGCTCGCGCGCGATCGAGATCGTGCACAACGGCAACGAGAAAGTGGCGATCGCGGCCGCCAGGGCGGCGCTCGAGCTCAAGTGCCCGCACCGCGTGATCCTCGGCACCGACGGTCCCGCGGGCTCGGGCGTGCAGCCGCTGGGCATCCTGCGCATGGTCGCGATGCTGTCGTCGATCGCGAACATCCCGGCCGAGCTGGTGTTCTGCTTCGCGACCGGCAACACCGCGAAGATCCGCAAGCTCAACTGCGGCCTGATCGAGGTCGGCCGCGATGCCGATTTCGTGTTCATGGACCGCGCGCAGCATTCGCCCGCGCCGGGCCTGCTCGAGAGCGTGCAGCTCGGCGACATCCCGGGCGTGGGCATGGTGATGATCGACGGCATCGTGCGCTGCGGCCGCAGCCGCAACACGCCGCCGGCGACCGAGATTCCGGTGGTGGTGTCGGGCGCGCACTGAGGCGCGCCGATCCTCAAGGCTCGCGCCGCGCCTTGAAGATCAGGTAGCGCGCGGCGAGGAAGTTCACCCCCATGCCCGCGCCGCTGCCCGCGGCCACGCCGAGCATCGGCGCCCAGCGGCCGCTCGCCGAATGCAGCACCAGCACGTAGGCGCCGTAGTTCACGACGGCGCCGCCGAGCATGGTCGCGAGATAGCCCAGGTATTCGCGCCACAGCGCGGTGTCCGAATGGCGGTCGCCGAAGGCGAGGCTGCGGTTCATCGCCCAGGTGGTGGTGGCCGCCGCGAGGAAGGACAGCACGCGCGCGCCGTACCAGCCCAGGAGCGGCGCGGCGAGGTACAGCACCGCCACGTCGACGCCGAAGCCCACGACGCCGGCCACGGCGAACAGCAGGAACTGGCGCCCGGCCTGCCCCATCTCAACCGCGCGTGCCGTCATGCCACGGCGGCGAACCCGCCGCGGGCGTGGCAAGGTAGCGCAGCCGCTTGGCCTCCTGGCGCCCGATGGTCACGGTGTGCAGCACCGCGCCGCAGACCATCGCGAGCATCGCGCCGAGCATCAGCCCGGTGGCCAGCACCGCGGTGGGCAGGCGCGGCACCAGGCCGGTCTCCCAGAAGGTCACGACGAGCGGGATCGCCAGGCCCAGCGACAGCAGCGCGAGCAGGCCCGCGAGGATCATGAAGAACATCAGCGGCCGCTCGCTCACGAAGAGCTTGGAGATGGTGCCGAGGATGCGCCAGCCGTCGCGGTAGGTCGACAGCTTGCTCACCGAGCCCTCGGGCCGCGAACGGTAGATCGAGGGCACCTCGGCATACGGCATGCGCAGCTCGAGCGCGTGCACGGTGAGTTCGGTCTCGATCTCGAAGCCCTTGGCCAGCGCGGGGAAGGACTTCACGTAGCGGCGCGAGAACACGCGAAAGCCCGACAGCATGTCGGTGAAGCTGCCGCCGAACAGGCCCGCGACCGCGCCGGTCAGCATCTGGTTGCCCAGGCGATGGCCGCGCCGGTAGGTCTGGGCATCGGTCTGGTCGTCGACGCGCGCGCCCACCACCATGTCGAGCTTCTGCTCGACCAGCATGCGGATCATTTCGCGCACCGTCGAGAGATCGTAGGTCGCATCGCCGTCGACCATGATGTAGATGTCGGCCTCGACGTCGGCGAACATGCGCCGCACCACGTTGCCCTTGCCGCGCAGCGGCACGTGCACCACCTGCGCACCGTGGGCGCGCGCGACCTCGGCCGTGCCGTCGGTGGAGTTGTTGTCGAAGATGTGGATCTGCGCCTCGGGCAGGTCGGCGCGGAAGTCCGCCACCACCTTGGGAATGGCCAGCGCCTCGTTGTAGCAAGGGATGATCGCGGCGATGCGCAGGGCCGGCGGCAGCGGCGAAAGCATGGCGGCGGCAGGGGAGGCGAGGCGGGCTTCGGTCGTCATGGTGTGGGCGCGAGTATGCGATAAGCCTTCACACCGTCCTTCTCGACGATCAGGCTGAAGTACTTGTCGAAGTCGGGCTTGGTGTGCACATAGGGCGCGAGCGCGGTCTGGATCACGATCGAGCCGAACTGCTGCGAGGCCAGCTTGCGCGCGAGCTGGTCGGCCGGCAGGTACAGGTAGTCCGAGTAGCGGAACGGCCCGAAGATGTCGCCCCACACCGGGTTGGGCGCGAAGTAGATCGAGTCGTTGAGGCCGACCTGGTAGAGCCGGCCCACGGGGTTGGCGCGCAGGTGGCTCAGCACCTCGTAGCCCGGCACGCGCTGGGCGAGGAAGGCCTCGCGCGAGGCGGGCGTGGGCGAGATCATGCGCACGTCGCGCACCGAATGCGCGAGCGCGAAGCCCGCGAGCACCACCATCAGCAGCCCGCCGAAGACGCCCGGCGTGCGGCCGCGCGCGAGCGCCGGCAGCCGGCGCCGCACGAAGGTGCCGGCCCAGCCCAGCAGCGTGTGCCAGCCCACGGCGGCCATCAGTGCGAGCAGCGGGAACGAGGCCATCATGTAGCGCGGATAGCGCGAGGTCGCGACCCAGATCGCGAGCGAGTAGAGGCAGAACACGAAGGCCGCGCGCACCGGGCCCGGGCGCCACAGCGGGCTGAACGGCACCAGCAGCAGCGGCCAGAACAGGCCGTTGGGCATGTTGGCGTGGTCGCGCACGTCGGCCAGCTGCTGCGTGTAGTCGGCCATGTTCCAGTTGGTGAAGCCGAACACACGCGCGCCGATCGGGTTGAAGGGATCGCCGGTCTGCAGGTAGTTGCGCGCATACCAGTAGATGCACGGCACCAGGAACAGCGCGAGGGCCGCGAGCCACGGCAGCGGCCGGCGCTCGCGGCGCGCCACGAACACCGCCACCAGCGGCAGGAAGATCAGCGCCTGGTACTTGGAGCCCGCCGCCACGCCGAGGAAGAAGGCGGCCAGCAGCAGCCAGCGCGCGCGTCCGTGGCGCGCTGCGCCGGGCGCCGGTTCGAGCACGTGGCCCTCGTCCCACCACCACAGCGCGACGAAGGCCGCGAGCACGAACAGCGCCACGCCCATGTCGATGTACGAGTTGGGATAGTCGCCCAGCGCGAGCCAGATGCCGGCGCCCAGGCAGGCGATGTAGCGGTTGGCATGCAGCCGGCCCAAGCGATGGATCATCAGCACCGACAGCCAGCCCGCGAGGCCGTGGATGAAGTGGGTGAAGACGTCGTCGTAGACCGTCAGCGCGGCGGCGTAGAGCAGGTCGTAGTTGTAGGGGAACCAGGGGTAGCGCAGCCACTCGTAGACGCCCAGCGTGCCGCTTTGCGCGACCTGGCGCGCATAGGGCAGGTGGTACATCACCTCGTCGAAGGCCACCGGCGGGGCCAGCGGCGAGAACAGCGTGGGCAGGCCCACGAGCAGCAGCGCGGCGAACGCGCATTTCTCGCCGAGGGTGGCTGCCGGCTGCGCGGGCGCGGGCGCGGCGCGCGCCTTCAGCTCGCGGCGCCAGCCGGGCAGCCGCAGCAGCGCCAGCACGATGCCCGCGCCCAGCAGCGCGAGCACCGCACCCTGGCGCAGCGCGCCGGCGATCGCCAGCGCCTGGAGGGCGACGATGAACAGGCCGACGCCGAGCGTGGTCGCGATCGCGCCCTCGAGCCAGGCGTCGCGCCGCGCGGGCGCCCCGAAGCGCGCCAGCACGGTGGCACCGAAGCCCCAGGCGCCGGCCACGAAGAGGGCCAGCGCCGCGTGGTGCGCGAGGATGAAGAGCAGTGTCTGAATGGGAATCCCCCGAAAGCCTGGATCGGTTCACCGGCCCGCGGAGCGGGCGGCGTGGATGGCGGCGGCGCGGGGGAACGAAAGGGCCCGCCGCGCGCCGTCAGAGGTTGGGCGCCAGCAGCCGCTCCAGTTCGGACTCGCTCGCCTTGCGGCGCACCGCCTGGTCCTGCAGCTGGTCATGGCCGATTTTGCCTACGTTGAAGTACGTGCTGTCGGGGTGCCCGAGGTAGAACCCCGACACGCTGGCGGCCGGCATCATAGCGAGGCTTTCGGTCAGGCTCATGCCAATGTCCGTGCAGTTCAGGAGGTCGAACATCGGCTTCTTCACGCTGTGGTCGGGGCAGGCCGGGTAGCCGGGCGCGGGGCGGATGCCGCGGTACTGCTCGGCGATCATCTGCTCGTTGCTCAGCGCCTCGTCGGCCGCATAGCCCCAGAGGTCGGTGCGCACGCGGTGGTGCATGGCCTCGGCGAAGGCCTCGGCCAGCCGGTCGGCCAGCGCCTTGAGCATGATCGCGGAGTAGTCGTCGAGGTCGTCGACGAAGTATTTCTCCTTCTTCTCCACGCCCAGGCCCGCGGTCACGGCGAACATGCCCACGTAGTCCTTCAGGCCGCTCTCGCGCGGCGCGACGAAGTCGGCCAGGCAGCGGCTCGGGCGCATCGTGCCCTCGATCTCCTGCTTCTCGGTCTGCTGGCGCAGGCCGTACCAGGTGAGCGCGGCCTCGCTGCGCAACTCGTCGGTGTAGAGCACGATGTCGTCGTCGTTCTCGGTGTTGGCCGGCCAGAAGCCGACCACGCCGCTCGCGCTGAGCCAGCGGCCCTCGATCAGGCGCTTGAGCATGCGCTGGCCGTCGCCGTAGACGCGCACGGCCTCTGTGCCGACGATCTCGTCCTTGAGGATGGCCGGGAACGGGCCCGCGAGGTCCCAGGTCTGGAAGAACGGGCCCCAGTCGATGTACTTCGCGAGCTCGGTCAGGTCGAAGTTGCGGAACACGCGCCGGCCGATGAACTTGGGCACGGGCGGCACGTAGCTCGACCAGTCGATGGGCGTCTTGTTGGCGCGCGCCCTGGCCAGTGGCCACAGCGGCACCTGCTTCTTGTTGGCGTGCTGCGCGCGCACCTTCTCGTAGTCGGCGTTGATCTCGCCGATGTAGGCCGCGGCCTGGTCGCTCAGCAGCGACTGCGCCACGCTCACGCTGCGCGAGGCATCGGGCACGTAGACCACCGGGCCTTCGTAGTGCGGCGCGATCTTCACGGCCGTGTGCACGCGGCTGGTGGTGGCGCCGCCGATCAGCAGCGGGATCTTCCTGATGCGGAAGTGGTCGTCCTTCTGCATCTCGCCGGCCACGTACTGCATCTCTTCCAGGCTCGGCGTGATCAGGCCCGACAGGCCCACGATGTCCGCGCCCTCGACCTTCGCCTTGGCGAGGATCTCGTGGCACGGGACCATCACGCCCATGTTCACCACCTCGAAGTTGTTGCACTGGAGCACGACGGTGACGATGTTCTTGCCGATGTCGTGCACATCGCCCTTCACGGTGGCGATGATGATCTTGCCCTTGGTGCGCACGTCGCGGCCCGCGGCCTCGTCCTGGCGCTTCTCTTCCTCGATGTAGGGGATGAGGTGGGCCACGGCCGACTTCATCACGCGCGCCGACTTCACCACCTGCGGCAGGAACATCTTGCCCTGGCCGAACAGGTCGCCCACGATGTTCATGCCGTCCATCAGCGGCCCCTCGATCACATGCAGCGGACGGCCGCCCTTGGCGAGGATCTGCCGGTAGGCCTCCTCGGTGTCCTCCACGATGAAGTCGGTGATGCCGTGCACCATGGCGTGCGACAGCCGCTGGTTGACGTGCACCGGCTGCTCGGGCGTGCCGCGCCACTCGAGCTTCTTGTTGTCGTCCTTGGCGCCGCTCTTGGCGCTCTCGGCCACCTCGACGAGGCGCTCGCCGGCATCGGGCCGGCGGTTGAGCACCACGTCCTCGACGCGCTCGCGCAGCTCGGGCTCGAGGTCGTCGTAGACGCCGACCATGCCGGCGTTGACGATGCCCATGTCCATGCCGGCCTGGATCGCGTGGTACAGGAACACGGTGTGGATCGCCTCGCGCACCGGGTCGTTGCCGCGGAAGCTGAAGCTCACGTTCGACACCCCGCCCGAGACCTTGGCGCCCGGCAGGTTCTGCTTGATCCAGCGCACGGCGTTGATGAAGTCGACCGCGTAGTTGTCGTGCTCCTCGATGCCGGTGGCGATCGCGAAGATGTTCGGGTCGAAGATGATGTCCTCGGGCGGGAAGCCCACCTCGTCGACCAGAATGCGGTAGGCGCGCTCGCAGATCTCGATCTTGCGCGCGAAGGTGTCGGCCTGGCCCTTCTCGTCGAAGGCCATCACCACGGCGGCCGCGCCGTAGCGCTTCACGAGGCGGGCCTCGTGCTTGAACTTGTCCACGCCCTCCTTCATGGAGATCGAGTTGACGATGCCCTTGCCCTGGATGCAGCGCAGGCCGGCCTCGATCACTTCCCACTTCGAGCTGTCGACCATCACCGGCACGCGCGCGATGTCGGGCTCGCTGGCGATCAGGTTGAGGAAGCGCACCATCGCGGCCTTGCTGTCGAGCATGGCCTCGTCCATGTTGATGTCGATCACCTGCGCGCCGTTCTCGACCTGCTGGCGCGCGACGGCCAGCGCATCCTCGAACTGGCCGTTGAGGATCATGCGCGCGAAGGCCTTGGAGCCGGTGACGTTGGTGCGCTCGCCGATGTTGACGAACAGGGATCCCTCACCGATGGCCACCGGCTCGAGGCCGGACAGCTTCATGGGAGGAACGGAAGGCGCGGGAACATCGCTCATGGGGCTCACCTGGGCAGGGGAAGACACGTCAGGTGAGCGTCGTTGCAACCGGGCCTTCCGGGCAGGTTCTGCGAGAAGGCGCCTTCCAAGCCTGACGGCGGGTGCCGCTGCAACGCTCCTTGGAAGGGGTGGCGATTTTACCGGCTGCCGGTGGCGCGGCCGGCGCGCGGGTCTATCGCGGCGGGTTCAGGCCGCCTGCGCGACCGGCGCCGCCGAGGCCGGCAGCCCGAAGACGCGGTCGAAGGCCCAGTTGAAGACGAAGGTGTAGACCAGGAAGAAGATCACCAGCCCCAGGTCCATCACCAGCGCCTGCCACAGCGAGATGCCCAGGCCCCAGGCGAACATCGGCACCAGCAGGCCGATCAGGCCGCCCTCGAAGCCGATGGCATGGGCGATGCGGCGCTTGAGGCTGCGCCCGCGCACCGCCTGGCGCGCCTCCCAGCGCTCGAACAGGCTGTTGAAGATCAGGTTCCAGATCACCGCGATGACCGAGGCCGCCACGGCCAGCACGCCCGAATGGCCGAGGCCGGCGCCCGTCATCAGCGCCAGCCCGGCGCTGGCGGCCACGATGGCGATCCCTTCGTAGAGGGTGATGTAGACGATGCGGCGCTGGATTCCCTGCATGACGGACTCTCTCTCGGCTTGTTGTGTGACTGCGATCCCTGGACTTTATGTGTCTCCTGCTGATATAAAAAGTCAACTTATTTCAGTTTTATTGATAGATCGATCCGAGAACAGCCATGAGCTTCTCCAGCGACAGCGTCGAGGTCTTCCTGGCCGTGATCGACCACGGCTCCTTCTCGGCCGCCGCCCGCGCCCTGCGCCGCGTGCCGTCGGCCGTCAGCATGGCCATCGCCCACCTCGAGGCCGAGCTCGACCTGCAGCTGTTCGACCGCAAGGGCCGCGAGCCCCGGCCCACGGCCGCCGCGCGCTCGCTCGAGCCGCAGGCGCGCGCGCTGGCGGCGCAGCTGCGCCAGCTCGACGCGCAGGCGCTGGCACTGACCCAGGGACTGGAGGAACGGCTCACGCTGGCGATCGCGCCCGAGCTGCTGGCCGCGCCCTGGAGCGGCGCGCTGGCCGAGCTGGCGCACGAGTACCCGCTGCTGCAGGTCGAGGTGCTGGCCGCGCCGCAGGCCGACGCGCTGGCGCTGCTGCACAGCGGCCGGGCCCAGCTCGCGCTGGTGTTCGAGCGGCCCAGCCTCGACGGCCGCGAGGGTTTCCAGGAGGTGGGCAGCGACACCATGGTCGCGGTGATGGCGCCGGGCCACCCCGTGCTGGCCGCCGCGCCCGGCGGCCGCCTGCGCGAGGAGCACCTGATCGCCACCCGCCAGATCGTGGTCGCCGGCCGCGACCTCGTCGCGACCATGGACCCGCGCAGCGTGTTCGCGCGCCACCTCTGGCGCACCGACAACGCGCTGGCCGCCCTGAGCCTGATCACCGCCGGCGTCGGCTGGGGCTGGCTGCCGCGCAATTTCGTGCGGCCGCACGTGGCGGCGGGCGCGCTGGTCGAGATCCCGCTCGAGAACCTCAGCAACGGCCTGAACCTGTGGGTGGACGTGGTGTGGTCGCGCGAAAGGCCGCTGGGGCTGGGGGCGCAGCGCTTCGTGGCGCTGATTTCGCGCGAGCGGGTGGCAGCCAAGTCGATGGGGGTGGATTGACGCGCGCCCGCTGATTGTCATAACATACAAACAAACCAGACCAGGGAGCTGCCATGACCATCACCAGCATTTCCAGCCGGGACTTCACCCGCGACGTGGCCGCCGCCAAGCGTGCGGCCACCCATGGGCCGGTCTACATCACGAACCGCGGCGTGCCCGAGTACGTGCTCCAGCGCATCGAGGACTACCGCCGCGAAAGCGGGGAAGCCGAGGAGTCCTTGCTCGCCCTCATGGACAGCCTGCCCATCACGGGCGACGAGCCCTTCGATCCGCCGCGCGCGCAGATCGTGCCGAAGACGCCGGACCTCGGCTGATGTACGTGCTCGACACCAACGTCGTGTCGGAACTCCGGCATGGCAAGCCGAACCCGTCGCCCGCCGTGCGCGAATGGGCGGCCTCGATCCCGCAGCGCCACTTCTTCCTGAGCGCGATCACCGTGCTCGAGATCGAGACGGGCATCCTGCGGATGGAGCGCCGCTCGCCGCCGCAGGGCGGATCGCTGCGCCGGTGGTTCGACGCCCTGCGCGAAGCCTTCGACGGCCGGATTCTTCCTTTCGGGGCGGAAGCCGCGCTGCTGTGCGCGCCGATGCACGTTCCCGATCCGCGCGACTACCGCGATTCGATGATCGCGGCCACGGCGCTGGCGCACGGCTTCACGCTGGTCACGCGCAACCTGCGCGATTTCGAGAGAAGCGGCGCGAAGTTGCTCAACCCCTGGCCGGCCGAAGGCTGAGCGCCCCGGTCCGCGAAGGGCTCAAGCGGCCTCCTTGTAGAACCCCGCCGCATTGTTCAGCAGCCGCCCCGCCACCGGCGACACCGCGCGCCCGATGGCCGCGATGTGGTCGGGCGTGGTGCCGCAGCAGCCGCCGACGATGTTGACCAGCCCCTCGGCCGCGAACTCGTGCAGCAGGCGCGAGGTCACGTCGGGCGTCTCGTCGAAGCCGGTGTCGCTCATCGGGTTGGGCAGGCCGGCGTTGGGATAGCAGCTGATGAAGGTGTCGTCGGCCACGCGCGCCAGCTCCTGGATGTAGGGGCGCATCAGCGCCGCGCCCAGCGCGCAGTTCAGGCCGATGGCCAGCGGCCGCGCATGGCGCACGCTGTGCCAGAAGGCGGTCACGGTCTGGCCGCTGAGGATGCGGCCCGAGGCGTCGGTCACGGTGCCGCTGATGATCAGTGGCAGGCGCTGGCCGCTGTTCTCGAAGTACTCGTCGACGGCGAACAGCGCGGCCTTGGCGTTGAGCGTGTCGAAGATGGTCTCGACCAGGATCACGTCGGCGCCGCCCTCGACCAGCGCCTCGGTCTGCTCGTAGTAGGCGGCGCGCAGGGCCTCGAAATCGACATTGCGCGCACCGGGATCGTTGACGTCGGGGCTGATGCTCGCGGTCTTGGGCGTCGGGCCGAGGGCGCCGGCCACGAAGCGCGGCTTGTCGGGCGTGGAGTACTTGTCGCAGGCGGCGCGCGCCAGCTTCGCGGACTCGAGGTTCATCTCGCGCGCCAGGTGCGCCATCTTGTAGTCCTCCTGCGCGATGGTGGTCGCGCCGAAGGTGTTGGTCTCGATCAGGTCGGCGCCGGCCGCGAGGTAGCCCTCGTGGATGTCGGAGATGACGTCGGGCCGGGTCAGCGACAGCAACTCGTTGTTGCCCTTCACGTCGCGCTCGAAGTCCTTGAAGCGCTCGCCGCGGTACTGGGCCTCGGTGAGCTTGAAGCGCTGGATCATGGTGCCCATGGCGCCATCGAGGATGGCGATGCGGCGCCCGAGGATCTCGGGCAGTTGCTGGGCACGGGTGTAGACGATCGGCTTCATGGGTCCGGATTGTAGAAAACGCGCCCGCGCCGCACCGCCAAAGCGGTCTTCGGGTCTTCGAGTCTTCAGGTCGGCGCGTGCCGGGCCGCGCGCGCCAGGCAGCCGACCGACAGCAGCGCCAGCAGGCCGCTGGCGACGATGGCCAGGTCGTAGCTGCCGCGCAGGTCGAACAGCAGGCCGGCCGCGCTGGCACCGATCGAGGCGGCCACGCCGACCGCGATGTAGAGCGTGCCGAGGATGGCGCCCAGCGCGCGCGTGCCGTACCAGCGCGCCGCCAGCGCCGGGTAAAGCGCGATGCAGCCGCCGTTGGCCGCGCCGAACAGCAGTGCGAACAGCGCCAGCGAAGCGAAGCCGCCGGCGGCCCACCACAGCAGGTGCAGCGCGGCCAGCGCCAGCGTGAGCAGCGAGAGCAGCCGGCGCGCGCCGAGCCGGTCGCCGAGCCCGCCGAGCACCAGCCGGCCGCCGACGTTGCCCACGCCGATCAGTCCGATCAGCAAGGTGGCGTCGGCCGCGCCGATGCCCAGCCCCTGCGCCGCCGGCGCCACGTGGACCAGCGCGACGAACAGCCCGATCGAGCCCCAGCCGATGGCCGCGAAGTACCACCAGAAGCAGGCGCCGCGCACCGCCTCGCGCCAGCGCAGGCCGGTCTCGACGGGCGCGCCCGCCGACGCGGACACCCGGTCTCCGTCGGGCAGCAGGCCGAGTTCCTGCGGCCGGGCCCGGATCGCCCAGGCTGCCACGCCGCCGAGCAGCAGGATGCCGAGCGCGAACAGCTGCATCGTGGCCTGCCACGACAGGTGCTGCTGCAGCGCGCCGGCCGTCACCGGGCCGACGAAGGTGCCGAGCCCGGTGCCGGCCAGCGCCAGCCCCAAGGCCCGGCTGCGCCGGCGCACGAACCAGCGCTGCACCGCGGCCACCGCCGGCACGTAGACCAGGCCGACAGCGCCGAACACCAGCGCCAGCAGCACATGGGCCGCCGCGACGACGCCCCAGCCGCGAAAGAGCCTCATGGCGCCTTCGACATGATCGCGTCCATCGCCGCGACGAAGCGCTCGAGCTCGTGCGGCGCGCCGATCGAGACGCGGATGAAGCGCTCGAAGCCCGGCTCCTTCCACGGCTTGACGATGATGCCGCGCGCCAGCAGCGCCTCGTTGACCGGCCCGTTCGGCCGGCCCAGGTCGATGAACAGGAAGTTGGCCGCCGAGGGCGCGATGCGCAGCCCCGGCCAGTGGCGCGCGCGCAGTTGCGCGGCCAGCGCTTCGCGCAGCCGCACGGTCTGTTCCACGGCCGCGGCCATGCAGGCCTCGTCGCCCCAGGCCGCGAGCGCCGCGGCCTGCGCCGCGAGGTTCACGTTGAAGGGCGTGCGCACGCGGTCGAGCAGCTGCACCAGCGCCGCGTCGGAAGCGATGCCGTAGCCCACGCGCAGGCCCGCCAGGCCCCAGGCCTTGGAGAAGGTGCGCAGCACGATCCACGGGAAGGCCACCGCTTCGCCGCGCAGCCGCGCGAGCACGTCGGGGTAACCGGGCGCGAGCCGCGCGTATTCGTAGTAGGCCTCGTCGACCACCAGCAGCGTGCCCGCGGGCACGGCGGCCAGCAGGCGCTCGAAGTCCCGCGTGTCGAACATGCAGCCGACCGGGTTCGAGGGATTGGCCAGCATCACCAGCTTGGGGCCGCGCGCGAGCGCCGCGCACCAGGCCTCGATGTCGAAGCCCAGCTCGGGCGTGAGCGCCAGCAGCTCGACCTGCGCGCCCATCATGCGCGGATAGATCTCGTGCAGGCCGAAGGCGGGGCGCTGCGTGAGCACGCGGTCGCCGGGGCCCAGGAAGGCCTGGCACAGCATCTGGAGGATGTCCTCCGAGCCGTTGCCGATCACCAGTTCCGACGGCCGCGCGCCGCTGCGTTCGGCGATCGCGGCGCGCAATGCGGTGCAGTGGGCATCGGGGTAGGTGCCCGCGCGCGCCGCCAGGTCGACCAGCGCGCGCGCCACCGCGGGGCTCGCGCCGTAGGGGTTCTCGTTGCTCGCGAGCCGCGCGATCTGGTCGACGCCGTAGCGCGCGCGCACGGCCTCCGAGGACAGGCCGGCGTTGTAGGCCGGCAGCGGCGCGACTTCGGGTCGCGCGAGGGCATGGATGGCGGTCGTGTTCACAGGTCGAATACCTTGCCGGGGTTGAGCAGGTGGAGGGGATCGAGCGCCTGCTTGATGGCGCGCATCGCGGCGAGTTCGTCGGGGCTGCGGCTCGCGCCCAGGTAAGGCTTCTTGTGCAGGCCGATGCCGTGCTCGGCCGAGATGCTGCCGCCGCGGGCCTCGACCTGCGCGTAGACCAGGCGCTCGAAGGCCTCGGCTTCGCCGCCGATGGCCTGGCCGTCGGTGGTCACGTGCAGGTTGCTGTCGCCCACGTGGCCGAAGAACAGCGAGTGATGCCCGGGCCAGCGCGCATCGAGCGCCGCGCGGCAGTCGTCGGCGAAGCGGCCGATGCTGGCCATCGGCAGACTCACGTCGAGGTTGATCGGCGGATGCATGTGCACCGGCAGCTCGGCCGTGGCCTCGCGGATCTTCCAGAAGGCGCGAGCCTGCGATTGCGACTGGGCGATGGCGGCATCGACCGCCGCGCCCTCCTCCATCGCACCGGCCAGCGCCGCCTCGAGCGCCTCGCGCAGCGCGGCCTCGTCCTCGCCGGCCACGTCGACCAGCGCCACCAGCGGATGCGCCGCGTCGAAGGGCTCGCGCAGCTGCTGCCAGCGCAGCGAGGTCTGCACGAAGTCGCGCCACATCAGCTCGAAGGCCGCGAGCGCGCCCGGAAAGCGCGCGCCGAGCCGGCGCAGCAGCACCAGCGCGGCCTCGAAGTCCGGCAGCGCGACCAGCGCCGTGGCCTTGGCGCGCGGCGCCGGATGCAGCCGCAGCAGCGCACGCGTGATCACGCCCAGCGTGCCCTCGGCGCCGATGAAGAACTGCTTGAGATCGTAGCCGGTGTTGTTCTTGAGCATGGGCCGCAGCATCGGCAGCACGCGGCCGTCGGCCAGCACCACCTCCAGGCCCAGCGCCTGCTCGCGCATCATCCCGAACTGCAGCACGCCGTTGCCGCCCGCGTTGGTCGACAGCGCGCCGCCGATCTGGCACGAGCCGCGCGCGCCGAAGTCCACGCCGAACAGCAGGCCCCGCGCGGCGGCCGCCTCCTGCACCGACTGCAGGGTCGCGCCGGCCTGCACGGTCAGCGTGCCGGCGGCGGCATCGAGCGACTCGATGGCGTTCATGCGTTCGAGCGAGAGCGCGATCGCATCCGCGCGCGGCACCACCGCGCCGGCCAGCCCGGTGAGCCCGCCCTGCGGCACCACGGGCACGCGATGCTCGCTGCAAAGGCGCAGCACGGCCGACACCTCGCGCGTGTCGCGCGGCCGAACCAGCGCCAGCGGCAGCACCGGCGCCACGCCGCTCCAGTCGCTGCGGTGGCGCTCGGCGATGGCCTCGCCGCGCAGCACCTGGTCAGCGCCCAGCGCCTCGTCGAGCGCGGCGAGAAAGGCCTCCGTGTTCATTGCCGGCTCATTCCCGGCTCACCCGCGACCTTCGACGAAGTCGAGCACCGCCTCGAGCATGCGGCGCACCTGCGGCTGCACGCCGGCCGCCACCGGGGGCAGGTAGGCGAACGGCAGTGCCTCCTGCATGTAGCTCGATTGCGTCATCTCGAGCTGCACCGCGTGCACGCCACCCGCGGGGTTGCCGTACTGGCGCGTGATGTGGCCGCCCTTGAAGCGGCCGTTGAGCACGCCGGTGTAGCCGGGATTCGATGTCGCGATGCCCAGCAAGGTGGCGGCGAGCGCGGGGTCGCAGCTCTTGCCGTCGGCGGTGCCGAGGTTGAGGTCGGGCAGCTTGCCCTCGAAGAAGCGCGGCAGCACCGAGCGGATCGAGTGCGCGTCCCACAGCGCGATGGTGCCGTGCGCGGCCTTGAGTCGCGCCAATTCGGCCGCGAGCTGCGCGTGATAGGGCTGCCAGATCGCCTCGCGGCGCGCGGCGATCTCGGCCTCGCCGGGCAGGTCGCCCGCGGCATACAACGGCGTGTCGTCGAAGGTGTCGACCGGGCACAGGCCGGTGACGCTTTGGCCCGGGTAGAGGCTGGCGCCGTCGGGCGGACGGTTGAGGTCGATCACGTAGCGCGAGTGCGTGGCCACCAGCACCGAGGCGCCGAGCGCGTCGGCGAAGTCGTAGAGCTGCTCGAGGTGCCAATCGGTGTCGGGCACATGGCGCGCCTCCTCGGTGAAGCGCGCGAGCAGCGCGCCCGGCACGTGGGTGCCCACGTGCGGCATCGAGATCAGCAGCGGGCGCGTGCCCTGGCGGAAGCGGAAGGCCGGTTCGGTGGTGGTGAAAGTCATGGCATGGGGTTCCTCAGTCTTGAAGCAGTTGGGTGCGCGCGGCCACGAAGGCGGACGCGGCCTCGGCATGCAGCGCATGGCGCCCGGCGGCGACGCGCGGGCGGCCCGCCACCCACACGGCGTCGATGGCGCTGGTGCGGTGGCTCGCGAAGACGTGCGCCGACAGCATGTCGGGCGCCGACAGCCCCTGCAGCGCGAGCCGTTGCGCATCGAGCACCACGAAGTCGGCCTGCTGGCCCGCCGCGAGGCCGCCGATGGCGCGGCCCGCGGCCTGCGCGCCGCCCTGCACCGCCTGCAGGGTGAGCGCGGTCGCCACGTGTGGCTGCGCCGCGGTCGCGCCCACGTTGCGCTGGCGCGTGCGCAGGCGCTGGCCGTACTCGAGCATCAGCAGCTCCTCGGCCGCATCGACGCAGGCATGGCTGTCGGAGCCCAGGCCCCAGGCGCCGCCGTGCTGGCGCCAGGCCGCGAAGTCGAACAGGCCGTCGCCGAGGTTGGCCTCGGTGGTCGGGCAGAGGCCGGCGACCGCGCCGCTGCGGGCACCGCGCCGGTATTCGTCGGCGTCCATGTGCGTGGCATGCACCAGGCACCAGCGCGCGTCGACCGGCGCATGGTCAAGCAGCCATGCCACCGGGCGCTGGCCGCTCCAGGCGATGCAGTCGTCGACCTCCTTGGTCTGCTCGGCGATGTGGATGTGGACCGGCGCGCCGGCCTCGATCGCATCGAGCCCGGCGAGCGCCTCGCGCAGCGCCTCGGGCGGCACCGCGCGCAGCGAATGCGGCGCGAGGCCGAGCCGCGCGCCCTGCGCGTCGCAGGCGGGCTTCAGCGCCTCGAGCAGCCGCAGCATCGAGTCGGTGGAACGGATGAAGCGCCGCTGCCCCTCGTTGGGCGGCAGGCCGCCGAAGCCGCTGGTCTGGTAGAGCACCGGCAGCAGGGTGAAGCCGATGCCGGTCCTGTGCGCGGCGCGCAGCAGCGCGCGGCTCAGCGTGGCGTCGTCGGCATAGGGCTTGCCGTCGGCGTCGTGGTGCACGTACTGGAACTCGCAGACGCTGGTGTAGCCGGCCTCGAGCATCTCGGCATAGAGCCAGGTCGCGATGTCCTCCATCTGCCGCGGGCCGAGGCGCGCGGCGAAGCGGTACATCAGCGTGCGCCAGCTCCAGAAGCTGTCCTGCTGTTCGGCGCGGTGCTCGGTCAGGCCCGCGAAGGCGCGCTGGAAGGCGTGCGAGTGAAGGTTGGGCATGCCGGGGATCACGGGGCCGCTGGCCGTGTCGGCATCGGCCGGCTTGTCGGCATCGGCCCTCGCCTCGACGAGCTGGCCGGCCTCGTTCCATGCCAGCAGCACGTTCTTCGCCCAGCCGGTGGGCAGCAGCGCGTCGGCCGCGAACAGCGCGCGCGTCATGCCGAGGCTCCCACCGCGATGCGGCCCTGCCGCACCACGGTGCGCACGGGCCGCTGGCCGAACCAGTAGGCGAGCTCGGCCGCGTCGCGCACCGACCAGAGCACGAAGTTCGCGGGCCGGCCCGCGGCGATCGCGCCGTGCGAGGCTTCGAGGCCGAGCGCGCGCGCCGCATGCTGGGTGACGCCGGCCAGCGCCTCGG
This sequence comes from Variovorax sp. FG153, assembly GCF_057809595.1. Classification (NCBI taxonomy): domain Bacteria; kingdom Pseudomonadati; phylum Pseudomonadota; class Betaproteobacteria; order Burkholderiales; family Comamonadaceae; genus Variovorax; species Variovorax sp. FG153. The sequence goes on from NZ_JBMDKG010000005.1 coordinate 218,924, forward strand.
GCACGGTGAGGCGGAACAGGGTGCAGGCCATGTTGACCATCAGCAGCAGGCTCAGCGCGGGCGAGGTGCCGGGGTTGTGGTCGGTAGCGACCGCCATCGGCACGCCCGCGGCGCGCAGCGCCTCGATCGGTGGCAGGTGGGTGTCGCGCAGCGTGTAGTAGGCGCCGGGCAGCAGCACGGCCACGGTGCCGGCCGCGCGCATCGCCTCGATGCCCTCGGTCGACAGGTGCTCGATGTGGTCGCAGGACAGCGCGCCGTAGCGCGCGGCCAGCGCGGCGCCGCCCATGTCCGAGAGCTGCTCGGCATGCAGCTTGACCGGCAGGCCCAGCGCCCGGGCGGCCTGGAACACGCGCTCGGTTTCGTCGAGCGAGAAGGCGATGCGCTCGCAGAACACGTCGACCGCGTCGACCAGCCCCTCGGCCGCGAGCGCCGGCAGCATCTCGCGGCAGACCCGCTCGATGTACTCGCCGCTGCGGCTCGCGTACTCGGGCGGCAGCGCATGGGCGCCGAGGAAGGTGGTGCGCACCGTCACGCCGTAGTGCTCGCCGAGCCGCCGCGCCACGCGCAGCTGCTTGCGCTCGTGCGCGAGCGCGAGGCCGTAGCCCGACTTGATCTCGATCGCGCAGACGCCGTCGGCCAGCAATGCCTCGAGCCGCGGCGCGGCCTGGGCGAACAGCGCGTCTTCGTCGGCCTCGCGCGTGGCGCGCACCGAGGAGACGATGCCGCCGCCGGCCTTCGCCACCTCCTCGTAGCTCGCGCCCGCGAGCCGCATCGCGAACTCGTTGGCGCGCTGGCCGCCGTAGACCAGGTGGGTGTGGCAGTCGACCAGGCCCGGCGTGGCCAGCGCGCCGCCGCCGTCGTGCACGGGCAATGCGGCGTACTCGGCCGGCAGCGCGGCGCGCGCGCCGACCCAGCGGATCGTGCCCTGCGCGACGACGAGGGCGGCATCGTCCGATTCGATGCCGGGCGCGGCGCCCGGCGCGAGGCGCAGGCCGGTCCAGAGGCCGTCGGCGGAAGGATGGGAGAGGGTCATGGTCTGTGGTCTCGGGTTGCGGCCTCAGGCGGGAACGATGCGCACGGCCACGAGGCGTGCCGTCGCGTCCTCGGGCTCGAGCTGCCAGCCGCGCGGGGCATCGGACCAGCACAGGCCCTCGCCCTCGCGGCACGCCGCGCCGCCGGCATCGAGCCGCCAGCCGCCGCGCAGCGCGAGCAGCACGCCATGCGGCGCGGCTTCGAGCGCCGTGGCGCCGTCGAGCACGCGCACCTCGGCGCGCCAGGCGCCGCGGCGGGTCATCACGTTGAAATCGCTCGAGGCGCCGCCCAGCAGCGTGCAGTCGAGCGCGGTGTCGCCGCTGAAGGCGAAGGGCCGGTGCGGCGCATCGAGCGGATGGTCGATGGCGCCGTCGGCCGAGCGCAGCCGCACGCCATCGCCCTCGAGCAGCATGATGCTGCGGTCGATGCCCGCGAAGCGCGAGAACGGCCCGGCCTGCGCGATGCTGGCGATGCTCACGCGCCAGCCGAAGTCCTCGAGCCCGGCGCCAGCCGGCCAGCAGGCGATCTCCTGCGTGGTGCCGCCGCCGTTCTTCCACGGCGTGACGGGCAAGGTGGCGCGCGAGAAGCGCTGCGTGCCGCCGGCCATGCTCAGCCCTTGATCATCGGCAGCTTCAGGCCCTGCTTCTTCGCGGTGGCCACGGCGATGTCGTAGCCCGCGTCGGCATGGCGCATCACGCCGGTGGCGGGGTCGTTGAACAGCACGCGTTCGATGCGCCTGGCGGCGGCATCGGTGCCGTCGCAGACGATCACCACGCCCGAATGCTGCGAGTAGCCCATGCCCACGCCGCCGCCGTGGTGCAGGCTGACCCAGGTGGCGCCGCCCGCGGTGTTGAGCAGCGCGTTGAGCAGCGGCCAGTCGCTCACGGCATCGGTGCCGTCCTTCATCGCCTCGGTCTCGCGGTTGGGGCTGGCGACCGAGCCGGTGTCGAGGTGGTCGCGGCCGATCACGATCGGGCCCTTGAGCTCGCCCGACTTCACCATCTCGTTGAAGGCCAGGCCGGCCCTGTGGCGCTCGCCCAGGCCCAGCCAGCAGATGCGCGCGGGCAGGCCCTGGAAGCTGATGCGCTCGCGCGCCATGTCGAGCCAGCGGTGCGTGTGGGTGTTCTCGGGGAACAGCTCCTTGATCTTGGCGTCGGTCTTGTAGATGTCTTCCGGATCGCCCGAGAGCGCGACCCAGCGGAACGGGCCCTTGCCCTCGCAGAACAGCGGCCGGATGTAGGCCGGCACGAAGCCCGGGAAGTCGAAGGCGTTCTTCACGCCCTCGTCGAAGGCCACCTGGCGGATGTTGTTGCCGTAGTCGACGGTCGGGATGCCCATGGCCTGGAAGTCGAGCATGGCCTGCACGTGCACCGCGCACGACTGCGCGGCCGCCTTCTTGAGCGCGGCATGCTGCGACTCGTCCTTCATCGCGGCCTGCCATTGCGCCACGCTCCAGCCCGCGGGCAGGTAGCCGTTGATCAGGTCGTGCGCCGAGGTCTGGTCGGTCACGAGGTCGGGCTTGAGGCCGCCGGCCTTCGCGCGCTTCACCAGTTCCGGGAGGATCTCGGCCGCGTTGCCCAGCAGCGCGATCGACACCGCTTCCTTGGCGTCGCAGTGCTGCTTGATCAGTTCGAACGCATGGTCGATGTCGCGCGCCTGCTTGTCGACGTAGCGGGTGCGCAGGCGGAAGTCGATGCTCGACTGCTGGCACTCGATGTTGAGCGAGACCGCGCCCGCGAGCGTGGCCGCGAGCGGCTGCGCGCCACCCATGCCGCCGAGGCCGGCCGTGAGGATCCACTTGCCCGCGAGGCTGTTGTTGTAATGCTGGCGGCCGGCCTCGACGAAGGTCTCGAAGGTGCCCTGCACGATGCCCTGGCTGCCGATGTAGATCCAGCTGCCGGCCGTCATCTGGCCATACATGAAGAGGCCCTTGCGGTCGAGCTCGTTGAAGTGCTCCCAGTTGGCCCACTGCGGCACCAGGTTCGAGTTGGCGAGCAGCACGCGCGGCGCGTTCTCGTGCGTCTTGAACACGCCCACCGGCTTGCCCGACTGGATCAGCAGGGTCTCGTCGTCCTCGAGCTCCTTCAGCGAGGCGAGGATCTGGTCGAAGCATTCCCAGTTGCGCGCGGCGCGGCCGATGCCGCCGTAGACCACGAGGTCCTGCGGCCGCTCGGCCACCTCGGGGTCGAGGTTGTTCTGCAGCATGCGGAACGGCGCCTCGGTGAGCCAGCTCTTGCAGTTCAGCTGGCTGCCGCGCGGGGCGCGGATCACGCGCGTGGGGTCGTGGCGCGGATCGGCGCCGGTGGCAGCGTTGGCGGCGATGAATTTGTCGGGTGCGTTCATGGCGGGAGTCCTTTCGATGGCAAGGAAGGTCGGACGAGGAATCGGGGGAAGGTTCAGGCGCGGCTCGGCAGCACGGCGGCCAGCGGCGCGGCCCAGTCGCCGCGGCGGGCCCACAGGCGCATGGCTTCCACGTCGGGCGCCATGAAGCGGTCCTGCTCGATGAAGGCCACGCGCTCGCGGATGGCGGCGAACTCGGCCTCGACCAGCGCGGAGCTGCGCGGGCTGTCGGCGTTGCGCTTGAGCTCGATGCCCTGGCAGGCGCCCATGGCCTCGATGCCGACCACCACCGCGGTGTTGTCGACCATCTCGGCCAGGCGGCGGCCCGCGAAGGTGGCCATCGACACGTGGTCTTCCTGGTTGGCCGAGGTCGGCAGGCTGTCGACGCTGGCCGGATGGGCCAGCGACTTGTTCTCGGAGGCCAGCGCCGCGGCCGTGACCTGGGCGATCATGAAGCCGGAGTTGACGCCGCCGTCGCGCACCAGGAACGGCGGCAGACCCGAGAGGCCCGAGTCGAGCAGCAGCGCGAGCCGGCGCTCGGAGATGGCGCCGATCTCGCTCACCGCCAGCGCGATGATGTCGGCCGCGAAGGCCACGGGCTCGGCGTGGAAGTTGCCGCCCGAAATCACGTCGCCGGTGTCGCTGAAGACCAGCGGGTTGTCCGAGGCCGCGTTGGCCTCGATGCGCAGCACCCGCGCCGCATGCGCGAGGTTGTCGAGGCAGGCGCCCATGACCTGGGGCACGCAGCGGATCGAGTACGGGTCCTGCACGCGGCCGCAGTCGGCGTGCGAGGGCACGATGTCACTGCCCTCGAGCAGCGCGCGCACTGCGCCCGCCACCGCGATCTGGCCCGGCTGGCCGCGCGCGGCATGGATGCGCTCGTCGAAGGGCTTGATCGAGCCCTGGATCGCCTCGAGCGAGAGCGCGCCCGCCATCAGGCCGGCGGCGAACACGTCCTCGGCGCCGAACAGGCCCGCCAGCGCGAGCGCGGTCGACACCTGCGTGCCGTTGAGCAGCGCCAGGCCTTCCTTGGGGCCGAGCACGAAGGGCGCGAGGCCGATGCGGCGCATGGCCTCGGTGCCGCCGATGGTCTCGCCCTCGGGCGTGCCGACCTCGCCCTCGCCGATCAGCACGCAGGCCATGTGGGCCAGCGGCGCGAGGTCGCCCGAGGCGCCGACCGAGCCCTTGCTGGGGATGCGCGGCAGCAGGCCCGCGTTGAACAGCGCGAGCAGCGCGTCGACGATCTCGGGCCGCACGCCCGAATGGCCGCGCGCCAGGCTCACGGCCTTGGTGGCGAGCACCAGCCGCACCACGCCGTCGGGCAGCGGCACGCCGGTGCCGACGCTGTGCGAGAGCACGAGGTTGCGCTGCAGCTCGGCCAGGCGCTCGGGCGGAATGATGGTCTGCGCGAGCTTGCCGAAGCCGGTGTTGATGCCGTAGACCACCTCGCCGGCCTCGACGATGCGGCGCACGGTGGCCTGGGCGGCCAGCAGGCCGGCGCGCGCGGCGCCGGCGAGTTCGAGCCGCGCGCCGCCCGCATGGATGCGGCGCAGCGCGGGCAGGTCGACCTCGCCGGGCGAGAGCACGAGCGGTTCGGTGGCGGCGTTGGGAGCAAGCTTCATGGTGCGATCCTGTATATACAAGTAGGTGCGAAAAAAATCGAAGGCCGGTATGGCGTGCGTGGATTCAGCCGAAGGCCTGGTTGCCGTCGACGCGGAAGCGGCTGCCGAGCCGGTAGCGCGAGGCCGGGTGCAGGCAGCGCACCAGCGTCACGGGCAGGTCGCGGGTCCAGGTGCGTCGGGTCAGCAGCAGGCAGGGCTCGGCCGGCGGCATGTCGAGGCGCTCGGCCTGCTCGGCGGTGGGCAGCACCGCGTCGACCACGTGCTCGATCTGGTCGAAGGGCACGTTGCGCACCAGGTACTCGCCGGGCGAGACGACCGAGAAGTCCTGGTCGAGGAACTCGGGCACGGCGCGCGGATTGACGTAGCGGTCCTCGATCTGCACCGGCGTGCCGTTCTCCAGGTGCAGGCAGACGGTGTGGAACACCGACTCGCCGGGCCGCAGGTCGAGCCACACGGCGATGTCGGGCGAGGCGGCGATGCGCTCGAGCGCGATGAACTCGCAGTGGTAGTCGTGGCCGCGCTGGCGGATCTCGCTCGCGATGTTGGCGATCTGCAGCAGCGTGGACTGCGGCTTGTTCTCGGCCACGAAGCTGCCCACGCCGGCCACGCGCACGATGCGGCCCTGCTCCGAGAGCTCGCGCAGCGCGCGGTTGGCGGTCATGCGCGAGATGGCGAACTGCGCCACCAGCTCGTGCTCGGACGGCAGCCGGTGGCCGGGCGGCCAGGTGCCGTCCTGGATCTTGCGCGAGATGTGGTCCTTGACCTGCGCGTAGAGCGCGAGCGACGGTGCGGCCGCGGGCGCGCCGGCGGAGCTGGGTGCGGAGGACGGCAGGTCGCGCTTCATCGCTCTCAATGCTCCGCCGACGCCATCGATTCGGCGCGGATCTCCTCGGTCAGCCGGGCCTTGATCTCCATGAACTCGGGCGAGGTCTTGATCGTGTAGTGGCGCGGATGCGGGAAGTCGACCGCGATCTCGGTCTTGATGCGGCCGGGCCGGGCGCTGAACACGGCCACGCGGTTGGCCATGAAGATGGCCTCGTCGATGTCGTGCGTGACGAACAGCACCGTCTTCTGCGCCGACTCCCAGATGCCCAGCAGCAGTTCCTGCATCAGCACGCGGGTCTGGTTGTCGAGCGCGCCGAAGGGCTCGTCGAGCAGCAGCATCTTGGGGTCGTTGGCCAGCGCGCGCGCGATCGCGGTGCGCTGCTGCATGCCGCCCGAGAGCTGCTTGGGATAGTGGTGCTCGAAGCCGCGCAGGCCGACCTTGGCGATGAAGAACTCGCTGCGCTCCTTCTGCTCGGCTTCGCTCATGCCGCGCTCGCGCAGGCCGAAGCGGATGTTCTGCGCGATCGTGAGCCAGGGGAACAGGGTGTAGCTCTGGAACACCACGCCGCGGTCGGCGCCCGGGCCCTCGATCGGCTGGCCGTCGAGCAGCACCTCGCCGGTGGTCGGGAAGTCGAGCCCCGCGACGATGCGCAGCAGGGTGGACTTGCCGCAGCCCGAGGGGCCGAGGATGGTGACGAAGTCGTTCTCGCGCACCTCGAAGTCGACCGGCAGCAGCGCCTGCGTGCGCTGGCCGCGCGTGCCGGTGAAGGTGCGCGAGACGCCGTGGATCGACAACTGGGCCGGCTTGACGATGGCGCTCACAGCGTGCTCCAGGCGAAGAGGCGGCGGTTGACCGCCTTGAAGGCGAAGTCGGACACGAGGCCGATCACGCCGATGACGATGATCCCGAAGATGATCTGGCCGGTGTTCAGGAGCGCCTGGCTGTCGGTGATCATGTGGCCGATGCCCGAGGAGGAACCGATGAGCTCGGCCACGATGACGTAGGTCCAGGCCCAGCCCAGCACCAGGCGCAGGGTCTCGGCGATGCCGGGCGCGGCGCCCGGGATCAGCACGCGGCGCACGATGCCCCGGCTGCTGGCGCCCAGCGTGTAGGCGGCCTCCACCAGGTCCTTGCGCGCGCTGCCCACGGTCACGGCCACCATCAGGATCACCTGGAACACCGAGCCGATGAAGATCACCAGCAGCTTCTGGCTCTCGCCGATGCCGGCCCAGAGGATCAGGAGCGGAATGAAGGCCGAGGCCGGCAGGTAGCGGCAGAACGACACGAAGGGCTCGAGGAAGGCCTCGATCGGCTTGTAGGCGCCCATCGCGATGCCCAGCGGCACGGCGATGACCGAGGCCAGCACGAAGCCGCCGACCACGCGCCACACCGTCATGCCGATGTCCTGGATGAAGTTGTACTCGGTGAACAGCAGCCAGCCTTCGCGCACCATCGTGACCGGGCTGGCCAGGAAGGTCGGCGAGACGAAGCCGCCGAGCGTGAAGAAGGCCCAGACGGCGAAGAACAGCACGAAGAAGCCGACGCCGAGCATCCAGCGCGCACGCGGGCTCACGGGTTCGAGCGGCGCCATCGCGCGGCGGCGCCGCGCGGCGGCCACGCGCACGGCGGCGGGGGGAACGGAGGCCGCCGCGGGAGCGGCTGGCGCGGAGGGGATGGCGGTCGTCGCTTCCATGGCGGGCGATGCGTGGCGCTTCGTCGTTGCGGCTCGGGGCGGCTTACTTGATGAAGCTCGCGTCGAAGGTCGCGGCAAGGTCCTCGGGCGCCTTGCGGATCACGCCGGCCTCCAGCAGGATCGGCACCGAGTCCTTCATGAACTGGGTCAGCTCGCCGCTGAAGAACTTCTGGTTCGCGGCCTTGTCCTGCCAGCGCAGGTAGGCCGAGGACTTGGCGAACTGCTCGCCGCTCTGCTTGACCGCGCTGCCCATCAGCTCGTTGGACTTGGCCGGGTCGGACTTGATCATCTCGAGCGCCTCGAAGTACGAGTCGGTCAGCGCCTGCGCGGCCTTGGCGTTGGCCTTGAGCCAGGTCGGCGCGCAGCCCACGGTGTCCATCACCATCGGGTAGTCGAGCGTGGTCGCGAGGATCTTGCCGGCCTGCGGGTTGGCGCGCACGGTCGACAGGTAGGGCTCGTAGGTCATGGCGGCGTCGTTCTGGCCCGCGACGAAGGCCTGGGCGGCCGGCTGGGGCTCGAGCGAGACCGTCTTCACGTCCTTGATGCTCATGCCGTTCTTCGACAGCATCCAGGCCAGGCCGAAGTACGGCGCGGTGCCGGGCGCGCTCACGCCGACGGTCTTGCCCTTGAGGTCGGAGAAACCCTTGACGTCGTTGCGCACCGCGATGCCGTCGGCGCCGTAGGACTTGTCCATCTGGAAGATCTGCACGATCGGCACGCCGTTGGCGTTCCAGGCCACGTGCGTCTCGACCGTGGTGGCGGCGCACTGGATCGCGCCCGAGGCCAGCGCCAGGTGGCGGTCCTTCTGCGGGATCATCTTGAGCTCCACGTCGAGCCCGTTCTTCTTGAAGATGCCGGCCTTGTCGGCCAGCGACAGCGGCGCGAAGCCGGTCCAGCCCGACATGCCGAGCGTGATCTTGGTCTGGGCGGCGGCGCCCCCGGCCGCGCCCGCGATGCATGCACCGGCTGCCAGCAGCGTGGCGATCTTTGCGACTGTCTTGGCCATCGAGGCCCTCCTGTTCGTGTGAAGCGTCAATTGAATCGGCTGGCAGCGCCCGTCGGAGCTTTCCGTGGTACGCGGCCGCAGTGTCATTCGCCTGAACACCCCTGTATATACAGGATAACCCGAAAAAGCCGCGGCGGAAACGGTGCAAGCCGGCACGGGGCGCACCTTGTATTGGTGCGAACCGCCCGATGCATGCACCAGCATGCTGTCTATACAGGCATCTCAAGCGAATGCCGACCGCTTGCAAACGGCGTGCCAGCCGCGCCGGCCGCCCGGACCGACGGGCGGTCGTACCCGGCCGGGCGACCGCGGCGGCGCGCCTGCTGCGCTGCGGCGACAATCGACCCCTTTCGTCGCCACCCAGCCCGCCGCCTTGTCCAATTCACCTTCCGCCGACCCCGCGCAGATCCTGCACGAGGTCTTCGGCTACGCCGCCTTCCGCGGTCCGCAGGCCCCGATCGTCGACCACGTGACCGGCGGCGGCGACGCCCTGGTGCTGATGCCCACCGGCGGCGGCAAGTCGCTGTGCTACCAGATCCCCGCGATCGCGCGCCAGCGCGCCGGGCACGGCATCGCGGTGGTGGTGTCGCCGCTGATCGCGCTGATGCACGACCAGGTCGGCGCGCTGCACGAGGCCGGCGTGGACGCCGCCTTCCTCAATTCCACGCTCGACTGGCAGCAGACGCAGGACGTCGAGCGCCGCATGGCGCGCGCCGAGGTCACGCTGCTGTACGCCGCCCCCGAGCGCGTGACCACGCCACGCTTCCTCGAGCTGATGGACGCGCTTGCCGCGCGCGGCAAGCTGTCGATGTTCGCGATCGACGAGGCGCATTGCGTGAGCCAGTGGGGCCACGACTTCCGTCCCGAGTACCGCGCGCTCACGGTGCTGCACGAGCGCTACCAGGGCGTGCCGCGCATCGCGCTGACCGCCACCGCCGACGCGCTCACGCGCGCCGACATCGTCGAGCGGCTGCAGCTCGAGCAGGCGCAGCAGTTCGTCTCGAGCTTCGACCGGCCGAACATCCGCTACACCATCGTCGAGAAGAAGGAAGCCACCACGCAGCTGCTGCGCTTCATCGAGCGCGAGCACGAGGGCGATGCCGGCGTGGTCTATTGCCAGTCGCGCAAGCGCGTGGAGGACGTGGCGGTGGCGCTGCGCGACGCGGGCATCAACGCCCTGCCCTACCACGCGGGGCTCGACGCCTCGGTGCGCCAGGCGCACCAGGACCGCTTCCTGCGCGAGGAAGGCATCGTGATGTGCGCCACCATCGCCTTCGGCATGGGCATCGACAAGCCCGACGTGCGCTTCGTGGCCCACCTCGACATGCCCAAGAACATCGAGGGCTACTACCAGGAGACCGGCCGCGCGGGCCGCGACGGCGAGCCGGCCCAGGCCTGGATGGCCTACGGCCTGCAGGACGTGGTGAACCAGCGCCGCATGATCGACGAGAGCCCGGCCGGCGAGGAATTCAAGCAGGTGATGCGCGGCAAGCTCGACGCGCTGCTCTCGCTGGCCGAGGCCAGCGACTGCCGGCGCGTGCGCCTGCTGGGCTACTTCGGCGAACAGAGCACGCCCTGCGGCAACTGCGACAACTGCATCGCGCCGCCGCAGGTCTGGGACGGCACCGACGCGGCGCGCAAGCTGCTGTCCACGGTCTACCGCGTGCAGCAGCAAAGCGGCATCAGCTTCGGCGCCGGCCACGTGATGGACATCCTGCGCGGCAAGGAGACCGAGAAGGTCAAGCAGTTCGGCCACGAGCGCATCAGCACCTTCGGGCTCGGCGCGGAATTCAGCGAGGTGCAGCTGCGCGGCGTGCTGCGCCAGCTGATCGCGATCGGCGCGGTGGCGGTCGACGCCGAGGCCTACAACACGCTCAAGCTCACCGAGGGCTCGCGCGCGGTGCTGCGCGGCGAGACCACGGTGTCGCTGCGCGAATCGATCTCCTCACCGACGGCACGCGGCGGCAAGTCGCGGCGCGAGAAGACCGCGCGCGGCGCGCCCTCGCCGGCCGCGGCCGCGCTCGACGCGCAGGGCCAGTCGCGCTTCGACGCGCTCAAGGCCTGGCGCGCCGAGGTGGCGCGCGAACACAACCTGCCGGCCTACGTGATCTTCCACGACGCCACGCTGGCCGCGATCGCCGAGCGGGCACCGGCCACGCTCGAGGACCTGAAGGGCATCAGCGGCATCGGCACGAAGAAGCTCGAGGCCTACGGCAGCGAGGTGCTGCGGGTGTGCTCGGCCTTCTAGCCGGCCCACCCACCGCGCGCCACGGCCTCAGTTCGTGACCGGCAGCTTCACCGGCACCGGCCGCGTGAGCAGGTCGACGTAGAGGTCGTAGAAGCGCGCGTTGTCGAACTTCTTCACCACCTTCATCTTCTGCAGCGGCACGCCCGCCGGCGGCGTGGCATAGCCGACCGAGCGGCCGTTCTCGGGATCGCCGGGCTTGGCGATCACGTCGACGTACTCCTCGCTGACCTCGGTCGCGTAGCTCGGGTCGAGCAGGTAGGCGATGGTCAGCGTGTCCCAGATGTTCGAGGTGTAGCCGGGCTTGGTCTCGAACGAGTCCGCGAACCACTCCTTGCGGAAGACCTCGGTGACCGGCGTGGGCGTGGCCGGGTGCGCGATCTTGTCGTAGATGGCCTTGGTCATCAGCACGGTGTCGGTCACGTCCAGCGGCAGCACCACCTGCGGGATCGGCAGCCGCACCACGTACTGCGCCGCGTCGGGATCGAACCACCAGTTGAACTCGGCCGTCTTCGTCGTGTTGCCGGCCACGTGGACCGCGCCGCCCATGTAGATGATCTCCTTGATCAGCGGCACGATCTCGGGCGCGCGCCTGGCGGCCAGCGCGATGTTGGTGAGCGGGCCGATCGCGAGGATGCTGACCTGCTTCGGGTTCGCCTTGATGGCATCGATCAGGAAGTCGACCGCGCCCTTGGCCTGCGCCTTGGTGCGGGTGGCGAAGCCGTCGGGGATCGGCACCAGGTCGGCGTCGCTCTTGGGCTCGGGCGAGCTCCAGGCGCCCAGGTAGCCATCGCCGCCGGCGCCGGCCTTCATCTCGGCGTCGATGTCCGCCTTGGTGTGGTTCAGCGCGTAGTTCTCGCCCACGTAGACGCCGATGCGATCGCCCACGCCGAGCCGCTCGACCGACTTCAGCGCCTCGGCCACGCCCTGGCGCAGCCACTTGTTGCCCGACACCACGCTGATGCCCAGCACGTCGACCTTGCCCTCGGCCTGCAGCTGCGCGGCCATGGCGCCGAGCTGGCCGTCGTCGCTCATCGTGTTGTAGTCGCTGTCGATGATGATCTTGCGCGCCGGCGGAGGGGGTGGCGGCGGAGGCGGCGGGGGTGGGGGCGGCGGCGCGCTGCCGGTCGGCACGAACGCGAAGCCGTTGCTGCCACCGCCGCCGCAGGCGGTGAGCACCGCGGCCGACAGGGCCGACACGATCCATCGTCTTCTGGGCATCTGCATTTCTCTCTCCTTGGAATAGTGGTTGTCTTCTGGGGGAAGCCATCGAACCGGCGTTCGAACGAAAACGTTTGCGCAAACGTTTGCCAAATTCTGGGCGCGACGGCACGGCACTGGCAAGGCCCGGGGCCTAGGGGTTTTCCGCGAGGAGGAGGGTGCGCGGACTTCGCGCGCGGGCCAGCGAAAACGGGCCCGATGGGCCCGTTTCCAGGTTCGGCGGCCAAGGCGCCGGGGGCTGGCGGGTCAGTCGGTCTCGATCAGCCGGTTTTCGCGCAGCGGCGAGCGCAGCAGCATCGGACCCGCGTCCTGCGCCGCGTCCGTCTTCTCGAGCTCGGGCGCCGCGCGCGCCGCGGCCGCGACCGGCACCGGGCAGCTGCCGGTGCTGCGCAACGCGAGCGCGGCCGAGAACCGGCCTTCGTTCGGATCGCCCAGCGCATGCGAGAAGTCGTCGGCCACCGTGCAGTTGGGCGCGAAGCCGTCGCCGTAGTCGCCGAAGCCCTTGTTGTTCACGCCCTGGAACTGGATCGCGAAGTAGGTGGTGCCGCAGTTGTCCTGCGGATAGAAGCCGTAGGGCTTGCCGCAGGTGGCGCCGCCCACGAGGTTGACCTTGACGTCCACGCCGCGCAGCCCGTTGATGACCGACTCGCTGGCCGAGCAGGTGTCGGGGCTGGTGAGCACCGTGACCTGCGACAGGCCGAGCTGCGGCAGGGCCTGGCCGTTGCGCGAGGTGCCGAGGAAGAACAGCGGCGGCTGCAGGCCGAAGGGGTTCTTGTTGTTGAAGGCCAGCCGCTCGAAGGTCTTGCCCGCGGTCGCGGTCGGCGAGGCCACCATGTAGGCCAGCCGGCTCGCGATGTTGAGCTGGCCGCCGCCGTTGTAGCGCATGTCGAGCACGAGGTCCTGCACACCGTCGGCCTGGAACTTGTTCATGGCCGAGATCAGCTGCGCCTCGGAGGTCGTGATGTGGTCGTTGAACAGCAGGTAGCCGACGCGGCCGCTCGGCGTGTCGACGGTTTTCACGTTCTGCACCGGCGTGCGCGTGATCCGCGCGGAGGCCAGCGTGACGGTGCGCGTGGCGCCGCCGGCCTCCTCGAGCTTGAAGCTGTGCGATTCGCCGAGCGTGGCGGGCGACAGCGCGCTGTTGATGGCGGTGGTGTTGGTGCTGTTGACCACGCTGATGCCGTCGATCTCGAGGATCTTGGCGCCGCGCGCGATGCCCGCGTTGGCGGCCGGCGAGTTCGGCTCGGTGAAGGCCACGCGCAGGTCGCGCGGGCGCGAGTTGCGCACGAACGCGAACTCGATGCCGTAGCCGGCCGAGACGCCGGCCTCCGACAGCTGGCGGTAGACCTCGGTGTCGTAGACGTAGTGGAAGCGGTCCTTGGCACGGCCCGAGGCCGTGGTGGCCGGCGTCTTCAGCACGTTGAAGTAGGCCACCGGCGTTGCGTAGTCGGCCGCCTTCAGCGTGGTCGGCACCTCGCTGTACCAGAGATAGGTTTCGTCGATCCAGGCGCGCACCCAGCGCTTCTCGATCGCGAGCGAGCCGGCGCGGTCGGGGTAGCCGAGGCCGGTGGCCGGATTGATGCCGCCGCGCGGCGCGGCGCACTGGCCGGCCACGCTGGACGAGGCCACGATGGTGTCGTCGTCGCCCGTGCCGGTGCCGGGGTTGCCGGTGCCCGGAACGATCGGAAAGCCGCCGCCTCCGCCCCCTCCCCCGCCGCCGCAACCGGCGAGCAGCCCCGCGAGGGCCAGGGCACCGGCCAGGGCCCAGGGGCCCGGGACCCGGGCATGTGGCCGCGCGCGGCCTGCGTTACGAAACCTCATCGAAGCTCTCCCCCATTCGAGCCCGCGGACGCGGACGGACGTCTGAATCCGGAAGCGCGTGTCTCCCGGCGTGATGGCGGCTCCCGTCCGCCTTTCTTTCTTCTTGCTGCGCCCCGGCGGCGCGCGACCGCTACTGCACGAAGCCCATGCCGCGCGATTCGCGCACTTCGGGCTTGATGCGGTGCTCGGCCTCGAGCTGGTCGAGGAACTCGGCGGCCGAGAACTCGGTCGCCAGGATATCGGTCTGTCGTTTCACCGCCGCGAAATCGCCGGGGCACAGCTGCGCGAGCTGCGCCAGCCGCGCGCGGATCTCGCCCGCGAGCAGCGAGGCGTCGCCCGCGAGCGCCTCGGTCACGAACATGCGCTCGCGCTGCGCCGCGGTCAGCGGCATGAACTTGATCTTGAAGGTGAAGCGCCGCAGCGCCGCCTGGTCGAGCCGGTCGAGCAGGTTGGTGGTGCACACGAAGATGCCGTTGAAGCGCTCCATGCCCTGCAGCATCTCGTTGACCTCGGTGACCTCGTAGGTGCGCTGGGCACCGCGGCGGTCCTGCAGGAAGCTGTCGGCCTCGTCGAGCAGCAGCACGGCCTTCTCGCTCTCGGCCTCGCGGAACATGGCGGCCATGTTCTGCTCGGTCTCGCCGACGTACTTGCTCATGAGGTCGCTGGCCTGGCGCACGATCAGCGGCCGGCCGATGGCCTTGGCGATGTGCTCGGCGAGCGCGGTCTTGCCGGTACCGGGTGCGCCGTAGAAGCACAGCGTGCCGTGGCCGCGCGCCTTCAGCGCCTCGACCACGCGCGGGATCTCGAAGCGGGTCTCGACGTTGAGCATGTCGAGGTCGTAGGTGGTCACGGTGCGGCGCTCGCCGCGGCCGGTGTCGGTGGTGCCCAGCGCGAGGTCGGCATTGCGCAGCTGACGCTCGATCAGCGCCTCGACCGAGGCGCCATCGGTCCGGGCCAGGCCCGCGAAGCGCACCGCGGTGCGGATCTGCGCCGGCGTCAGGCCCTTGCGCCCGGCCAGCTTGGCCGTGAAGGCCTCGGACACCGTCACGCCCTCGAGCGTCTTCTTCACCAGTTGCTCGCGCGCGCCCGGCGGCGGCGACTTGAGCTCGAGGTGGTAGGCGAAGCGGCGGCGGAACGCGGGATCGATCTGCTCGATGCGGTTGGTGACCCACAGCGTGGGCACCGGGTTGGCCTCGAGGATCTGGTTGACCCAGGCCTTGCCGCTGACGCTGCCGTTGGCCGGCGCGGGAATCTGCTCGGCGCGAGCCATGTACTGCGCGGCCTCGGTGCTGATCGGCGGGAACACGTCCTCGACCTCGTCGAACAGCAGCGCGGCCTGGGCGCTGCCCTTGAGGAAGACCTGCGCGATCTGCAGCGAGCGGTAGCGGTCGCGGCCCGACAGCGAGTTGCCGTCGCGGTCGGCGTACTCGACCTCGAACAGCTCGAGTCCCGCGGCCTGCGCCACCACCTTGGCGAGCTCGGTCTTGCCGGTGCCGGGCGGGCCGTAGAGCAGCACGTTCACGCCGAGCTCCTTGCGCGCGACCGCCGCGCGCAGCAGCGTCACGAGCACGCGCACCTCCTCGTCGACGAAGGAGAAGTCGTTGGGCAGCAGCGCGCTCTTGGCCGAGGGCCGCGTGAACACGGCCATCAGCTCGTTGTGGTCGCGGTACTCGCGCATCAGCACCGGCGGCAGCTTCTCGCTGACCTTCATCAGGTCGGCGAGGTCGGTGATGTTGTGCTCGGAGATCAGGTTCTCGACCAGCCCGATGCGCTCGAGCCGCGAGCCCGCGCGCAGCGCCTCGCCGACCTCGCTCGCGTTCACGCCCGCGATGTCGGCGATCGCGGCATAGGCCTCGGGCGCGTTGTTGACCTTGAATTCGACCAGCAGCGAGCGCAGGTCGCGCTGGTAGCGCGCAAGCGTGCCGTACAGCAGCAGCGCGCGCTCGGCCTTGTTGAGCTGCAGCAGGCCCGCGAGCGCGTCGATGTTCTTCTCGACCAGCGTGGACTGCTTGCGCAGCGCATGCGTGAGCCAGTCGCGCGTGACGGCCAGCACCGAGAGCAGGTCCTTGGGCTGGTCCTTCGCGTACTCGTCGAGGTAGAAGAACAGCGTGCCTTCCTCGTACGGGCCGCGCCAGACGCCGTGGCGCTCGAGCAGCGTGCGGCCGTCGAGGCTCTCGACGCCCTTCCAGGCCTCGTTGCCCGCGCAGCGGCGGCCGAGGAATTCGCGCAGCCGCTGCAGCACCGCGGCCGGCCACACCAGGTGGCGGCCGGTCAGCGAGAGCAGGCCGTTGATGTCGCGCCGCACGTTGAAGCGCGGCCCCTGCTTGGCGGCGAGCGTGAGCACGAAGTGCGAGCACATGAGCTCGAGCACCGGTGCTTCCTTGAGACCGGGCGACGGCAATGCCTGCCCGCGAACCGCAGCAGCCACCACATCGACACCCGCACGCTTGACCATCGGACGAACCTCCAGAGAGGGGAATTACCGGCCAGACCATAACGCAGACTTTTGGCTTCGGGAAGACGCCGAAAGGGTAAAAACCCTGGTGTCCGATTCCGTCCACAATGCGCGCCATGGTCGAAATCGAAGAAATACGCCGTGCCGCGGCACGCCTTTCGGGACAGGTGCTCGACACGCCCTGCGTGGAATCGCGCACGCTCTCGGAGATCGTGGGCGCGCAGGTGTTCCTCAAGTTCGAGAACCTGCAGTTCACCTCCTCGTTCAAGGAACGCGGCGCCTGCAACAAGCTGGTCGACCTGTCGGAGAGCGGCACCCGCGGCGTGATCGCGATGTCGGCCGGCAACCATGCGCAGGGTGTGGCCTATCACGCGCAGCGGCTCGGCCTGCGCGCGCTGATCGTGATGCCGCGCTTCACGCCCGGCGTGAAGATCGAGCGCACGCGCGGCTTCGGCGCCGAGGTGGTGCTGTACGGCGACACGCTCGACGCGGCACGCGCCCATGCGGTCGAACTCGCGCAACGCGAGGGCCTGGCCTTCGTGCATCCCTACGACGACGAAGCCATCATCGCGGGCCAGGGCACGGTGGCGCTCGAGATGCTCGCGGCCGAGCCCGAGCTCGACACGCTGGTGGTGTCGGTCGGCGGCGGCGGACTGATCGCGGGCATGGCGGTGGCCGCGCGCGCGCTCAAGCCCGGCATCGAGATCGTGGGCGTGCAGACCACGCGCTTCCCGGCCATGGTCAACGCGGTCCAGGGCACGCAGCATCCGCAGGGCAAGAGCACCATCGCCGAGGGCATCGCGGTCGGCACGCCGGGCGTGCTGACGCGCGAGATCATCGCGCGCCATGTCGACGACCTGGTGCTGGTGGACGAAGGCGACATCGAGCAGGGCGTGCTGATGCTGCTGGAAATCGAGAAGACGCTGGTCGAAGGCGCGGGCGCCGCCGGGCTGGCCGCGCTGATCCGCCACCCCGAACGCTTCAAGGGCAAGCGCGTGGGCCTGGTGCTGTCGGGCGGCAACATCGATCCGCTGCTGCTCGCGGCCATCATCGAGCGCGGCATGGTGCGCGCCGGCCGGCTCGCGCGGGTGCGCGTCAGCGCGCGCGACGTGCCGGGCTCGCTGGCCCAGATCACGGCCACCGTGGCCGAAGCGGGCGCTAACGTCGACGAGGTCCACCACCAGCGCGCCTTCACCATGCTGGCGGCGCAGAACGTCGACATCGAGCTGGTGCTGCAGACCCGTGGCCGCGAACACCTGGCCAGCGTGCTCGAAGCGCTGGCCGCCGCGGGCTTCGAGGCGCAGGAGCAGCACTGAGGACCGACCCCGGTTACGTCTGGTTCCAGGGGTCTCGCAACCCCCTAGACCGCGGGCATGCACCCCACCGGTAAAATGCCACCAGTTCGTGTCATTCAAAGTATCAGAGGTATTCCCGATGTCCCACCCCACTCCTGTCGAGCCCGCGCACGGCGCTGCCGTCGAGCAAGACACGGTCGAGTCGATCGTTCACTTGATGCCGATCGTGCTGCCGATCGCCGGCGGCGTGCTGATGCTGCTGCTCGCATCGATCGCCGTCTTCCTCGCCTGACAGGCATTTGCGCTCTCGTCCGCGGGTCGTGCGGCCCGCGCTGACGCATCCTCCTCTCCCGAGCCGAAACGTTTTCTCAAACGGACCTCCACGCCGCCGCGGCGTGGCGCACCGTTCGGAAAGACGATTTTTCAACTTAGGAGATTTCCGATGAACGCACCCACGAAGGGCCTTGGCATTCAGGCGCCCGCCTACGTCAAGAACGCCAAGCTGATTGCCTGGGTGGCCGACATGGCCGCGCTGTGCAAACCCGAATCCATCTACTGGTGCGACGGCAGCAACGAAGAGTACGACCGCCTCTGCCAGCAACTGGTGGACGCCGGCACCTTCCAGAAGCTCAATCCCGCCAAGCGCCCGAACTCGTTCCTCGCCTCCTCCGACCCGAGCGACGTGGCGCGCGTCGAGGACCGCACCTACATCTGCTCCGCCAACAAGGAAGACGCCGGCCCCACCAACAACTGGATGGCCCCGGCCGAGATGCGTGCCACTCTGCAGCCTCTTTTTGACGGCTGCATGAAGGGCCGCACGATGTACGTCGTGCCCTTCAGCATGGGCCCGCTGGGCTCGCCGATCGCGCACATCGGCATCGAGCTGTCCGACAGCCCCTACGTCGCGGTCAACATGAAGATCATGACCCGCATGGGCAAGGCCGTGTACGAGGTGCTGGGCGCCGACGGCGAGTTCGTGCCCTGCGTGCACACCGTGGGCGCGCCGCTCGAGGCCGGCCAGAAGGACGTCGCCTGGCCCTGCAACAAGACCAAGTACATCGTCCACTACCCCGAGACGCGCGAGATCTGGAGCTTCGGCTCGGGCTACGGCGGCAACGCGCTCTTGGGCAAGAAGTGCTTCGCGCTGCGCATCGCCTCGAACATGGGCCGCGACGAAGGCTGGCTCGCCGAGCACATGCTGATCCTGGGCGTGACCAGCCCCGCGGGCAAGAAGCACCACGTGGCCGCCGCCTTCCCGAGCGCCTGCGGCAAGACCAACTTCGCGATGCTGATCCCGCCGGCCGGCTTCGACGGCTGGAAGGTCACGACCATCGGCGACGACATCGCCTGGATCAAGCCCCAGGCCGACGGCACGCTGCGCGCCATCAACCCCGAGGCCGGGTACTTCGGCGTGGCCCCGGGCACCAACGACCTGACCAACCCGAACTGCATGGCCAGCCTCGACCGCGACGTGATCTTCACGAACGTGGCGCTGACCGACGACGGCGACGTCTGGTGGGAAGGCATGGGCGACGCGCCCGCGCACTGCATCGACTGGCAGGGCAAGGACTGGACACCGCAGATCGCCAAGGAAACCGGCGCCAAGGCCGCCCATCCGAACGCGCGCTTCACCGTGGCCGCCACCAACAACCCCGCGCTCGACGACGCCTGGGACGATCCCAAGGGCGTGAAGATCGACGCCTTCATCTTCGGCGGCCGCCGCTCGACCACCGTGCCGCTGGTGACCGAGGCCCGCAACTGGGTCGAGGGCGTCTACATGGCCGCGACCATGGGCTCGGAAACCACCGCCGCGGCCGCTGGCCAGCAGGGCGTGGTGCGCCGCGATCCGTTCGCGATGCTGCCGTTCATGGGCTACAACATGAGCGACTACTTCCAGCACTGGCTCGACCTGGGCAAGAAGCTGCAGGCCTCGGGCGCCACGCTGCCGCGCATCTACACCACCAACTGGTTCCGCAAGGGCGCCGACGGCAAGTTCGTCTGGCCCGGCTACGGCGAGAACATGCGCGTGCTCAAGTGGATGATCGACCGCATCGAAGGCAAGGCCGACGGCGTCGACCACATCACCGGCGTGAGCCCGCGCTACGAGGACCTCAACTGGACCGGCCTGGACTTCAGCGCCGAGCAGTTCGCCACCGTCACCAGCATCGACAAGGCCGCCTGGCAGGCCGAGCTCAAGCTGCACGACGAGCTGTTCGAGCAACTGGCCCATCACCTGCCGAAGGAACTGCCCGCGACCAAGGCGGCGATCGAGCAGCGCCTCGCTGCCTGACGTGAACGCGCCCCGCGAGGGGTGCGCTCCAGACGCGAAAAAGCCGCCCGAGGGCGGCTTTTTCGTGGGCGCGATCGCGCGATGGGCTCAGTAGTAGCGCGAGCTGTTCATGCGGCGCATCGCTTCGTACAGCGTGGGCATGCGGGCCGCTTGCGTACGGGCGGCGGCGCCGGCCAGTGCGTCGATACGGGCTGCGTCGGCCACGCTCGCCGTGCCTTCCGACTGCTGGCGCCAGACGGCGGCCTGCAGTTCAGCCATCACGCGCGGGTCGCTGTGCGCGGTTTCGAGGAAGCGGGCGTCGGCGCGGGCCGCGGCACGGCGCTGCGAGGCGGCCAGCCAGGCGGCGCCCAGCTTGTTGGCACCGTTGGCCAGCGAGCCGGCGAACAGGGCGATCACCGCGAAGGCGCCGGCGCAGACCAGGGCCCAGGCCGCGAGCAGCGCGCCTTCGTCCCAGTGGGTGACGATGGTGTCGGCCACCACGAGCACGGCCGAGACGATGGCGACGATCAGGAGCAGGATCAGCGGACGGGCGCTGCTGCCGCCGCGCGCGGCCTTCAGGTGTCCGAACAGGACTTCGGCGCGCTGGACGCCGGGGTGGACGGTGGGTTGGTCGACGTGTACGAAGCTGGTCATGGTGCCCTCCAAGGCGTGTTTCTATTTCCGATGGCTCGATATTAGGGTTTGCCCTAGTAACTTTCCACTTTATCTTTCTGATGTTTATCATTCACAAGACTGATGGACGTCAATTTCCGCACGCTCGACCTCAACCTGCTTCGTGTCTTCGACGAGGTGATGGCGGAGCGCAACCTCACGCGCGCCGCGCGCAACCTGTCGATCACGCAGCCGGCGGTGAGCAATGCGCTGCGGCGGCTGCGCGAGGTGCTCGGCGACGAACTGGTGCGCCGCGCCAGTGCCGGCGTGGAGCCCACGCCGCGCGCGCTGGCGCTATGGCCCACGGTGCGCGACGCGCTGCGCCAGCTGCAGCACACGCTGGCGCCGGGCGAGTTCGATGCCGGCACCGCCGACACCACCTTCCTGCTGGCCATGGCCGATGCCACCGCGGCCGAGCTGATGCCGGGCCTGGTGCGGATCGCCGAGACCGAGGCGCCGGGCATTTCGATGCGGGTGCTGCCGCTGACCACGCGCGACCCTCGCCGCATGCTCGAGCACGAGGAGGTCGACATGGCGATCGGCTACTTTCCGGCCGTGATCGCGAGCCTGGCGGCGCGCGGCCAGTCGGGCGTGGGCGTGCCCTTCGAGACCCAGCGGCTGTACCTGGGCCAGTACGTGTGCGTGATGCGCCGCGGCCATCCGCTGGCCGAGCAGCCGCTCACGCTCGACGGCTACTGCGCCGCGCGGCACCTGCTGGTGAGCTTCTCGGGCCGGCCCTACGGCTTCATCGACCAGACGCTGGGCGCCCTCGGGCGCGAGCGGCGCATCGTGGTGACGGTGAACCAGTTCTTCACCGCCGGCCAGGTGGTCGCGACCACCGATCTGCTGACGGTACTGCCGCGCCATTTCGTGACGGTCACGGGCATCGGCGACCAGCTGGTGCTGCGCGACCTGCCCTTCGACCAGCCGCCGGTGCACGTGGATGCCATCTGGCACCGGCGCGCCCAGCACGCCCATTCGCACGAATGGCTGCGGCAGTCGCTGCTGCGCTCGGCGGCGGCAGCCTTCGCGGGCTCGATCCTCGGGCGGAAGGTGCCCGGTTGAAACGGCAGTGGGCCGTTCAGCGGACCACGCGCAGCCAGGCGGCTGCCGCGCCGCGCAGTTCCTGCGCGTGGTGGGCGTCGAGACCCGCGCGCACGTCGGCGCTTTCCATCAGCGCCGCGGCGTGGCTGGCCGGCGCAGAATGGGCGGAGGAACGGAAGAAACGTGCCACTTGGGCAATGAGGCTGAACATGATGGTGCGCGGCTCTTGGCTGCGCTGCAGTGGTTGATGCCCCATAGATTAGGGGTTAACCCTAGTTAAAAAATGCCACATCTATGCGTGATGCGCATAGGCTGATCCACCTAGATAGAAACCCTGATGAAACTGCAGCTGCTGTCGGACCTGCATCTCGAATCCCATCCGCGCTTCCATGCCGAGCCCGTGCCGGGCGCCGACCTGCTGGTGCTCGCGGGCGACGTGGGCTCCTACCAGGAAGGCTCGCGCCTGGAGGATCCCGACTTCGGCCTCGGTCGGTTTTCGCCCAAAAAGGGCTGGCCGACGCCCGTGATCTACGTGCCGGGCAACCACGAGTACGACAACCTCGATTTCGACGACACCCACGTTCGGCTGCGCGCGCTGTGCGAGGAGCTCGGCATCCTCTGGCTCGAGCGCGAAACGCTGGTGATCGAGGGCATCCGCTTCATCGGCACCACGCTGTGGGCCGATTTCGACGCGCTCGTGACGCCCACCGACGGCCTCGCCGAGGCGCTCAAGAAGCGCGGCAAGGCGATGCGCGCGGCCGATTTCTACCTCGAGAAGATGTCCTCGCGGCGCAACGGCACACCCTTCCTGTCGGCCGAATTGCGAGAGCAAGGGCTCACCTGCCAGGCCTGGCTGCGCGAGGCGCTGGCCCAGCCCTTCGACGGCACCACGGTCGCCATCACCCATTTCGCGCCCTCGCTGGCCAGCGCCGATCCGCGCTACGGGCTCACGCCCGGCACGGCGGGCTTCTGCAACTCGCTCGACGAGCTGCTGCCGCAAGCCAGCCTCTGGCTGCACGGCCACCTGCACTGCGCCTTCGACTACGTGAAGGACGGTTGCCGCGTGGTGGCCAATCCGCTGGGCTACCGCAGCAAGGGCGAGCAGGAGGGCTTCCAGCCCGAACTGCTGATCGAGGTCCGCTGAACCGGGGGCCGCCGATATGATGGCCCGCACTCCTCCTCCAACAACCGCCCTCCGGCCACTGGCCGCCCGCGCATGCTCGACAACCTCGCTCCCTTCCTCATCCACTGGGCCATCACCGCGCTCTCGCTCTGGATAGCAAGCCACATCTTCAAGGGCCTGACTTTCGAGAGCACCGGCGCGCTGGTCATCTCGGCGCTGCTGCTGGGCCTGGCGAACGCGGTCGTGAAGCCGCTGCTGATCGTGCTGACCCTGCCGCTCACGCTGGTGACCTTCGGCCTGTTCCTGCTGGTGATCAACGCGCTGATGATCCTGCTGGTGGCGGCGCTGGTGCGCGGCTTCCGGGTCTCGGGCTTCTGGACCGCGCTGTTCGCGAGCCTGTTCGTCTCGATCCTCAGCATCCTGATCGGCGCCTTCGTCGGCGGCAGCGATCCCGCCACCACGATCCAGATGCCGCAGGGCACCGGCAACTGGCTCTAACGCGCAGCCAGGCCGTCGAAGCAGGTCGAGAGCACCAGCTCGACGATCTGCGCGTCGCTGTGCTGCCCACCGCCCTGCAGGAAGCCCAGCACCGGATCGCAGCCGCGCGCATAGAGCGTGTAGAGCACGCCGATCGCGGGCAGCTTCGGATTCATCGAGCCGTCGGCCTGGGCCGCCTGGATCCAGCCACCGAGGGTGTCGCTGATGGTCACCAGGCGGTCGATGTAGCCCCGGTTGCCCAGCAGGGTCGCGCGCAGGCTGGAGTTCTGGTGCGGCAGCGAAGGCATCTCGCCCGCGAGCTGCAGCTCGAGCGCCCAGCGCACCGTGGCGCGCAGCTTGCCGATCGGCGGCTCGTCGGCCGGCAGCGCCGCGAGCATGTCGAGCGTGCGCTGCATCAGCCGCACCATCGCGGCGGCCGCCAGGTCTTCCTTGCTCGGGAAATGCTTGTAGAGGCTGGCCTTGGCGATGCCCACCGAGGCCGCGACCTCGTCGACCGTCATCGATTCGAAGCCCTTCTGCGCCAGCAGCCGGTTGGCGGTCTGCACGATGGCCTCTTCCCGCGCAGCCAGCATCTGCTCCTTGAACGAAGGCTTGGCGGTCGGAACGGTCATGCCGAAATTCTAGTCTCGCGCGTCGCCCGGCATACACCCCGCACGCGGAATTACCAGCCGGTCTAGGAATTCCGTCGCGGTCTCAGCTGCCGCGGCGCTCGTGCACGCTGTCCTTGTAGTGCAGTGCCTTGTCCGCGTACATCGCGCGGTCGGCGCGCTGCAGCGTGGCCTCGAGCGAATCGCCCGCATGGCAGGTCGCCAGCCCGATCGCCAGGCTCAGCGCATGGCCGCTCTGGCCGGCATGGAACTGGTTGTTGAGCTCGAGCAGCACGAGGATGCGCTCGCGCATCGCCTCGGCGCCGCGCTCGTCGGTCTGCGGCATCAGCACCGCGAACTCGTCGCCGCCGATGCGCGCGGGCCAGGACGGCGCGTCGACCGCCTTGGCGAGCACCTCGCCCATGCGCCGCAGCATGGTGTCGCCGGCGGCGTGGCCTTCTTGGTCGTTGAGCTGCTTCAGGCCGTTGAGGTCGATCGCCACGATCGACACCGGCCACGGCCCCTTGCGCGCGAGCCGGTTGAGCTCCTCGGTATAGAAGGTGCGGTTGCACAGCTGCGTGAGCACGTCGTGCTTGCCCAGGTACTCGAGGTAGGCCTCGGCCTTCTTGCGTGCGGTGATGTCGACCAGCGAGACCAGCACCAGGTCCCAGCTGTCGAGGCGGTCTTCCTGCACCGCGAACTGCATGTGGATGTTGAGCATCTCGCCCGCGAGCGAGTAGTTGACCACCTCGCGCTGCTGCAGCGTCTTGTGGTTCCACAGGTCCTGCAGCTGCTCGGCGAAGGATTCGCGCATCTCGTCGCGGAAGATGCGCGGCAGGCTGCCCAGCAAGGTGCCCAGGTCGGGCGCGCCGAACATGCGCAGCGTCTCGTGGTTCACGTCGATGACGCGGATCTCCTGCATGCAGCGGGTCACGAACTCGGGGTGCACCTTGAGGAAGGTGGCGAAGTCGGTGATGCCGCGCGCGCGCAGGTTCTCGAGCAGGCCACGCACCGCGCTGAAGTCCTCCACCCACAGCGACACCGGCGAGTGGTCGAACAGGCTGCGCGCATAGCGCTCGCTCTCGGCCTGCCGGCGCTGCGCCGCCACGCGTTCGGTCACGTCGTCGAGCGCCACCAGCACGCGGTCCCAGCGCTCCTCGTGGCCCGGCAGCACGCGCGCGCGCACCCGCACGTCGAGCCGGCGGCCGTCGAGCGCGTAGTTCACGGTCTCGCTCTCGAAGCGCATCTGGCCGCGCCAGAGCTGGTCGAGCTCGTGCACCACGGTGGCCGACATGTCGCCGCGGAACACGCTGTCGAGCGAACCCAGCAGCTGCGCCTGGCTCTCGGCCGCGAACAGCTCGAGCGTGTGGCGGTTCACGCGCAGCACCTTCAGCGAGGCCATGCAGTCACGCACGCGCTGCGGGTCCTCGGCCAGGAAGGCGACGAGGTCGCTCACGCCCTGCGCACGCCAGCCGTCGAGCATGCGCCGCAGCGCGCTGTAGTCCTCGATCCAGAGCGAAACCGGCGCCAGGTCGAAGGTGGCGTCAAGATCGTCGACGGGAGCGGCATCGGTCGCGTCGGTCAGGTCCATCCGTGAAGCTTTCGAAAGAAGAGACGGGACAGGGCATCGCCGCCGCGACGATCCGGCAAGGATCGGGCCCGGAGCGGAAGGCGCCAGGGACTTTAGACTTAATTATTACCCTGTGAAGGCACCCGGCGCGAGCCCGCCGCCGGGGATTCTGCACGGGCGGCGTGACGGCCCTTCAGAGCAGCTCTTCGCCCACGATCGGCAGCAGCAGCCAGTTCTTGAAGCGCAGCCAGATGAACTCGCCGGGCTCGTCCTCGTGGACGATGTCGCCGCCCGCGTCGTCATATTCGAGCCACTGCACGCGGCGGCCGTCGGGCCCCAGCCGCAGGCGGTAGCCGATGTTGACGCGCGCGGTGGTGCGCATCAGCCGCTCGTAGTCGTTGACCATGTCGGGGCTGTCGATCACCAGCCCGATCTCGGTGTTGACCGCGGCCGAGCGGTGGTCGAGGTTCATCGAGCCGACGAAGAAGCGCTCCTGGTCCACGATCGCGAGCTTGGCGTGCAGCCGGCTGATGGTCTTGCCGAAGTCGCCGAACTGGCCCGAGCGCCCGCTGAGCAGCGGCGCGATCTCGAAGATGTTGACGCCGATCTTCAGCATGTCGGCGCGGTAGCGCTCGTAGCCCGCGTAGGCCAGCGGCTCGTCGGTGGCGCCCAGCGAATTGGTGATCACCGTGATGCGCACGCCCGAGGCCACGTTCTTCTTCATCTGCGCCATGCCGCGCGCGCCCGGGATGAAGTACGGCGAGGCGATCTTCACGTCGTGCTGCGCCGAGTCGATGACGCCGAGCGCGCCCTCGGTCACGCTGCCGCGGTAGGCCAGCTCGGGCTTGCGCGCGATCTTCTCGGGATCGTCCACGAACAGCGTGAACGGCGCCCAGTAGCGGTCGAGCTTGCCGGTGATCAGCTGTTCGCCCACGGGCGACTTGTCGAGGATGTCGCGCGGGCGGATCGGCACGTCGGGCACGGCGGTGCGCGCGATCTCGTCGAAGCGGCGCTGCGCCGCCTCGGGCGTCATGGCCAGCGGCGCGATGTTCTCGATCGGGCGCACGTGCGGGCTGTTCCAGTAGCGGTCGAAGCCCTCGGACATCTTGCGCACCACCGGGCCGCACGAGATCACGTCCATGTCGATGAAGTTCGCCGCCGTGCTGCGCATGAAGTACTCGTTGGCGATGTTGCGCCCGCCCGAGACCGCGAAGCTGTTGTCGGCGATCAGCAGCTTGTTGTGCATGCGGTGGTTGATGCGGCCGAAGTCGGTGATCGACAGCGCCAGCCGCGTGGCCAGCGAGCTCGCGCGCGAGGGCAGTGGATTGAACAGCCGCACCTCCACGTTCGGGAAGGCCGAGAAGGTGCTGAAGACCTCGTCGGCGCCGCCGGTGTAGAGGTCGTCGACCAGCAGGCGCACGCGCACGCCGCGCGCGGCCGCCTCGCGCAGCTCCTTGAGGAACAGCAGGCCGACGTCGTCGTTCTGGATCAGGTAGTACTGAACGTCGAGCGACTTCTCGGCATGGCGCGCCAGCGAGATGCGCGCGTCGAAGGCGAAGGCCGCCTCGGGCAGCAGCCGGAAGCCCGACAGCGGGGTCTCGCTGCCGCCCGGCGCGTCCTTGTAGGCGAGCTGGCCCAGCTCGGTCTGCGCCACGTCGGTGAAGGCCAGGGTCGGCGGCTTCTCGGGTGGCGGTGGCGGCAGGCTCGCGCAGCCCGCGAGCCATGCAGTCGCGCACAGGGCGAGCGCGGCGAGGCGGCGGAGCGGGGTGGCGGGCATGGCTCGAAATGTAGCTCGCGGCGATGACGAAAGGCACCCCTATGATCGGCGCGGCGGCACGGCAGCATGCGGGGTAAGAGAAGGCTAAGAAAAGGGGTAAGAAAAGGGTGCTCAACGGCTTGTGGCTGGGTTTCTTCCTGGTGGCGGCGCTGGCCGCCTTCGGCCGCTGGCTGCTCGGCGGCGACCCGGCCGTCTTCGCGGCGCTGGTCGAGAGCCTGTTCGCGATGGCCAGGCTCGCGGTCGAGGTCATGGTGCTGCTGTTCGGCACCCTCACCTTGTGGCTGGGCTTCCTGCGCATCGCCGAGGCGGCCGGCCTCGTGGGCTGGCTCGCGCGCATGCTCGGCCCGCTGTTCCGCCGGCTGATGCCCGGCGTGCCGGCCGGCCATCCGGCGCTGGGCCTGATCACCATGAACTTCGCGGCCAACGCGCTGGGCCTGGACAACGCCGCCACGCCGATCGGCCTGAAGGCGATGCGCGAGCTGCAGCGGCTCAACCCCGACCCGGTCACGGCCACCAACGCGCAGATTCTGTTCCTGGTGCTCAACGCCTCCTCGCTCACGCTGCTGCCGGTCACCATCTTCATGTACCGCGCGCAGCAGGGCGCGGCCGATCCCACGCTGGTGTTCCTGCCGATCCTGCTGGCCACCAGCGCCTCCACGCTGGTCGGGCTGCTCGCGGTGGCCGTGGCGCAGCGGCTCAAGCTGTGGGACCCGGTGGTGCTGGCCTACCTGCTGCCGGGCGCGCTGCTGCTCGGCGGCTTCATGGCGCTGCTGGGCACGCTCTCGGCCGCCGCCATCGCCGCGCTCTCCTCGCTGCTGGGCAACCTCGTGCTGTTCGGCGTGATCGTCGCGTTCCTGCTGGCCGGCGCGCTGAAACGCGTGAAGGTCTACGAATGCTTCATCGAGGGCGCCAAGGAAGGCTTCGACATCGCGAAGAACCTGCTGCCCTACCTGGTCGCGATGCTGTGCGCGATCGGCGTGCTGCGCGCCTCGGGCGCGCTCGACCTCGCGCTCGACGGCCTGCGCTGGCTGGTCGACGCGGGCGGCTTCGACGCGCGCTTCGTCGACGCCATGCCCACCGCGCTGGTCAAGCCCTTCTCGGGCAGCGCGGCGCGCGCGATGCTGATCGAGACCATGAAGAGCCAGGGCGTCGACAGCTTCCCCGCGCTCGTGGCCGCCACCATCCAGGGCAGCACCGAGACCACCTTCTACGTGCTGGCCGTGTACTTCGGCGCGGTCGGCATCCAGCGCGCGCGGCATGCGGTGGCCTGCGCATTGCTGGCCGAGCTGGCGGGGGTGGTCGCGGCGATCGCGGTCTGCTACTGGTTCTTCGGCTAGGACTCCTGCGGCACCGCCTCGCGGCCCGGCAGTTCCACCACGGCACGGCTCGCCCCCGCGCGCAGCGCCTGCCGGTAGGCCGTCGGCGAACTCCCGGTGACGCGCTTGAAGGCATGGCTGAACGCGCTCTCGGAGCTGTAGCCCAGGCTCTGTGCCACGAGCGCGACCGGCGTGTCGTCCTCGCCGAGCGCGCGCTCGGCCAGGCGCATGCGCCACTCGGTCAGGTAGCCCAGCGGAGCGATGCCGGCCACGGCCTTGAAGTGCGAAGCGAAGGTGGTGCGCGACATGGCGCAGGCGCTGGCCAGCTCCTCCAGGTGCCAGGACCGCGCCGGATCGTCGTGCATCGCCCGCAGGGCCGGCGCGATGCGCGGCTCGCTCAGGGCGCGCAGCCAGCCCGCGACCAGCGGCCCCGAGGTTCCCAGGTGCGCGCGCAGGATCTGGATGAACAGCAGCTGCGCGAGCTGGGCCGCGGCGAGCTGCGCACCCGGCTGTGCCTGCGTGCGCTCCTCCATCAGGTGATCGAGCAGCCAGCGGAACACCGGGGCCTGCGGCGCCGACGCGCGGACATGGATCCACGGCGGCAGCGCATTCAGCAACAAGGGCCCGCTGACCGGATCGAGCAGCACATGGCCGCCGATGTGCGCGAACTCGCTGCCGTCGCCGAGCTGCGCCGAGGAGCGGCCCGCGCCCGAGAACAGGCCCATGGCATCGACGGGCTCGGCCTCGGGATCGCTGGACAGGATCGACCAGCGGTGCGCCGACAGCAGCCCCACGTCGCCGGTCTCGAAGCGCGCGGGTTCGGGCTCCCCCTCGATGCGGACCCAGCAGTGGCCCTTCACGACGGCGAAGAACTTGATCTTGTCGGGCGCCGGAAAACGGATGGCCCAGGTGCCGCCGGCCGTGAAGCCGCCGGTCACCAGGCTCTGCGCATGGGTCAGCTTGAGGATGTCGGAGAAGGGATCGGCGCTCATCTTCGTACTATCGCGCAAGCAAAGCGTACTCCCAAGCATTCACAGTCCGACCCCCTCGAAATATCGTTCCCCATCTCGAATCAAGGACGAACAAGGAACGGACATGGAACAGGCTTTGGTATTGGTCACCGGCGGCACCGGCTTCATCGCGCAGCACTGCATCCTCGCACTGCTGGCCCAGGGATTTCGCGTCCGCACGACCGTGCGCACGCTCGCACGGGAAGCGGAGGTCCGCGAGCACCTCAGGACGGGCGGCGCCGAGCCGGGCGAGCGGCTGGGCTTCGTGGTCGCGGACCTGGGCGCGGACGCCGGCTGGGCCGAGGCCGCGAAGGGATGCACCTACGTGATCCACGGCGCCTCGCCCACGCCATCGGGCAGCTATGCCACCGACGAGGACTGGGTCCGGCCGGCCGTCGACGGCAACCTGCGCGTGCTGCGCGCCGCGCGCGATGCGGGCGTCAAGCGCGTGGTCCTCACCTCGGCCTTCGGCGCGGTCGGCGTCGGCCATGGGCCGATGGACCGGCCCTTCAACGAAGAGGACTGGAGCAACCTCGCGGGCGACGTCGCGCCTTATCAGAAGTCGAAGACGCTGTCCGAGCGCGCCGCGTGGGCCTTCGTCGAGAAGGAAGGCCGCGGCCTCGAGCTCGCGGCCGTCAACCCGACCGCGGTGCTGGGCCCCGCGCTCGGCGCCGACTTCTCGCACTCGATCCAGATCATCAAGGGAATGATGGACGGCCAGCCCGGCTCGCCCAAGATCAACTCGGGCTTCGTCGACGTGCGCGATGTGGCGGACCTGCACCTGCTCGCGATGACGCATCCGGCCGGCAAGGGCGAGCGCTTCCTCGCGATCGCGGGCGAGAGCCTGTGGCTGGCCGACGTGGCGGGCATCCTGCGCGAGCGCATGGGCGCGGCGGCGCAGAAGGTGTCGACGCGGGCCCTGCCCAACTGGCTGGTGCGGCTCGGCGCGAAGACCGATCCGCGCATGAAGGCCGTCGTGCCGATGCTCGGCGTGAACATGAACGCCACCAGCGAGAAGGCCCGGCGGCTGCTCGGATGGAATCCGCGCTCGGCCGAGGAAGCGATCGTCGCCACGGCCGAGAGCCTGGTGCGGCTCCAGCTGCTGAAGGCGTGAGCGGCGCAGCTCCGCCGCCTCATTCCCTCCCGCGCGCCCGGTAGCTGCCGGGCGCGATGCCGGCGAAGCGCCGGAACGCGCTCGACAGGTGGCTCTGGCTGCTGAAGCCGCACTGCAGCGCGATCTCGACCAGGCTCAGCTCGGTGCGCAGCAACAGCGTCCTCGCGCGCGCGATCCGCGCGGCCATCAGGTAACGGTGCGGCGGCATGCCGAAGGCGCGCTTGAACCAGCGCGCGAACGAATAGACATCGAGTTGCACGAAGGCCGCCATCTCGGCGAGCGTGAGCTTCTCGTGCAACTGGTCGAGGATGAACTGCTGCACGCGCCGGCGCAGCGCGTCGCCGGCATCGATGCGCTCGACCTGCAGCCGCGGATCGGCCGCATGGTGCCGCCGCAGGTAGGCCGCCAGCGCCACCGCGATGCTTTCCCCGTAGATCGCGCCGCCCGGATAGCCCTCGCGGATGTCGGCGGCGAGCGCGAGGCTGGCCTGCCAGACGAAGCCGTCGCGGATGCCGTTGCCCGGCACCAGCTCGACCGTCCTCGCGCCCGGCGAGCTCGAGACCGCCTGCACCAGGCCCGGCGTCAGACCCAGCACCACGCCGCGCCAGCGGCCGCGCGCATGCCCGCTGTACGACAGCCCGGCGGGAAAGATGCCGAAGCTGCCCGGCGCGAAGTCGCCCGTCACCGGCCGGTGCCCCGACCAGTGGATGCGCGCGGAGGTCAGTGCCTCGTGGTGAAGCATCACGCCGTGCTGGAACAGCACGGTCTCGGGCATCTCCCCGCCCGAGCCGCGCCACTCCTCGAGCCGCAGCCCGGGCCAGAGGCCCTGGTCCTGCAGCAGGACCGCCTCGGGTTCGAACTTCGTGCGGGACGCGGTCGTGGTGTCGAATCGCTCGGCGAAGGTCTGCACGGGCGTCTTGTCTTTCTGTCGGAGAGGGAAAACACGAGTGTCCGGCGCGCGGCCCGCCGCGGGCATGCAGGTTTGCCCGCAGCGCCCGCAAGCAATTGCAAGATTCTGAAAAGCCGCGCCGTTTCGTGGAAGCCATGGCCGCGCGCGCTGCCTAGCATCGCGCCGCCAATCAATACCTGGAGACACGATGAGCGAGAAGACATGGAGCGGCCGCGGCGGCGTGCTGCTGGCGGCGTGGTGCATCGGCGGCGGCGCGCTGCTTGCCGGCTGCGGGGGCGGCGATGGCGGCGCGCGCTTCGCGGGCCTTCCGCCCGCGAGCACGGGCAACCCCGCGCAGCCGCCCGCAACGACGACCAAGGCGGCCGACATCAAGGTGCTGTCGAACCGCGCGGACCTCGTCAGCGGCGGCGACGCGCTGGTCGAGATCGTGCCGGCCGCGGGCATCGCGGCGAGCGCGCTGCGCATCGAGCTCGACGGCACCGACGTGTCGTCCGCGTTCGCGATGCGGCCCGGCGAGCGCTTCATGGGGCTGGTCACCGGCATGAGCGAGGGCCGCCACCTGCTGACCGCGCGCGCCGGCGACACGGCGCTGTCGTCGCTAGTGATCACCAACCACGCCAACGGCGGGCGCATCCTCTACGGCCCGCAGATCCAGCCCTGGGCCTGCGATGCCGGCGCGCAGGACGCCGACTGCAATCGCCCCGTGAGCTACAGCTTCAAGTACCTGTCGAGCGATCCGGCCGTCGCGGGCTTCCAGCCCTACGACCCGGCCCGGCCGCCGGCCGACATCGCCACCACCACCACCGACCAGGGCCGCACCGTGCCCTTCGTGGTGCGCATCGAGACCGGCGTGCAGGACCGCGACTACTACGACGTGGCGGTGCTGTTCGATCCCGCGAAGCCCTGGGCGCCGTGGCAGCCGCAGGCCGCGTGGAACCGCAAGCTGCTGATCCAGCATGGCTCGGGCTGCGGCAACGGCTACGGCCAGTCCAACGCCCTGTCCTCGCAGCGCGTGCTCGACCGCGATGCGCTCTCGCGCGGCTTCGCGGTGCTGGCCGTGTCGCTCAACGACTCGGGCCACAACTGCAACATCGCCGTGCAGGCCGAGGCCACGATGATGGCCAAGGAGCGCATCGTCGAGGCCTACGGCGAGCTGCGCTACACCTTCGGCTACGGCAGCTCGGGCGGCGCCATCGCCCAGCAGTGGATGGCCAACGCCTACCCGGGCCTCTACCAGGGGATCATCGTCGGCGCCTCCTTCCCCGACGCGGGATCGACCGGCAACGAGGTCGAGGACTGCGCGCTGCTGCGCAACTACTTCGGCCGCACCGCCACCGCGTGGACGCCCGACCAGCAGGCCGCCGCCTCGGGCCACCTGAACACCGCCGTGTGCACCGAGTGGATCGACTTCTACAAGTTCAACAACAACCTGAACCCCTACGCGACCAACATCGCGAACATCCCCGGCACCTCGCCCACCGCGCTCGGCGGCTGCGACGCGCCCCCGGGCGCGCGCTACGACGCCACCTTCAACCCCGGCGGCGCGCGCTGCACCTCGGCCGACTCGGCGATCTCGATCTTCGGCAAGCGGCCCGACGGCTTCGCCAACCGGCCCTACTCGAACGTGGGCCTGCAGTACGGCCTGCTCGCGCTGAAGGCGGGCCGCATCAGCGCCGAGCAGTTCGTGGACCTCAACGCGAACATCGGCTCGCACACCATCGACTACGCTCCGCAGGCGCCGCGCGTGGCGGCCGACCCGGGCGCGATCGAGGCCTCGTACCGCTCGGGCTCGTTCAACCAGGCCAACGGCCTGGGCCAGGTGGCGATCATCGACATCCGCACGCTCGACATCAGCGGTATCCATCACCAGCACCGCTCGTGGACCCTGCGCGCGCGGCTCGACCGCGCCAACGGCGGCCACGCCAACCAGGCGATCTGGTACCAGGCCGGCAGCCAGCGCGAGGCCTACGACACGATGGATGCCTGGCTCGGCGCGATCGAGCGGGACGGCGGCGCCACGCCGCTCGCGCAGAAGGTGATCGCCCATCGCCCGGCCAGCGCCAACGACCGTTGCGGCAGCGCCGACGGCACGGGGCTCTCGATGCTCGAATGCACCGGCCTGGCCGATGGCTCGACGCGCATGGCGGCCGGCGAGGCCATCACGGGCGACGTGCTCGAGTGCCAGCTCGCGCCGCTCGACCGCGCGAGCTACGGCACGGTGGTGTTCTCGGACGCGCAATGGTCGCGCCTGAAGGCCGCCTTCCCCACCGGCGTGTGCGACTTCGGCCGGCCCGGCAAGGGCCAGCAGCCCACGCGCTTCTGGCAGACCTACCTGGACGCGCTGGGCCAGGTCGTCGTCGGCGGCATGCCGCTACCCGACCTGCCCTGAGCCGCGTTCATCGCGGCTCCACCACCGGGAACATCGGCTCGAAGCTGTCGAGCATCGCCATCAGCTCGGCCAGCTTCGCGCGGTCGCCCTCGATGCGCACCTGGCCGGCCAGCACCGCGGCCGGAAAGCTGGTCTGCTTCAGCGTCACGGCGTCGAGCGCGGCGCGGCTCAGCGTCACCGTGGCGTCGGCATCCGGCTGCCGCCCGGCGATGTGGGTCAGGGCCGAGTTCTCGAGCGTCAGCACGAACTGCTGCTTCGAATCCGTGAAGTTCCAGTTGATGACCAGCCGCTTGCCCTCGGCCTTCGCGGCATCGAGGCGCACGCCGAGGTAGTCGAAGAACAGGTCGTTGCTCACGGCCTTGAGCGTGTCGGCGTTGGCGGTGCCGCCCGACGGGATCTTCGGCACGCCGTTGCGCAGCTCCATCGCGCCCACCAGGTAGGCGCTGCGCCAGGTGCCGGCCTCCGACTGGTAGCCCAGCTGCTCGAGCGCGTCGGCGCCGAGCTCGCGCGCCGCGCGGTTCGTGGGATCGGCATACACCACCTGGCTCATCGCGCTTGCGACCCAGCGGTACTCGCCCCTGGCGAAATCGCCGCGGGCGCGCGCGATCACCGCCTCGGCGCCGCCCATGTACTCCACCGTCTTGCGGGCCTGGGCCACGGGCGGCAGCGGATTCAGGTTGGCGGGATTGGCGTCGTACCAGCCCAGGTACTTCTGGTAGACCGCCTTCGCGTTGTGCCGCAGGGTGCCGTAGTAGCCGCGCGCCGACCATTCCTGTTCGAGGCTCGCGGGCATGCGCAGGGTCTCGGCGATGTCGGCCGCGGCGTAGCCGTGGTTGAGCAGGCGCAGCGACTGGTCGTTGATGAACTTGTACATGTCGCGCTGCTTCTTCAGCAGCTCGACGATGCGCTCGCGCCCGGTGGTGGGCCAGTGGTGCTGCGCGATCAGCACGTCGGTCCTGTCGCCGAAGGCCACGCGCGCCTGGTCGATGTACTTCGACCACAGGCTGCCGTCGCGCACCTCGGCGCCGCGGATGGTGTAGAGGTTGTGCATGGTGTGCGTCACGTCCTCGGCCATGTCGAGCACGCGGAACTGCGGCAGGTACATCAGCATCTCGGACGGCGCCTCCGAGCCCGGCACGAGCTGGAACACGAACTGCACGCCGTCGATGGTGCGCTCCTCGGTCGGCTTGTCGATGGTGGCGGTGGGCGCGATCAGCGTGACGGTGCCGCGCGCCAGCGCCTTGCCCAGCCCGGTGTCGACCTGGCCGCGCACGCCCGGCGGCAGCAGCGAGCCGAACTGGTACTGCGAGCGCCGGCTCATCGCGTTGCCCGCGAGGATGTTCTCGGCCACCGCGGTCTCCATGAAGCCCGAGGGCGCGATCACCTGCACCTTGCCGGCCGCCACGTCGGCCTCGTCGACCACGCCCTTGACGCCGCCGAAGTGGTCGGCATGGCCGTGCGTGTAGACCACGGTGCCGACCGGCTTGCGCGGCCGGTGCTGGTAGTACAGCGCGAGCGCGGCGCGCGCGGTCTCGGCGGCGAGCAGCGGGTCGATCACGATCAGCGTGCCGTCGCCCTCGACGATGGTCATGTTCGCGATGTCGAAGCCGCGCACCTGGTAGACCCGGTCGGTCACGCGGAACAGCCCGTGGATCGCATTGAGCTGCGCCTGGCGCCACAGGCTCGGGTTGACGCTGTCGGCCGGCGCGTCGGCCTGCAGGAAGCCGTAGGGCTTCATGCTCCATGCCGGGCGCTCGCCGGCGCCGGGCACCAGCGCGTCGGGCACGGTGCCGATGAAGCCGCGCATCGCGTCCTCGAAATCGCGCCGGTCGGCGAAGGGCAGCGTCTTCGCGAATTCGGCGTTGGCGGCCAGCGTGGCGGGCTCCGGCGGCTTGGGCGCGAGGGGCGTTGCCGGCTGCGCGAAGGCCATGGCGCAGGCCAGCGCGGTGCAGGCGGCGGCGGCGCGATGCGCGCGTGGGAAGACGTGGAGGAGATGCATGGTGCGGCCTGGCGCGAAGCGGAAAGTGGCGCGATTCTGGGCAGCCCCCAAACCATTGGCAAATGCAAAATACGTCGATCGATTTGAAGAAAAACACAAGATCACGATGCAGCTGCGCCAGCTCCAGCACCTCGTCGCCCTCGCCGAGCAGGGCAGCTTCGGCCGCGCGGCCCAGGCCTCGCACCTCTCGCAGCCCGCGCTCTCGCGCAGCATCGAGGCGCTCGAGGAGGGCCTGCAGGTCCGGCTGATCGACCGCGCCTACGGCACGGTGCGCTTCACGCAGGCCGGCGAGCTGGTGCTGGCGCGCGCCCGCGAACTGCTGATCGACGCGCGCCAGCTCAAGGAGGACGTGCTGCAGCTCGAGGGCCTGGCCGCCGGCAGCCTGCAGGTGGGCCTGGGGCCGTTCGCGGCCGGCATGCTCGGGCGCGCGGCGCTGACCTTGCTGGTGCAGCGGCATCCGCAGCTCTCGGTGCGCACCGAGGTGGCCGACACCGCCACCCTGGCCGAGCGGCTGCACCGGCGCGAGATCGACCTGTTCATCGCCGACACGCGCGATCTCGCGCGCCAGGGCGGCCTCGAGACCATGCGACTGCCCGACGTGCCGGTCTCGTTCTTCGTGCAGCCGCGCCATCCGCTGCGCAGGCTGGCCTCGGTCACGCTCGAGCAGGCGATGGACTACCCGGTCGCCGGACCCAGGCTGCCCGCGCGCGTGGCCGCGCAGTTCGAGCGCCAGGCGAAGCGTACCGGCCGCGGCGTGTTCAACCTGGTCTGCGACGACACCGGCACCCTGCGCCATCTCGCGCTCACGGCACGCGCCGTGGTGCTGGCGCCCGATGCGCCGGCCTTCCGCCACGAGACCCAGCCGCTGGTGCCATTGCCCATCGCGGGCCTCGACGGCATGCGCACCCACTACGGCCTGGTCAGGCTCGCGGGCCGCACGCCCTCGCCGGCCGCGGCGGCCTACACCCGCTTCGTGACCGAGGTGATGTCGGCCGCGCCGGGGACGGGAAGGACGGGTGCGCCAGAATAGGCCCCTGCCCTCCACCGTTCCCGCTCCCTCGTGACCACCTTGCGCCGCGCCCAGCCGCCCACCTTCTCGTCCGCTGAATTCCGCGCGGCGCTCGGCATGTTCGCCACCGGCGTGACCATCGTCACGGCACGCGCGGCCAACGGCACGCTGGTCGGGCTCACCGCCAATTCCTTCAATTCGGTCTCGCTGTCGCCGCCGCTGGTGCTGTGGAGCCTGTCGCGCAGCGCCGCCTCGATGGCCGCGCTGCGGGCCGGCTCTCACTACACGGTGAACATCCTCGCGGCCAGCCAGAAGACGCTGGCCGAGCGCTTCGCCACCAAGGACATCGACCGCTGGGCCGACGTGGCCTTCACCGAGGGCCTGGGCGGCGCGCCGGTGCTCGCGGGCGCCGCGGCGAGCTTCGAGTGCTTCAACCGCAGCCGCTACGACGAGGGTGACCACGTGATCTTCGTCGGCGAGGTGGAGCGCTGCAGCCACGACGCCGGCGCCTCGCCGCTGTTGTTCCACGGCGGCCGCTTCTACACGGAACATCCCTTGTGAAGCACGCGGCGTCGATGCTCGCCCTGCTGTGCGCCGTTGCCGCGCCGCATGCGGCGAACGCGCAGGACGCCGCCTCGCCCGCCAAGCAGAACTGGTTCGACGATCCGTTCTTCCGCGTCTCGGCCGGACTGCCGGGCTGCCCCGAACCCGAAGGCCCGTTCTACACGGCCGAGGAGCGCCGCATCCAGATCCATTCGCGGCTGGAGCGCGGCACCAGCTGCTGGCTCGCGGGCAAATGCAGCGACAGCAACGCCTACCGCTACGACAAGCCGCTCGCGCCCAAGGTGCGCGCCGCGCTCGAGGCGGTGCCGGGCCTGCGCCGGGGCAGCGTGTGGGTCATGGTGCAGCGGCGCTGGGTCTACCTGCAGGGCTGCGTGCCCTCGCCCGCGCTGGCGCGCCAGCTCGAACGCGCGGCGCGCGCGCTGCCCGACGTCGAGGCGGTGGTGCCCGACCTGATGGTGGGCACGCGCGGCAAGCCGCCGTACCCGGTCGCGGGGCGCTGAAGCCTCGGCGCGGATCGAGTCAGCGCGGGTCGAGGTGGAGCACGACCACGCCGAGCACGATCATCGCCACGCCGAGGCAGCGCGCGAGCGTGACTGCTTCGCCGAACAGGAAGACGCCGCAGACGGCGATCAGCGCGGTGCCGGCGCCGGCCCAGACCGCGTAGGCCAGGCCGACCTCGAGCTGCCGCACCGCCAGCGCCATGAGCCAGATCGCGAGCGCATAGGCCGCCGCCACCACGGCCGAGGGCAGTGCGCGCGTGAAGCCGTCGGCGTGACGCAGCGCGATGGTTCCGACGACCTCCGCCGCGATGCTGGCCGCGAGCAGCAGCCACGAAAAATTCCGCATGCCCATGCATGCCTCCCGGGCCCCGCATCTATACCGGATGCGGAACCAGGAACGGGAGGGGCGGTACCCGGGAACGAAACCCGGATGGTAGCGGGGAAGCGCCCGCGCGCTAGGATCGTCGGCGCCCCCGCGCGATGCGGGCGCGCCGCCTTGCGAAGAACGAACAACAGATGATCCAGAGAAAAACCCACCTCGACGCGCTCGCCATCGGCCTGCTCGTCGTCTGCTGCGCCTTCTGGGGCCTGCAGCAGATCCTCATCAAGACCACCGTGGCCGAGGTGCCGCCGATGTGGCAGGCCTCGATGCGCATGGCCGGCGCGGTCGTGCTGCTGGGGCTGTGGTGCGCCTGGCGCAAGGTGCCGCTGTTCGAGCGCGACGGCACGCTGCCCGGCGGCCTGCTCGCGGGGTTGCTGTTCGCGGGAGAGTTCGCGGGCATCTACCTGGGCCTACAGCTCACCAGCGCCTCGCGGCTCACGGTGTTCCTCTACACGGCGCCGTTCTGGGTCTCGCTGTTCCTGCCGCGCTGGGTGCCGGCCGAGCGGCTGCGCGGCCTGCAGTGGGCCGGGCTCGCGATCGCCTTCGCGGCCGTGGTGCTGGCCTTCAGCGAAGGCTTCGGCCACACCTCCTCGTCGCAGCTGCGCGGCGACGCGCTGGCACTGGCCGCCGGCATGCTGTGGGGCCTGACCACGCTGACGCTGCGCGCCACCAGACTCGCCACCGCGAGCGCCGAGAAGACGCTGTTCTACCAAGTTGCCGTGACGGCCGCGGTCTGCCCTCTGATCTCGCTGCTGCTCGGCGAGACCTGGGGCACGCACTACTCGGCCTGGGCCTGGACCTCGATCGCGCTGCAGACCGTGATCGGCGCCTTCGCGAGCTACCTCGCGTGGATGTGGATGCTGCGCCACTACCCGGCCACGCAGATGTCCTCCTTCACCTTCCTCACGCCGCTGTTCGCGCTGGTGTTCGGCGTGCTGCTGCTGTCCGAGCCGCTCACGCCGCAGCTGGTGGTGGCGCTGGCCGGCGTGGCGGTGGGCATCGTGCTGGTCAACCGCGGCGGCGCGCGCCGCGCCTGAAGGAACGAGCGACATGGCGACATCCACCCGATTCCAGCCCGTGCTCGACGAGATCGCGGCCGCGATGCAACCGCTGCTGGGCCAGGCCGGCACGGTGGCCAGCTACATTCCGGCGCTCGCGCGCGTCGACGCGCGGCAGTTCGGCATCGCGCTGCGCACCTGCGACGGCGAGGAGGCCGCGGCCGGCGATGCCGACACACCGTTCTCGATCCAGAGCGTGTCCAAGCTGTTCACGCTCACGCTCGCGATGCAGGCCGTGGGCGACGCGCTGTGGGAGCGCATCGGCCGCGAGCCCTCGGGCAATCCGTTCAACTCGCTGGTGCAGCTCGAGAACGAGCAGGGCAAGCCGCGCAATCCCTTCATCAATGCCGGCGCGATCGCGGTCGCCGACCGGCTCGTGAGCCATGCGCGCGCCGAGGGCGGCAGCGCCAAGGCGCGCATCCTCGCGCTCATGGCCAGCCTGGCGGGCGAGCCCGTGGGCTTCGACGAGGAGGTCGCGCGCTCGGAGGCCGAGACCGGCTTTCGCAACGTGGCGCTGGCCAACTTCATGAAGAGCTTCGGCAAGCTCGACAACGACGTGGCCGAGGTGCTCGACACCTACTTCCACCAGTGCGCGCTGCGCATGAGCTGCCGCCAGCTCGCGCGCGCCGCCGGCTACCTGTGCCGCGACGGCGCGCACCCGATCGACGGCGAGGCCGCGATCACCAGCGAGCGCCAGACCCGGCGCATCAACGCGCTGATGCTCACCTGCGGCACCTACGACGCCGCGGGCGACGTGGCCTTCTCGATCGGCCTGCCCTGCAAGAGCGGCGTGGGCGGCGGCATCGTGGCCGTGGTGCCCGACCGGCTCACGCTCAGCGTATGGTCGCCCGCGCTCGATGCCACCGGCAACTCGCTGCTGGGCATGAAGGCGCTCGAGATGTTCGTGGCGCGCACGGGGCTGTCGGTGTTCTGAATTGCTTCAGGCGCCGAGCGCGCGCAGCACGTCGTGGCAGGCGCCCATCGTGTGGTAGTCGGTCTTGCCGGCCGGGCTCTTCTCGTCGCCGAGCTTGCGGTTGTCGCGCGACAGGATGCGAAACCACGCGCCGTGTTGATGGTCGACCATGTGCCGCCAGGCGTAGTCCCAGATCCGGTCGTACCAGTCCCAGTAGCGCGGCTCGCCGGTGCGCACCGCGAGCAGCGCGGCGGCCGCGAAGCTCTCGGCCTGCACCCAGAAGTACTTGTCGCCGTCGTAGAGCGCGCCCTCGGGATCGAAGCCGTAGACCAGGCCACCGAACTCGTCGTCCCAGCCGTGGCGCATCGCCGCCTCGAACAGCGACTGCGCGCGCGGCAGCATCCAGCCGGTCTCCACGCCCCGGCCGGCGAGCAGGCCCTCGAGCTGCAGCAGCAGCTTGGCCCACTCGGTCAGGTGGCCGGTCTGGAAGCCCCAGGGTTTGAAGATGTCGGCGCGGTTGCCGCGGTTGTGGTCGGCATCGACCGACCAGTCCTCGTGGAAGTGCTCCCAGACCAGGCCGTCGGTCAGGTCGGCCTGGCGCAGCGCGATCGCCTGCGCCAGCGTCGCCGCGCGGTCGAGGTACTTCGCGTCGCCTGTGGCCTCGAAGGCCGCCATCATCGCCTCGCAGGCATGCATGTTGGCGTTCTGGCCGCGGTAGGGAGACACGGCCCAGTAGGCGGTGGCTTCGTTCGCATAGAGCTGGTGGCGCGGCTCCCAGAAATGCCGCTCGAGCAGCTGCCAGGTCGATTCGATGCCCGCGCGTGCCTCGTCCACGCCGGCCATCGCCGCATGCGCATGCGCTAGCAGCACGAAGGCCAGGCCATAGCAGTAGTGGGTGCCGTCGCGCACCTGCGCACGGCCCTGGTGCCAGTCGAGCTCCCACAGGTAGCCGCCTTGCGGATGCGCATGGGCGCGCTGCAGGAAATCGAGGCCGTGGCGCGTCGCCGCCAGATGCTCGGGCCGGCCGAAGCGGCGCCAGGCGGTGGCGTTGTTGAAGACGAAGCGCGTGCTGCTCACCAGGTGGCGCGTGCGGCGGTCGTAGACCGTGCCGTCGTCCTTGAAGAAGTGGAAGAAGCCGCCGCTCGGATCGAGGCTGCGGCCATCGTAGAACGCGAGCGTGTGCTGCACGTGGCCGATCAGGAAGTCGGGCGAGCGGAAGTCGGGCATGGCAGGAAGGGCTGGGTTGCGGTGGCTGAGCGCGGCAACTCAGGCTATCAGCATCCCGGCCCGATGGTCGAAAACGACGCCCCCGCGCCGCGCTCAGGCCAGCGCCGCGCGTGGCGCCGCCTGCAGGCAGCCCATGCCTTCGAGCGCGGCCTCGACCGCCTCGTCGAGCGGCGTGTGCGGCTCGCGGCCGAGCAGCGCCACCAGCTTCGCGTTGTCCATGGCCACGGGCGTGCGCCACAGGTAGCGCATCTCGCGCAGCTCGCGGAAGGTGGCGACGAAGGGCGAGGCCAGCAGCAGCGGCCACCACGGGAAGGCCGACACGCGCACCTGCGTGCCGGTGCGGCACGCCACCACGCGGCGGATGGCATCGGCCATGCGCGTGCCGTCGGCGTCCCAGTGGCCGGCCATGTGGAAGCTGGCGAAGGGCTCGAGCCGATCGCGCCGCGCCAGCAGCTCGACCATGGTGCGGGCCACGTCGGGCAGGTACGACCACAGGTGGCCCACGCCGGCGTCGCCGGGATAGCTCACGCCCGTGACCGGCTGCCCCGCCTTCACCAGCCCCTGCGAGAACCAGTTGTTGCCGGCCTTCGGACCGAAGAAGTCGCCGGCGCGCACGATCAGCACGCGCGCGCCCTCGCGGCTGGCCAGCTCGAGGCGGCGCTCCATCTCGACCCGGATCGCGCCCTTGCGCGTGGCCGGATGCTGGGGCGCATCCTCGGCCAGCAGCGGGAAGGCGTCGGCGCCGTAGTTGTAGACGTTGCCGGGCAGCACGATGGTCGCGCCCTCGGCCTTGGCTGCCGCGATCGTGTGGTCGAGCATCGGCAGCACCAGTTCCGACCAGCGGCGGTAGCCGGGCGGGTTGACCGCATGCACGATGACGGCGCAGCCGCGCGCGGCCTCGCGCACGTCCCGCGCATCCATCGCGTCGCCGCCCACCCAGTCGATGCCGTCGCGCCGCTCCGGCACCGCGCCGCGCTTCATCGCGCGCACCCGCCATCCCGCGTCGCGCAGCTGGCGTGCCATCTCGCCGCCGACGCCGCCCGTCGCGCCCAGAACCAGAACCGTGTCGTTGCTTGCCATGAAACATCTCCAGAACAGTGATCGATGGATGAATTCTGGGCAGGCCGGGGTTGGAATGGAATTGCCGAACATGAGCCATCAGCCATACATTTATGCATGACCTGGACCATCAGCTGGGAGCTCTACCGCTC
The DNA here is from genome assembly GCF_057809595.1 of Variovorax sp. FG153. Classification (NCBI taxonomy): domain Bacteria; kingdom Pseudomonadati; phylum Pseudomonadota; class Betaproteobacteria; order Burkholderiales; family Comamonadaceae; genus Variovorax; species Variovorax sp. FG153. The sequence goes on from NZ_JBMDKG010000005.1 coordinate 261,622, forward strand.
CTTCCTCGGCGTGCTGCGCGAGGGCTCCCTCTCGGGCGCGGCGCGCGCGCTCGGCATCACGCAGCCCACCGTCGGGCGCCACATCGCGGCGCTCGAGGAAGCGCTCGAGGTGGTGCTCTTCACGCGCTCGCAGGTCGGGCTGCTGCCCACCGAGGTGGCGCTGGCGCTGCGCACGCATGCCGAGGCCATGGAGAGCACCGCCGCCTCGCTGCAGCGCGCGGCCAGCGGCCAGGGCGAAGGCGTGCGCGGCGTGGTGCGGGTATCGACCAGCGAGGTGGTCGCGGTGGAGGTGTTGCCGCCGATCGTGGCGAAGCTGCGCGAGGCCCATCCGGCGCTCAAGGTCGAGCTGGTGTCGACCAACCGCGTGCAGGACCTGCTGCGCCGCGAGGCCGACATCGCGGTGCGCATGGTGCGCCCGCGCCAGGAACAATTGGTGGCGCGCCGCATCGGCGACATCGAGCTGGGCTTCCATGCCCATCCCGACTACCTCGCGCGCCACGGCACGCCGCGCACGGCCGAGGAGCTGATGCGCCACACGCTGATCGGCTACGACCAGCCTACGGCCTTCGTGCGCGACGCGATCAAGTCCTTCAAGGGCTTCACGCGCGACGCCTTCTCGCTGCGCACCGACAGCGACCTCGCGCAGATGGCGCTGATACGCGCGGGCGCCGGCATCGGCGTGTGCCAGGTCGCGCTGGCGCGGCGCGGCCCGGCGCTGGTGCGGCTGCTGCCGCGCGCGCTGTCGCTGAAGCTCGAGACCTGGGTCACGATGCACGAGGACCTGCGCGCGAGCCCGCGCTGCCGCGTGGCCTTCGACGCGCTGGCCGAGGGGCTGCAGGCCTACATCGCCGGCCAGGGGACAATGGCACGCGCAAGAACCTCCGCTCCCGAATGACCGACACGACCCCGACCACCGAATCCGACGACACCCTCCCGCTGCAACAGGACCGTCTCTGGCGCGACGAGCGCTGGACCGCCCGCATCATCAAGAACGAGGAAGACGACGGCTGGGCCGTCGAGATGACGCGCCATGGCGATCCCGAGCCCGCGCTGGTCGGCCCCTGGACCATGGGCCGCGACAAGAAGAACCCCAAGCCGCTCGACGGCCCCGCCTTCTCCACGCTGGTGAAGACCGCGGCCGAGGTGATCCGCCGCCACGAGCAGCAGCTGCACGCCACGCTCAACCGCAGCGTGACGGTGAGCGCCGGCGAGCGGCGCATCCGCGTCACGCTGGCCATCGTGCCCGACGAGGACAACCCCTCGGCCACGCTGAGCGCCTTCGACGACGCCGACGACAGCGAGCTCGCGCGCGTGAACGTGCCGGCCTCGTTCAAGCTCAGCGCCACCAGCGCCTCGGCCTGGATCGACGCGGACTTCGCGCGGCCGCGCTGACCTCCGTCGAAGTGGCCCCAGGCGCGCCTGTGCGCGCAAATAGCACAGTCCCCGCCGCCACGCCAATCCGCACAACAACGTATTTGCAGACCGGCGCGGGTTGAGAAGAATCCGCCGCAACGAGCAATCGTTACCAGTCATGCGACGCCCGCTGCCAATGCTGCCAGCGAGGTGTCGGGCAACAAGGCCCGAATCGGTTTGAACACCGGTTCGGGCCTTTTTGTTTTTTCGGTCGCAACAGGGCTTTCGTCGAAACGGATGCATGCATCCGCTGGCGGAGCTTTGCCCGAAGCGAAAGCACTGGCGACGAAGCGCCCGTTTGCAGGGCCGCGTGGCGGGAGGAGACACCCCGAGCGCGGTTCCGAAGGTCGGATCTTCCTGACGACTCGCACAACCACAAAGGAATTTGACATGACGAACGCTTTCAACCGCCGCCAGATCGTGAAGACCGGCGGCTCGATGATCGTGCTGGGTGCCGCGGGCGGCATGGCGCCGCTGGCCTTCGCGCAGGACGGCGGCACGGTGAAGCTCGGGCTGCTGCATTCGCTCTCGGGCACGATCGCGATCGCCGAGGCCTCGCTGGTCGACGCCGAGAAGCTCGCGATCGAGGAGATCAACGCCGCCGGTGGCGTGCTCGGCAAGAAGATCGAGGCCGTGGTGGAAGACGGCGCGAGCGAGAACCCGGTGTTCGCCGAGAAGGCGCGCAAGCTGCTCGAGCGCGACAAGGTGGCGGCCATCATCGGCTGCTACACCTCGGCCTCGCGCAAGGCGCTGCTGCCGGTGCTCGCCCAGGCCAAGGGCCTGCTGTTCTATCCCACCTACTACGAGGGCCAGGAGCAGGACAAGCGCGTGTTCTATCCCTCGCAGGAAGCCACGCAGTCGGTGATCGCGGCGGTCGAATGGATGGCGCGCGAGAAGGGCAAGAACTTCTTCCTCGTGGGCTCGGACTACATCTATCCGCGCACCTGCAACAAGATCGCCAAGCCCGCGATCGCCAAGGCCGGCGGCAAGGTGCTCGGCGAGGAATACGCGCCGCTGGGCCACACCGAGTTCTCCTCGATCATCAACAAGATCAAGGCCGCCAGGCCCGACTGCATCTACAGCACGGTGGTCGGCGGCTCGAACGTGGCCTTCTACAAGCAGCTGCGCGCGGCCGGGCTCGACGGCACCAAGCAGGTGCTGCTGTCGACCGTGGTGTCGGAGAACGAGATCGAAGGCATCGGCAAGGACAACGCCGCGGGCTACTACGCCTGCATGGGCTACTTCCAGAGCATCAAGTCGCCAGCCAACGAGAAGTTCGTGAAGGCCTTCAAGGCCAGGTACGGCCAGGACCGCGTGATCGGCGACCCGATGGAGGTGGCCTACAACAGCGTCCATCTCTGGAAGCTGGCGGTGGAGAAGGCCAGGTCCTTCGAGGTCGACAAGGTCACGGCCGCCGCCGCGGGCGTGGAGATCGAGGCGCCCGAGGGCACGGTGCGCGTGCACGCCACCAACCACCACGTGTGGAAGAAGGTGCGCGTGGGCCGCGCGCGGCCCGACGGGCAGTTCGACATCGTCTGGGAATCGCCGCAGCTGGTCGAGCCCAACCCGTTCCCGAAGGTCTGAACGCGATGAACTTCGACATCGCGGTGATGCAGGTGTTCAACGGCGTGAGCCTGTTCACCATCCTGCTTCTGATGGCGATCGGGCTGGCCATCGTGTTCGGCCTGATGGGCGTCATCAACATGGCGCACGGCGAGCTGATGGCGCTCGGTGCCTACATGACCTACCTGGCGTCGCGCTTCTTCGAGCACTACGCGCCGGGCTTCATGGACCTCTACCTGTTCGCCGCGATCCCGTTCGCGTTCGCCGTGACCTTCGCGTTCGGCTATGTGCTGGAGCGCGGCTTCATCCGCTTCTTCTACGACCGGCCGCTCGACACCCTGCTCGCGACCTGGGGCCTGAGCCTCATGCTGCAGCAGGCCTACCGCTCGCTGTTCGGCGCGCAGGAAGTCAGCGTGCCGCTGGCCTCCTGGCTCGCCGGCGCGTGGGAGCCGACGCCGGGCATCCAGCTGCCGCTCACGCGCCTGTTCATCGTGGGGCTGACGGCCATCGTCGCCATCGGCGTCTACCTGCTGCTCTACCGCACCTCCTGGGGGCTGAAGGTGCGCGCGGTGACGCAGAACCGTGCGATCGCGGGCGCGGTCGGCATCGACACGCAGCGCGTCGATGCGCTGACCTTCGCGCTGGGCGCGGGCCTGGCGGGCATCGCGGGCGCGGTGTTCACGATGATCGGCTCGACCAACCCCGGCACCGGCCAGCTCTACATCGTCGACTCCTTCATCGTGGTGGTGTTCGGCGGCGTGCAGAGCCTGATCGGCACCGCGCTCTCGGGCTTCGCCATCGCGCAGTCGCAGACCTGGCTCGAGTACCTGATGAGCGGCTCGATGGCCAAGGCCACGATCCTGCTGCTGGTGATCGCGGTGCTCTACGTGCGGCCCAACGGGCTGTTCGCGACCCGCTCGAGGAGCTGAGCGCATGGGCATGAAGCTTTCTCCCCAACGCCGCGGCGACCTCGTCGGGCTGGCGGCCGTGCTGCTGCTGCTGGCCGTGGTGCTGCCGGCCACGCTCGATCCGTTCCGCCTCAACCTCGTGAGCAAGTACCTGGCCTTCGCCTTCGTCGCGATCGGCGTGGTGCTGACCTGGGGCTACGGCGGCGTGCTGAGCCTGGGCCAGGGCCTGTTCTTCGGCCTCGGCGGCTACATGATGGCGATGTTCCTCAAGCTCGAGGCCTCGGCGCCCGAGCTGCCGGACTTCATGGTCTGGAGCAGCGTCGAGCAGCTGCCCTCGTGGTGGATCCCCTTCCACTCGCTGGGCTGGACCCTGGTCGGCATCCTCGCGATCCCCGCCGTGCTCGCCTACGTGTTCTCGTACGCGATCTTCAAGCGGCGCGTGAGCGGCGTTTACTTCGCGATCGTCACGCTGTCGCTGGCGCTCACGCTCACCGTGGTGGTGATCGGCCAGCAGGGCGACACCGGCGGCGCCAACGGCATCACCGACTTCCGCACCCTGCTGGGGTGGGACATCGCGGGCGACGCGGCCAAGCGGACCATGTACTTCATCGAGGTGGCGGCCGTCGCGCTCGCCATGGTGGGCGCGCTGCTGATCGTGCGCAGCCGCTTCGGCAAGATCCTGATCGCCATCCGCGACCGCGAGGACCGCGTGCGCTTCAGCGGCTACAACACGGCGCACATGAAGGCCTTCGTGTTCGCGGTGGCGGCCCTGCTGTCGTCCATCGGGGGCGCCTTCTACAGCCTGCAGGTGGGGCTGATCGCGCCCGGCGTGATCGGCGTGGTGGCCTCGGTCGAAATGGTGATCTACGCGGCCGTGGGCGGGCGGCTCTCGATTCCCGGCGCGGTGATCGGCGCGCTCCTGATCGGCTTCCTCAAGTCCTACCTGTCGGAGACCTTCCCCGAGGGCTGGCTCTACTTCCTCGGCGCGGTCTTCATCCTCGTGGTGTGGGCGATGCCGAACGGCCTGGCGGGCCTGGGCGAGAAGCTGCTGCGCCGCCGCGGCGCGGAGGCCGCGCCATGAACGCGACGCTGGCGATGCCCAACGGCGGCCTGCCGCAGGCGGCCTCGGCCGTGCCGCCCTCGAACGAGCAGATCCTGCGCGTCGAGGACCTCACGGTCTCCTTCGACGGCTTCAAGGCGGTCGACGGCCTGAGCCTCTCGGTCGAGCGCAACGAACTGCGCGTGATCATCGGCCCGAACGGCGCGGGCAAGACCACGCTGCTCGACATGGTCTGCGGCAAGACCCGGCCCAGCGCGGGCCGGGTGCTGTTCAACGGCCAGGACCTGGGCCGCATGAACGAGCACGAGATCGTGCGCGCCGGCGTGGGCCGCAAATTCCAGACGCCCTCGGTCTACGAGGACCTCACGGTGCTCGAGAACTTCGAGATCTCGCTGCCGCGCATGCACGGCCTGTGGCAGTCGCTGAGCTTCCGCCGCACCCGCGCGCTGCGCGAGCGCATCGAGGCGATGGCCACCGAGGTGTTCCTGCTCGAGCGCCTCGACCGCCGCGCGGGCCAGCTGAGCCACGGCCAGAAGCAGTGGCTCGAGATCGGGATGCTGCTGATGCAGGAGCCCGAGCTGCTGCTGCTCGACGAGCCCGTGGCCGGCATGAGCCCGCGCGAGCGCGAGCAGACCGGCGACCTGCTGCGCCGCATCTCGGTGGGCAAGTCGGTGGTGGTGATCGAGCACGACATGGATTTCGTCAAGCGCATCGCGCACCGCGTGACCGTGCTGCACCAGGGCCGGCTGCTCAGCGAGGGCACGGCCGCCGAGGTGCAGGCCGACCCGCGCGTGATCGACGTCTACCTCGGCCATTGAAGGAGCCCAACGCATGCTCGAAGTCTCCGCACTCGATGTCGCCTACGGCGAGTCGCACGTGATCCACGATGTCTCGCTGCGCGTCGCGCCCGACGAGGCGGTCGCCGTCATGGGCCGCAACGGCATGGGCAAGACCACGCTGCTGAAGTCGCTGATCGGCCTCTTGCCCGCGCGCGGCGGCAGCATCCGCCTGAACGGCACCGAGCTCACCCGGCTGCCGAGCCACCAGCGCGTGGCGCATGGCCTGGCCTTCGTGCCGCAGGGCCGCATGGTGTTCCCGCACCTCACGGTGGAACAGAACATCCTCTCGGGTGCCGCGCGCTCGGGCCACCGCACGGTGCCCGACTACCTCTACCGCTTCTTCCCGGTGCTGCAGGACATGAAGCAGCGCAAGGCCGGCAACCTCTCGGGCGGCCAGCAGCAGATGCTGGCGATCGCGCGCGCGCTGATCTCCGAGCCCAGGGTGCTGATCCTCGACGAGCCCACCGAGGGCATCCAGCCTTCGATCATCAAGGAGATCGCGCAGACGCTGAACGTGCTGCGCGGCGAGCGCGGCTTCGCGATCGTGGTGTCGGAGCAGGTGCTGAGCTTCGCGCTCGCGCTGGCCGACCGCTTCCTCGTGATCGACCGCGGCCGCCTGGTGCACGACGAGGCGCGCGCCACGCTCGACCAGGACAAGGTCCGCTCTTTCCTCACTGTCTGAACCCCTTCCCTTCCCAACCACCCCTTCAGGAGCAGCGTCATGAGACATGGTGATATTTCGAGCAGCAACGATTGCGTCGGCGTCGCGGTCGTCAACTACAAGATGCCCCGCCTTCACACCAAGGCCGAGGTGCTCGACAACGCGCGCAAGATCGGCGAGATGCTGGTCGGCATGAAGAAAGGTTTGCCCGGCATGGACCTGGTGATCTTTCCCGAGTACTCCACGCACGGGATCATGTACGACGCCAAGGAGATGTACGACACGGCCGCCTCGGTGCCCGGCGAGGAGACCGCGATCTTCGCCGACGCCTGCCGGCGCGCCAACGTCTGGGGCGTGTTCTCGCTGACCGGCGAGCGCCACGAGGAGCATCCGAACAAGGCGCCCTACAACACGCTGATCCTCATGAACAACCAGGGCGAGATCGTCCAGAAGTACCGCAAGATCATGCCGTGGGTGCCGATCGAGGGCTGGTACCCGGGCGACTGCACCTACGTGAGCGAAGGCCCCAAGGGCATGAAGATGAGCCTGATCATCTGCGACGACGGCAACTATCCCGAGATCTGGCGCGACTGCGCGATGCGCGGCGCCGAGCTCATCATCCGCTGCCAGGGCTACATGTACCCGGCCAAGGAGCAGCAGATCCTGGTGTCGAAGGCGATGGCCTTCATGAACAACACCTACGTGGCGGTGGCCAACGCGGCCGGCTTCGACGGCGTGTACTCGTACTTCGGCCACTCGGCGCTGATCGGCTTCGACGGCCGCACGCTCGGCGAATGCGGCGAGGAGGAGATGGGCATCAACTACGCCGAGCTCTCGATGGGCCTGATCCGCGACGCGCGGCGCAACGGCCAGTCGCAGAACCACCTGTTCAAGCTGGTGCACCGCGGCTACACCGGCACCATCAACTCGGGCGACGGCGACAAGGGCGTGGCGGCCTGCCCCTACAACTTCTACACCCAGTGGATCAACGACCCCGAGGGCACGCGCGAAATGGTGGAGTCGTTCACGCGCAGCACGGTGGGCACGCCCGAATGCCCGATCGAGGGGATTCCGAACGAGCCGGCGAAGCACCGTTGAGCGGGAGCCACGACACGCCATGAACGCACCCGTGCACGATCCGCTCGCGGCCTGGCGCATCGAGTCCGAGCCCTTCTACCGGCCCGCGGGCAATGAGGTGGCGCTGTACCGGCAGGCCTGGCGCCACCGCATGCCGCTGATCCTCAAGGGGCCGACCGGCTGCGGCAAGACGCGCTTCGTCGAGCACATGGCGTGGTCGCTGGGCCGGCCGCTGGTGACGCTGGCCTGCAACGAGGACATGACGGCCTCGGACCTGGTCGGGCGCTACCTGCTCGACGCCGACGGCACGGCCTGGCACGACGGGCCGCTGACGCTGGCGGTGCGCCATGGCGGCATCTGCTACCTCGACGAGGTGGTGGAGGCGCGGCAGGACACGACGGTGGTGATCCATCCGCTGACCGACGCGCGCCGCATCCTGCCGCTCGACAAGAAGGGCGAGCTGGTGCGCGCGCATCCAGACTTCCAGCTCGTGGTGTCGTACAACCCCGGCTACCAGAGCAGCGCCAAGGACCTCAAGCCCTCGACGCGCCAGCGCTTCGCGGCGCTGGAGTTCGACTACCCCGACGCCGTGCTCGAGGCCGAGATCGTGGCGCACGAGGCCGGCATCGACACCGCGCTGGCCGCGAAGCTGGTGGCGGTCGCGCACTGCTCGCGCGAACTCAAGCACCGCGGGCTCGACGAGGGCGTGTCGACGCGCATGCTGATCTACGCGGGCGTGCTGATCCGCGACGGCGTGACGCCGCGCGAGAGCTGCGAGATGACGATGACGCGCGCGCTGACCGACGACCCCGACATGGCGAGCGCGCTGCAGGGCTTCGTCGAGGCCCAGTTCGGATGACGCGCGACACCGGCAGCTTCGCCGCGCTGGGGCTGCTCGCGCGCGGGCTCGCCGGCATGGCGCTCGAGGTGCAGCCGCTGGTGGCCGGCGCGAAGCCGGGCACGCGCGCGGTGCTCGCGGCCGGGCGGCTGCTGGTTCCCGAGGACAGCCCGCCGGCACTGCGCCGCGCGATGGTCGCGCATGCGGTGGCGCACCTGCGGCATTCGACGCCCGCGCGCCGCGCGAACACGCTGCGGCCGATGGGCATCGCGCTGGTGTCGGCGATCGAGGACGCGCGCGTCGAGCGGCTGCTGGTGCGCGACTTCCCCGGCCTGCATGGCTGGTTCGCCGACGCGCTGCCGCCCGCGCCCGATCCGCTCGACCTGCGCTTCGAGGCGCTGCTGCTGCGCATGGACCGGCTGCTGCTGCGGCCCGAGCTGCACGACGGCAGCCACTGGGTCGAGAAGGCGCGCCGGCTGTTCGAGGACACCGCGGCGCGCGCGGGTCTCGCGGACTACGAGGCCTTCCGCGCGATCGCCTCGATCCTCGCCAACGACCTGGGCCAGATGCGCGTGCGCTTCGAGCCTCAGGGTTACGCGGTGCCCGCGCCCTGGCGCGACGACAACAGCTGGCTCTGGGACTTCGGCGCCGACGCGACGCCGCCACCGCCCGACGAGGCGATCGCACTGCAGCAGTCGGGCGCGCGCATGCCGCCGCCCTCCGACGCGGGCGATGCGGCCGCCGGCGCGCCACCCGAATTCGGCGACATGGAGCTGGGCCGCTACACCTATCCCGAATGGGACCGCCGCCTCGAGCGCCTGCGCCCCGACTGGTGCACGGTGATCGAGAAGCTTCCCGGGTGGCAGGGCCTGCTGCCAGCGCAGGCACAGGCCGCCCTGCGCGCCGAGAGCCTGCCGCCGCTGGCGCTGCCGCGCGCGCGCCACCTCGACCGCCGGCTCCGGCTGCGCCGGCAATGGGAGGGCGACGACATCGACCTCAATGCGGCGATCGAGGTGCTGGTCGAGCGGCGCCAGCGGCTGCGTCCCGACGCGCGCTTGTTCATGCGCCCCGGCAAGGCGCCGCGGCCATCGAGCGTGCTGGTGCTGCTCGACCTGTCGGCCTCGGCCAACGATGCGGGCCCGCACGGACTGTCGCTGCTCGAGATCGAGAAGCAGGCCGCGCTGATGCTCGCCGCCGCGCGGCTGCGCGGCGCCGACCGGCTCGCGGTGCACGGCTTCTCGTCGAACACGCGCGCCGAGGTCTACTACTACCGGCTGCTCGAGTTCGGCCAGCCGCTCTCGCCGCCCGCGCGCGCGACCATCGGCGCGGTGCGCGGCCGCTACTCGACGCGCATGGGCGCTGCGCTGCGGCATGCGGCGGCGCTGCTCGAGGACGAGCCCGCGGGCCAGCGCGCGATCCTTTTGGTGACCGACGGCGCGCCGGCCGACATCGACGTGCACGATCCGAAGTACCTCGTCGAGGATGCGCGCGAAGCGGTGGCCGAGGCGCGCGGCGCGGGCGTGCGCACTGCCTGCATCGCGGTCGATGCCGCGGCCGACGCCTATGTGCGGCGCATCTTCGGCTGGCGCAACTATTGCATCGCCGACGATGCGCGCAGCCTGCCGGCGCGGCTCGCGCGCATGAGCGCGCGGCTGGCCGCGGCCCACTGACGAAAGCATCGAACTGCGATAGGGTGGAGCCCCGAACGAATTCCACACGAGACAGAAAAGACATGACGGCCCCTCACCCCTCACGGACGACCGCCCATGGCTGACAAGGATCCCATCCGCGTCGGCATCCTCTATTCGGAAACCGGCGTCACCTCGACCATCGGCCTGTCGCAGCTGCAGGGCGCGCTGCTCGGCATCGAGGAGATCAACGCGGCCGGCGGCATCGACGGCCGCGAGCTGGTCGCCGTGCGCCACGACCCGCAGTCGAACCCGGCGCGCTATGCGCAGCTGGCCGAGAAGCTGATCGTGCAGGACCGGGTCAACGTGATCTTCGGCTGCTACATGTCGAGCAGCCGCAAGGCGGTGATCCCGGTGATCGAGAAGTGGAACAAGCTGCTGTTCTACCCGACGCTCTACGAGGGCTTCGAGTATTCGGGCAACGTGATCTACACGGGCGCGGCGCCGAACCAGAACAGCGTGCAGCTCGCGGAGTTCATGACGACGAACTTCGGCGCGCGGGTCTACCTGATCGGCTCCGACTACATCTACCCCTACGAGTCGAACCGGATCATGGGCGAGCTGGTGATGCAGCGCCCCGGCAGCGAAAAACTCGGCGAGCACTATGCGGCGCTCGACGCGACCGAGAAGGACTACCGGGCCATCATGGCCGACATCCGCGACAAGCAGCCCGACTTCATCTTCTCGACGGTGGTGGGCGACTCCACCGCGAGCCTGTACCGCGCCTATGCCGAGGCCGGCTTCGACCCGAAGCGCATGCCGATCGCGAGCCTCACGACCTCCGAGGCCGAAATCTCGCAGATGGGGCGCGGGGTGGCGACAGGGCACTTCACGGCGGCACCCTACTTCCAGTCGATCGACTCGCCGGCCAACCAGCGCTGCCTGGCGCAACTGCGCGCGCGCTTCGGCGACGGCTGCGTACCCAACCTGTGCTGGGAAGCGGCCTACTTCCAGATGCACATCTACGCCAATGCCTTCGCGCAGGCGGGCAGCGACGGCATCGCGGAGATCCTGCCGCACATCCTGGGGGCCGAGTTCGATGCGCCGCAGGGGCGGGTGAAGATCGACCCGTCGAACCACCACACCTGTCTCTATCCGCGCATCGGGCGTGTGGATGCGCAGGGGCAGTTCACCATCGTTCGGCAGGCTACGCGTGCCGTGTATCCCGATCCGTATCTGGTGACGCATTCGCTCGGGGACTGGACTGCGCGGCTCGATACGCTGGAGGTTTAGGGTGGAACGTGCTTTCTACCGTTGTGAGGGGGCTCACGCCGACGGGGTACTCCCCTCCGCGAATGTCCCCCGGCCTGCGGCCTC
>NZ_JBMDKG010000050.1:0-60786 GCF_057809595.1 Variovorax sp. FG153
CGCGCGCGGCGGCCGGGGCACGCGGCGCGACCGGTTCGGGTTCGGGGGCGGGGTCGTCACGGGCGTCGTGGCGGGCGTCCGGCGGCGGCATGTCGATCGGTTCGGCTTCGTCCTCCACCACCGGCGCGGGCGCCACGGCCACGGGGACCTCGGCCGCCTCGGGCACCGGCCACCAGACCTTCACGCCCATCTCGTCGAGCATCGCGCGCTGGCGCGCATCGAGCCGCAGGGTCTGCACGGCGGCGTTCATCGCAAGGCTCCCCAGGCACTGCCTGTTTCGTTGAGGCGCATGCTCATGACGATCGCATCCTCGCGGCCGCCCTCGGCGCCCGGGTAGTAGCCCTTGCGCACGCCGACCGTGCGGTAGCCCTGGCGCAGGTAGATGTCGAGCGCGCGCCGGTTGCTCTGGCGCACCTCGAGCCACAGCCACTGGGCGCCCTGGGCGCGCGACCAGCCGGTCAGCGCCTCGAGCATCAGCGGCGCCCAGCCCTGGCGCTGGAAGGCCGGCGCCACGGTGATGTTGAGCAGGTGCACCTCGTCGACGCCCTTCATGGCCACGAAGTAGCCGATCAGCATCTCGCCGAGGCTGGTGACCGGCGAGAGGCGCGCCGCCTCGATGCCGGTGCCGGCGACCGGCGCCAGCAGGCACTGGCAGTGGTAGCCGACGGCGATCGAGTCGGTGAAGTTGGCGCGCGTCCAGGGATGGCTGTAGGCCGTCTGCTCGACGGCGCAGACGGCGTCGAGCCGCTCGATGGTGAGCGGCTCGAGGCGGGCTTCCACGGGTTGCGGGAGGGCGCTCATGCGGTCGCGGGCGGTGTGTTGTGGTGGGCGGCGGCCGCCTTGATGGCGGCACGCTCCTCGGTGGTTTGCGCCACTTTATCGCGAACGTAGAGCGGCCAGGCCTGCGCCGCGGGCACGGTGCGGCCTGCCGCCAACAGCGCGGGGGCCAGGCGCAGCATGGCGGCGGCCGTGGGCAGCACCGCGTGGCGCGCGGCGGCGGCCGGCAGGCGCTCGCCGTAGGCGGCGAAGGCATTGCCGGCCAACGCCCAGCCGGCCGGCACCGCGAGCGATTCGGGCGCCATCAGCAGCGGCCCTTCGCCACCGGCGGCGGGCTCGCCGAGCGGGCCATGGGCCTCGAAGTCGTAGCGCGCGGCGTAGATCTCCTCCATGCGCGCGTCGAGCAGCGCCACCGTGCGCCGGGCGCCGAAGGCATGGCGCGCCTCCTCGGCCACGGCCAGCAGGGTGTCGACCGGCAGCAGCGGCACGCCCGAGCCGAGCGCCAGGCCCTGCGCCACCGCGCAGGCGGTGCGCAGCCCGGTGAACGAGCCCGGGCCGCGGCCGAAGGCGATGGCGTCGAGCTGCGCCAGCGCGAGGCCGGCCTCGGCCAGCAGCTGCTGGATCAGCGGGATCAGCGTGGCCGAGGACTGGGCGCCGCCCGCGCCCTCGTGCGTCCACACGCGCTCGCCGCGGCGCACCGCGATCGACAGCTGCTCGGTGCTGGTGTCGAAGGCCAACACATCAGGCATCGCGACGCCCTCCCGCCACGGTGGCCACGGCCGGCACCAGGCCGGCAGCGCGCGCGGGCGCCGGCTTCTGCACGCCGAACAGGATGCCGGCGGTCACCAGCAGCAGGCCGGCGATCAGGTTCCAGTAGAGCGGCTCGTCGAGCCACAGCACCGCGCCCAGCGCCGACAGGCCGGGCACCAGCGCCGTGATCATGGTGGTGCGCACCGGGCCGAAGTGCTGGACCATCTTCGTGAAGGTGATGCCCGACACCACGACCGAGCCGATGCCCTGGAACAGCATCTGGAACGCCAGCTCGCCCCAGGGCGCGCTGCCGATGCGGCTGGCAACCCAGCCGCCGGCCACCAGCAGGCTGTAGACCGGCACGTAGCTCAGCAGCGCGAACACGGTGATGGCGATGGTGGCGCGCACGGCGTCGAGGCCGTGGCGGCGCACCACGATGCTGTAGCAGGCCCAGCAGAAGGCCGCGGCCATGAACAGCAGGTCGCCCTTCCAGACCTCGCCGCCCTCGAAGGCATGCAGCAGGCTGCGCCCGCCCACCAGCAGGTCGCCCGCGACGATCAGCGCCAGCCCGAGCGCGCGCGCCGGCGTGATGCGGTCGCGCAGCACCAGCGCGGCCAGCAGCGTGGTCCACAGCGGCAGGCTGCCGGGCAGCAGCACCGAGGCATGGCTGGCCGGCGCGAAGAAGAAGCCGCAGTAGGCGCACACGGCATAGGCGACGCCGCCGAACACGCCGGCCATGGCCGTGACGCGCAGCGACAGCGGCGACAGGCCGAAGAAGGAGGCGGCCGCCTGCGCGCCGCCCGCGCGGGCGCGCATCACGAGCCATGCGCCCCAGGGCACCAGCACCAGGCTGGCGCCGCAGATGCGCGCGAAGGCGATGTCGAACGGGGACAGCGAGCGGCCGGCCGAAGCGCGCGCGATGACGATGAAGGCGGTCCACACCAGCACGGTGATCACGGCCGCGCCGATGCCGACGGTGCGGGGGGAGAGACGGACAGGGGGAGACATCGGGGGCGCGGCGGGCATCCCCGGGATTATCGAGGGGCCCCGCGGACTGCGCCCGGCGGGGGCGAATCGCGGCCTGCGGCGGGGTCAGCCAGGCGCGGCATCGCCGCGCACGATCGCGAGGCCGGCCCGGCGCAGCGGCGCCAGCGCCTTCTCGGGCGCCTCGGGCGACACCAGCAGCCGCGCGGCCGCGCGCACCGGATTCACGACCCAGGCCGAGGCCGCGCCCAGCTTCTCGGACGAGGCCAGCACCACGGTCTCGGCGGCCGCGGCCATCAGCGCGCGCTTGATCTCGGCCTCCTCGCTGTCGCCGGTGGTCAGGCCGGCCTCGGCATGCACGCCGGTGACGCCCAGGAAGAAGAGGTCGGCATGCACGCGCGAGATCGCGTCCATCGCGGCCGCGCCCACCGCCACCATCGAATGCCGGAACAGCCGCCCGCCGATCAGCAGCAGCTCGAGCCGGTCATGGCCGGCCAGTTCGGCCGCCACCAGCGGGCTGTGGGTGACGACGGTGGCGCGCAGGTCCAGGGGCAGGTGGCGCGCGAGCTGCACGGCGGTGGTGCCGCCGTCGACGAACACCACCTGGCCCGGGCGCACCATGCGCGCGGCGGCGCGGCCGATGGCCACCTTCTCCCCGGGCGCGATGCGCTGGCGGCCCGCGAGGTCGGCCTCGGCCGGTGCCAGCGGCAGCGCGCCGCCGTGCACGCGCTGCAGCCGGCCCTCGGCGGCGAGCTCGCGCAGGTCGCGCCGGATCGTGTCTTCCGACAGGCCCAGCGCCTCGCTGAGCGGCTTGGCGACCACCTGGCCGTCGCGCGCCAGGACCGAGAGGATGTGTTGCTTGCGCTGCCGGGTGAGCATGGGTCGATGGTAGCGGCGGCTTCACGCGATTGCACGAATTTTCTTGTTATTGCACGAATTCGCACCTATGCTCGCCGCCATGACCCTGCAAGACCGCGTCCGGGTGCACGAAGTCACCCTTCTCTCCGACAACTGGTACACGCTGAAGACCACGGCCTTCGACTGGCGCCGCAGCGACGGCAGCTGGCAGCGCATGCACCGCGAGACCTACGACCGCGGCAACGGCGCCACCCTGCTGGCCTACAACCGCGCGCGGCGCACGGTGCTGCTGACGCGGCAGTTCCGCTACCCGGCCTTCGTCAACGGCTGGGACGACCTGCTGATCGAGGCCGCGGCCGGCCTGCTCGACAACGCGGCGCCCGAGGAACGCATCCGCGCCGAGGTCGAGGAGGAACTCGGCTACCGGCTGGGCGCGGTGCAGAAGGTCTTCGAATGCTTCATGAGCCCGGGCTCGGTGACCGAGAAGCTGCACTTCTTCGTCGCCGAGTACGAGCCCTCGATGCGCGTGGGCGCGGGCGGCGGGCTGGCCGAGGAGGGCGAGGACATCGAGGTGCTCGAGTTCGGCATCGACGAGGCGCTGGCCATGGTGGCCGACGGCCGCATCGCGGACGCGAAGACGATCCTGCTGCTGTACCACGCGCGGCTGCATCTTTTCGCGCCGGGATAATGGGCCGCATGCCCGCTGTCACCGTCGCACGCCTCCCCCTCCCCCGCCCTTCCCGTCCTTCCCGCGCGCTCTGCGCCTTCGCGCTGTGCCTGGCGGCCGGCGCCCACGCCCAGCAGCCGCTGCCGGCCGAGGTCGATGCCGCGCTGGCCCGCGCCAAGCTGCCGCGCGACGCCGTGACCATGCTGGTCGCCGATGCCGACGGCGTACGTCCGCCGCGGCTGGCCTGGCGCACGCAGGTGCCTGTGAATCCCGCCTCGATCATGAAGCTGGTGACCACCTACGCGGCGCTCGACCTGCTGGGCGCGGCCTACACCTGGAACACGCCGGTCTACGTCGAGGGCAGCATCGCCAACGGCGTGCTCAACGGCAACCTCTACATCAAGGGCCAGGGCGATCCCAAGCTGGTGATCGAGCGCATGTGGCTGCTGCTGCGCCACGTGCAGGGCCTGGGCATCACGAGCGTGAGCGGCGACATCGTGATCGACCGCAGCGCCTTCGAGAACACGGTCGAGAACGACCCGGGCGCCTTCGACGGCGAGCCGCTGCGCCCCTACAACGCCTCGCCCGATGCGCTGCTGCTGAACTTCAAGTCGGTCAACATGACCTTCGTGCCCGACCGCGGCGGCCAGTTCGCGCGCGTGAGCTATGAGCCGCCGCTGGCGGCCGTGGCGATGCCGCAGACGGTGCCGCTTTCGCCCGGCGAATGCGGCGACTGGCGCACGGCGCTGCGCGCCGACTACGGCGATCCGAACCGCATCCGCTTCAACGGCGGCTTTCCCGCCGCCTGCGGCGAGAAGAGCTGGGCCGTGGCCTATGCCGATCCGCGCAGCTACGCGCTGCGCGCCATCGGCGGCCTGTGGGCCGAGATGGGCGGGCGCGTGGGCGGCCAGATGCGCGAGGGCCGCGTGCCCGCGGGGCTCAAGCCGGCGTTCGAGTTCGCCTCGCCGCCGCTGCCCGAGGTGATCCGCGACATCAACAAGTACAGCAACAACGTGATGGCGCAGCAGGTGTTCCTGACCCTCGGCCTCACGCAGAAGAACCGCGGCACCTTCGAGGCCTCGCGCGGCGCGCTGGTCCAGTGGTGGCGCGACCGCATCGGCACCGGCGAGGCGCCGCCGGTGTTCGAGAACGGCTCGGGCCTGTCGCGCGACGAGCGCATCAGCGCGGCCGCGCTCGGCAGGATGCTGCAGGTGGCCTGGCGCTCGCCGGTGATGCCCGAGCTCGTGGGCTCGCTGCCCGCGCTCGGCGTGGACGGCACCCTGCGCAAGCGCACGCTGCGCTCGGGCGGCGCCGCGCACCTGAAGACCGGCACCCTGCGCGACGCCTCGGGCATCGCCGGCTACGTGCATGGCGCGAGCGGCCGGCGCTACGTGCTGGTGGCGATCGCCAACGCCGAGAACGCGGGCGCGGCGCGCGCGGCCTTCGACGCGCTGGTCGACTGGACCGCGCAGGACAACTGAACGACCGCGGGCCCGGCGGCCTGTACTGAAAACGTTGTGCAGGCAAGCACTGCTTGCATGGCACCGGGGCGCTGACAGAATCGAACGCCCGTTCGTTCGAAGATCCAGGAGACCCCGACGTGCCAAGCCTCGTACCGCCACCCTCCCCTTCCCGCAACCTGCTCGCCGCCGCCTTCGCGAGCGCGACGCTGCTGCTCTCGGCCTGCGGCGGGGGCGGCGGGGGTGGCGGCTTCGGCATCGGCACCTTCCCGCCCGCGCCGCCGCCGCCCGAGGACACCGGCCGCGGCTCGGTCGTGACCAATCCGCCCGAGCGCGTGCTGAGCCTGTCGGCCGGCGATTTCCGCACGCTGCTGCAGCTCGACGACAAGGGCAAGGCGCTGCTGCAGGTGTCGGGCACGCCCAAGTGCGGCATCGACACGCGCTACCTCGAATACCGCACCGTCGGCGGCAAGGGCGAGGCCACCAACGCCACGGCCGCCATCATGGTGCCGCGCGGCGGCGACGCGGCCTGCAGCGGCCCGCGCCCGATCGTGCTGTACGCCCACGGCACCAACGCCGCGCGCGACTACAACATCGCCAAGTGGGCCGACGTGAACCAGGCCGCCGCCGGCGAGGGCGTGGTGGTCGCGGCCATGCTGGCGGCGCAGGGCTTCATCGTGGTCGCGCCCAACTACGCGGGCTACGACAAGTCGACGCTGCCCTACCACCCCTACCTCAACGGCGACCAGCAGGGCAAGGACATGGTCGATGCGCTGACCGCCGCGCGCAAGACCTTCGCCAACATCGACGCCTCGGACGCGGGCTCGCTGTTCGTCACCGGCTATTCGCAGGGCGGCTACGTGGCGCTGGCCGCGCACCGCGAGCTGCAGGCCACGGGCAAGACGGTGACGGCCTCGGCGCCGCTGTCGGCACCCTCGGCCATCAGCCTGCTGGTGGACTACAACTTCAAGGGCTGGCCGGCGCTCGGCAGCACGCTGTTCGTGCCGCTGCTGTCGACCAGCTGGCAACAGCAGTTCGGCGACGTCTACAGCAACACCAGCGACATCTACGAGGCGCAGTACGCGACCGGCATCGACACCCTGCTGCCCAGCCTCACGCCCACCAGCACGCTGATCGCCCAGGGCAAGCTGCCGCAGCTCGCGCTGTATCCGGCCGGCGCCACGCCCGGCCCGGTCGATCCCTCGCTGTCGATCTTCTACGGCGCCGGCAACCTGGTGCGCCAGAGCTACCTGACGCGCGCCTCCAACGACATCGACGGCAGCCCCTGCCCCGGCAACGCCCTGAAGGCCACCCCCGCCTCGCTGAACTCGGCCACGCCGCTCGACTGCGCGCCCACGCTGGGCTTCCGCAAGGCGGCGCGCGCCAACGACCTGCGCAACTGGGTGCCGGCCAGGCCGGTGCTGATGTGCGGCGGCGCACAGGACCCGACCGTCAACTTCCTGAGCACCCGGGCCACCGCCGGCTACTTCCGCGCCAAGGGCGTGCCGTCGGAGCGGCTGACCGTGGTCGACCTCGAGGACAGCGCGACCACCGACGCCTACTCGGCCGCGCGCGCCGGCTTCGCCCAGGCCAAGGACGTGCTCGCGCAGAGCACCGGCGGCAGCGACGCCGACAAGGCGCGCGCCGTGATGCTGGCCTACCACGGCACGCTGGCGCCGCCGTTCTGCCTGGCGGCGGCGCGCGGCTTCTTCCAGGGCGTGCTGGCAGCGGGGGGCTGAGGCTGGGAGGCTGCCCGATCCCGATTTCAGGCCGCGGCCGCCCGCTGCAGGCGGTCGCGCACGCCCTCCCACTCGGGCGTGTCGGGCGGCGTCTCGACCCAGATCAGCTTGACGCCCTCGGCGTCGAACTCGCGCAGCACCGCGAACAGCTGCTGCGCGCTGGCGGCGGCGTCGTCGGGCATGCGGCGCTGCACGACGCGCTGCGAACGGCTGCGCACGGCGCTGCGGGTCCAGATCGCGATGTGGGCGGCATTGGCGCCGAGCACGTCGAGGCCGGTCTGGATCGCCTTGGCGTCCATCAGCCGCACCTTGGCGTCGGGCGCGTAGTGCGCCTCCAGCGTGCCCGAGGCGCGCGGGTCGGGCATCGCCATGAGCTCGCGGTCGCGCAGGCGTTCGCCGCAGGCGGCCTCGATCTGCGCGCGCGTGATCAGCCCCGGGCGCAGCAGCACCGGCGCGCCGCGGCTGCAGTCGACGATGGTCGACTCGATGCCGACCTCGCAGGCGCCGCCGTCGAGCACCGGCACGGTATCGCCGAATTCGCCGAACACGTGCTGCGCGGTGGTCGGGCTCACGCGGCCGAAGCGGTTGGCGCTCGGGCCCGCGAGGCCGGGCACGCCCTGCTCGGCGCAGGCCTCGAGCAGCGCCTGCGCGACCGGGTGCGAGGGGCAGCGCAGGCCGATGGTGTCCTGCCCGCCCGCGGCGGCGGCGGCCACGCCGGGCTGGCGCGTGACGATCAGGGTCAGCGGTCCGGGCCAGAAGGCCTGCACTAGCTTCTGCGCGAACGGCGGCAGCGGCTGGGCGAAGCGCGACAGCGCCTCGGTGCCCTTGGTGCCGGCCGCCACGTGCACGATCAGCGGATGGTCGGCCGGCCGGCCCTTGGCCTGGAAGATGCCGGCCACGGCCGCGTCGTTGCTGGCGTCGGCACCGAGGCCGTAGACGGTTTCGGTGGGAAAGGCCACCAGCCCGCCGGCGCGCAGGATGCGCGCCGCCTCGGCGATGGCTGCGGGCGATGGACCGTCGAGGATCATGCGGCCTTCATGCCACCGGCGGCAGGCCGAGCAGCAGCGCGACCTGCGAGGCGATGGCGCGCACCTGGTCGGCGTCGGCGCCGGTGAAGGTCAGGTGGCCCATCTTGCGGCCGCGGCGCGGTTCGATCTTGCCGTACAGATGCAGGTGGGCGCCGGGCAGCGCGAGCACCTCGCTCCAGCGCGGGGAGACCGGCTTGTCGTCGCCGGCCGAGAACCACAGGTCGCCCAGCAGGTTCAGCATCACGGCCGGGCTGTGCTGGCGCGGCATGGCCAGCGGCAGGCCGGCCAGGGTGCGCACCTGCAGCTCGAACTGCGACACGTCGCAGGCCTCCATGGTGTAGTGGCCGCTGTTGTGCGGGCGCGGCGCCATCTCGTTGACCACCAGCGAGCCGTCGGCCAGCACGAAGAACTCGACGCACAGCACGCCGACGTAGCCGAGGCCGTTGGCGATGTTCTTGGCCGCGGTGATCGCGGCCTGGGCCACGGTCTTGGGCATGTTCTGGCCATGCACCTCGGTCACGGCCAGGATGCCGTCGCGATGCAGGTTGCGCTGGGGCGGGAAGTGCACCAGCTGGCCGTCGCGGCCGCGCGCCACGATCACCGAGCATTCGAAGTCCAGCGGCAGCAGCTTCTCGAGCACGCAGGGCACGCAGCCCGTGGCCTGCCAGGCCTCGACCAGCTCGGCGCGCGTGCGCACGCGCTGCTGGCCCTTGCCGTCGTAGCCCAGGCGCGCGGTCTTCAGGATGCCGGGCAGGAGCCGGTCTTCCACCGCCGCCAACTGGGCCGCGGTCTCGATCGCCGCGTAGGGCGCGCAGGCCACGCCGCAGCGGCCGAAATGGGCCTTCTCGGCGATCCGGTCCTGCGCGATCGCGATCGCCGGCGCGGCGGGCGCCACCGGCCGCGCCACCGCGAGGTGCTCGAGCGAGGGCGCGGGCACGTTCTCGAACTCGGTGGTCACGGCGTCGGCCAGGCCGGCCAGCCGCGCGAGGCCGTCGACGTCGCCGTAGTCGGTGTGGATGTGGTGGTGGCTGACCCGGCCGGCCGGGCTGTCGGCATCGGGGTCGAGCACCGCGGTGAAGTAACCCATGCGCTGGGCGGCATGCACGAACATGCGGCCGAGCTGGCCGCCGCCGAGCACGCCGAGCGTGGCGCCCGGGAGGATCGGCAGGTCGCCTTTGCTGTTGCTCACAGGGCACCTCCGCCTTGCGGCGAGAAAGGAGAAACCGGGGCCGGCTCCACGGGCGGCAGCGCCATGGCCTCGGCCGCGGCGGTCTGGGCCGCTCGGAAGGCGTCGAGCCTGGCGCGCAGGCCGGGGTCGTTGACGGCCAGCATCGAGACCGCGAACAGCGCCGCGTTGGCCGCGCCCGCGTTGCCGATGGCGAAGGTGGCGACCGGCACGCCCTTGGGCATCTGCACGATGCTGTAGAGGGAATCGACGCCCTGCAGGTGCCGGCTGGCGACCGGCACGCCGAGCACCGGCACCGTGGTCTTGGAGGCCAGCATGCCCGGCAGGTGGGCCGCGCCCCCCGCGCCGGCGATGATCGCCGCGAGTCCGCGCCCGGCGGCGCTTTCGGCGTACGCGAAGAGCGCATCGGGCATGCGGTGGGCGGAGACCACCTTCGCTTCGTGGCGGATGCCGAATTGCTGGAGAATCTCGACCGCGTTGCGCATCGTCTCCCAATCGGAGCTCGAGCCCATCACCACACCGACCTGAATGGTTTCGTTCATGGTTCCAATTTTACGTTTCACCCCCAGTTGTTCCCGATGATCGACATCACTCTCGAAAATTTCCAGGACGAGCTGATCGAAGCCTCCCTCGCCCGGCCGGTGCTGCTGGACATCTGGGCCGAATGGTGCGGCCCCTGCAAGCAGCTCGGGCCGGTGCTCGAAAAGCTCGAGGTGGAGTACGCCGGACGCTTCACGCTGGCCAAGCTCGACGCCGACAAGGTGCCGCAGATCTCCTCCCAGCTCTCCGAGATGTTCGGCGTGCGCAGCATCCCGTTCTGCGTGATGTTCAAGGACGGCCAGCCGGTCGACGGCTTCGTCGGCGCCATTCCCGCCGAGAAGATCCGCGAATTCCTCGACAAGCACGTGCCCGGTGCCGACGAGGCCGAGGCCGCCGCCGAGGAAGAGGCGGCGCAGGAGGCGCTGGCCGAGGGCGACACCGAGGGCGCGCTCGAGAAGCTGCAGCACGCTGTGGCCACCGACCCGGCCAACGATGACGCGCGCTTCGACTACGTGAAGCTGCTGCTGCAGCTCGACCGCGCCGACGACGCCAAGGTGGCCTTCGCGCCCGTGATCGCCAAGGCCTCGGTGGTGCGCCGCTTCGATGCGCTGCAGCGCTGGATGGACGCGATCGATTTCGCGGCCCCGCCCACGGGCGCGGCACCCGCGGTGGCCGAGCTCGACGCGAAGATCGCGGCCAACAAGCGCGACTTCCAGGCCCGCTTCGACCGCGCCCGCCTGCTGGTCGCGCAGCAGCAATGGACTGCCGCGATGGACGAGCTGCTCGAGATCCTGATGCGCGACAAGAGCTGGAACGAGGAACTCGCGCGCAAGACCTACGTGGCGATCCTCGAGCTGATCGAGCCGCCGAAGGTGAAGGTGGCCGACGGCCAGATCCCGCCCGACGATCCGACCGTGGCGACCTACCGGCGCCGGCTCAGCAGCGTGGTGCTGAGCTGAGGCGATCGAGTCAAAAGCGCATTTGAGTGCGCAATTTCATTGAAAAGCGACTTTAGGGTCGCTTTTTTTATTTGCTGATTCACTTCCGTATAGCTACTATCAATACTCTTTTTTCCTGAAAAGATCACTCCAATGATCCATTTGATCCAGGAACTCGAGCAGGCCCGCAAGGCGGCCGGCCTGAGCCAGGAGGCGCTGGCCAAGGCCGCCGGGCTGTCGCGCATGACGGTGCAGCGCATCGAGAGCGGCCAGATCGACCCGCGGCTGTCGACCTTGCTCGAGATGGCGCGCGTGCTGGGGCTCGGGCTGATGCCCGTGCCCGCGGCGCTGCGCCCCACGCTCGAGGACTTCGTGCGCGCGGGCGGCCGGCTGCTCGGCCAGCCGGCCGGCATCGAGGCGCCGCCCTCCATCGCCCAGAGCCTCGGCCCTTGACCGCCGGCGCCGCCTTCGGCACCAGCATCCGCTACCTGCGGATGTACCTGCACGCCCCGGGCGGCGATGCCTCGCGCCGACGCTCCATCGGCTGGCTCTCGCAGTACGGCGACATCCTGCGCGTCTCGTTCGACCCCGGCTACGTCGACGACCCGGCGCGCCCCACGCTGTCGCTGGCCTACCGCGGCGCCGACGAGGCCGCCACGCGCGCCATCCTGGGCTCGGCGCGCGATGCGCGGGTGTCGCGCGGCGACGGCCACTGGCCCGCCTACTTCCAGAACCTGCTGCCCGAGGGCCACAACCGCGAGCGCCTCGCCCGGCAGCGCGGCTGCCGCGCCGACGACGAGTTCGAACTGCTGGCCGCCGCCGGGCACGACCTGATGGGCGCGATCGAGGTCGAGCCGGTGCCGCCGGCCGAGGGCATTCCCGACACGGTGCGGCACTGGCACACCGCGCTCGGGCTCGACGTGCTCGAGCCCGGCTTCGTCGAGCTGCCGGTGGAGGACGCGGCCGCCATCCCCGGCGTGGTGACCAAGTTCTCGGCCGTGCAGGATGGCCGGCGCTACGTGGTGCGGCGCCACGGCGCGGCCGGCTCCTTCATTCTCAAGCTGCCGACCGTGCGCCACCCCGACCTGGTCGCCAACGAGATCGCCGGCTACCGCCTGTGCGGCGCGCTCGGCCTGGACTGCGCCGAGGCCAGCGTGATCGGCCGCGCCGACGCCGACCTGCCCGAGCAGTTGCCGTTCGAGCAGATCCTCGCGGTGCGCCGCTTCGACCGCACGCCCGACGGCGGGCGCATCCACATGGAGGAATTCGCGCAGGTGCTGCAGTACGAGCCGCGCCAGAAATATGGCCGCGGCCTCGCGATCGACGGACCCGCGATGCTGCGCGTGCTCGACCGGCTGTCGCCGAACCCGGTGGCCGACGTGCGCGAGTTCGTGCGCCGCATCGTCGCCTTCATCCTGCTGGGCAACAGCGATGCCCACCTGAAGAACTGGGCGCTGCGCTATCCCGATGGCGTGGCGCCGGTGCTCGCGCCGCTCTACGACCCGGTCTGCGTGGCCGCCTTCTTCGAGCAGGTGCCCGGCGGCGACTACGCGGTCAACCGCGCCATCGACGCCAAGCTGCGCGGCTTCGGCTGGGCCGCGCTCGAGGCGCTGCTGCGCGACGCCGGGCTGCTGCGTCCCGCGCGGCTGCTCGCGATCGCACGCGACACGGTGCGCCAGGCGCGCGCCGAGTGGCCGGCGCTGCTGGCCGACGAGGCCATCCCGCCCGCGGTGCGGCGCTGCGTGCAGGCGCGGCTCGATGGCGGCGTGGCGCTCGCGGCCGACCTGCCGCGCTGAGTGCGCGGGCCTGCGAACACCCACTGGCCCCCGGCGTTGGCGAGCCACGCCGGCTCGCATACGATCACACCGATTTCACCTTGTTGCAGATTCGTCAAAAGGACCGACCGGCCATGCGCTTCTCCGCCCGCCCTGCCGCCCTGCGCGTGCTTCCCACCCTCGCTGCCACCGCGCTCGCGGCACTGCTGACCGCCTGCGGCAGCGGCATCAACCTCGACGAACCGATCGAAGGCCCGGTGTGGCGCCTGTCGCAACTGGGCGAGGAAGCGATCGCGCCGGGCAGCGACGCCCAGCTGCAGTTCGACCGCGCCAACGCGCGCGTCACCGGCTCGGGCGGCTGCAACCGGATTTCGGGCTCGTACACGCGCACCGGCAGCGCCTTGCGCATCGGCCAGATCGCCGCCACCCGCATGGCCTGCGCCGACCCGGTGCGCGGTGCGACCGAGGCGCAGTTCCTCGCGGTGCTGCAGGGCACGACCAGCTACCGGCTGGCGCCCGGACGGCTGACCTTGCTCGACGCGGGCGGACGCACGGTGGCAACCCTGAGTTCGGGACGCTGAAAAGGAAAAGGGCCGGAGAACCGGCCCTTTCTTTGAATACGAAACCCGGCCCGCTCAGGCCGTCAGCCGCTCCAGCGCCTCGCGGTACTTGGCGGCGGTCTTCTCGATCACCTCGGCCGGCAGGCGCGGCGCCGGCGGCGTCTTGTCCCAGGGCTTGCCGTTGATCTTCGTGGCCTCGAGCCAGTCGCGCACGAACTGCTTGTCGTAGCTCGGCGGGTTGGTGCCGGCGGCCAGCGCGGCCTCGTAGCCCTCGACCGGCCAGTAGCGCGAGCTGTCGGGCGTGAGCACCTCGTCCATCAGCACCAGCGTGCCGGCCTCGTCGAGGCCGAACTCGAACTTGGTGTCGGCAATGATCATGCCCTTGGCCAGCGCGATCTGGGCCGCGGTCTCGTAGATCGCGATGCTGGTCTCGCGGATCTGCTGCGCGAGCTTGGGGCCGACGATCTCGACCACGCGCTCGTAGCTGATGTTCTCGTCGTGCTCGCCGGCCGCGGCCTTGGCCGCGGGCGTGAAGATCGGGCGCGGCAGCTTGCTCGCGTTGGTCAGGCCCTCGGGCAGCGGCACGCCGCAGACCGCGCGCGATTCCTGGTATTCCTTCCAGCCGCTGCCGGCCAGATAGCCGCGCACCACGGCCTCGACCGGGATCGGCTTCAGGCGCTTGACCAGCATCGAGCGGCCCGTGACCTGGGCGACTTCCTCGGGCTTGACCACGCTCTCGGGCGCGTCGCCGGTCAGGTGGTTGGGGCAGAGCTGGCCGAGCCGCTCGAACCACCACAGCGCCATCTGCGTGAGGATCTCGCCCTTGCCGGGGATCGGCTCGCCCATGATCACGTCGAAGGCGCTGAGCCGGTCGCTCGCGACCATCAGGATGCGGTCCTCGCCGACCGCGTAGTTGTCGCGCACCTTCCCGCGCGCAAGCAGGGGCAGGCTCTGGATGGAGGAGGTGTGGACGGTGGTCATGGGCAGGGACGGCGAACGGTGAAAAACGGGAGACGGTGAAGCGGATTGTGCGCGCAGAAAAAAGCCACCGCGAGCGGTGGCCGGCGATTCACGGCAAGCGGCTCAGACCACTTCTTGCGCGAGTTCGCCCTTGGCGTACTTGGCGGCGACGATCTGCAGCGATTCGCCCTTGATCTTGGGCGCCTGGCCTTCGCAGCCGAACTCGATGTAGCGCTGCTTGCAGATCTGCTTGGCGGCTTCGCGCGCGGGCTTGAGCCACTCGCGGGCATCGAACTTCTCGGGGTTCTCGGCCATGAACTTGCGCACCGCGCCGGTCATCGCGAGGCGGATGTCGGTGTCGATGTTGATCTTGCGCACGCCGTACTTGATGGCTTCCTGGATTTCCTCGACCGGCACGCCGTAGGTTTCCTTCATGTTGCCGCCGTACTGGCGAATGATCTCGAGCAGGTCCTGCGGCACCGACGACGAACCGTGCATCACCAGGTGGGTGTTGGGCAGGCGGGCGTGGATTTCCTTCACGCGCGAGATCGACAGGATGTCGCCGGTGGGCTTGCGGGTGAACTTGTAGGCGCCGTGGCTGGTGCCGATGGCGATCGCCAGCGCGTCGAGCTGCGTGGCCTTGACGAACTGGGCGGCTTCCTCGGGGTCGGTCAGCAGGGCCGAGTGGTCGAGCACGCCCTCGGCGCCGATGCCGTCTTCCTCGCCGGCCATGCCGGTCTCGAGCGAGCCCAGGCAGCCCAGTTCGCCCTCGACGGTGACGCCGACCTTGTGGGCCAGCTGCACCACCTTGCGGGTCACGTCGACGTTGTAGTCGAACGAAGCCGGCGTCTTGCCGTCTTCCTTGAGCGAGCCGTCCATCATCACGGACGAGAAGCCGAGGTCGATGGCGCCCTGGCAGATGGCCGGGCTCTGGCCGTGGTCCTGGTGCATCACCAGCGGGATCTGCGGATAGGCCTCGATGGCGGCCTGGATCAGGTGCTTGATGAAGGCTTCGCCGGCGTACTTGCGGGCGCCCGCGCTGGCCTGGAGGATCACGGGCGCGCCGACTTCCTTGGCCGCTTCCATGACGGCCTGCACCTGTTCGAGGTTGTTGACGTTGAAGGCCGGAATGCCGTAGCCGTTGGCGGCTGCATGGTCCAGCAGTTCGCGCATCGAGACGAGTGCCATGGGGAAATACCTCGCGGGAAATAGGGTGAGAAGACGGGGAAAAGACGAGAGAAAACTGCCGCGATTCTACCGAGCGCCCTTGTGGGACGGGACTGACGGCAACCCGAGGAACTCGACGACCGGCGGCAGCACCGGCCCGCCGAGCCACTGGATGGGCTTGCCGAAGGCGCCCATCAGCGTGACGTGGCTCAGGTTGTCGAACACCCGCACCTCGACCGGCACGCCCGCGGCGCGCAGCGCGGCGGCCAGCGGCAGGGTGTTGCGCTCGGGGTAGACCAGGTTGTCCTTGGCCGCGGCCATCAGCAGCGTGCGCGGCGCGCCCGGCGTGACGTGCGCGAGCGGCTGCGAGTCGGCCGGCGTGCGGGGCCAGTCGAAGGCGACGCGGGTCTGCGGATCGCCGATGGGCAGGAAGTCGTAGGGCCCGGCCAGCCCGATCCAGCCCGCGAGCTGGCGCGGACTGGCGCCGAGCTCGCCGAGCCAGCGGCCGTCGAGCGCGACCATGGCCGCGTTGTAGCCGCCCGAGCTGTGGCCCATCACGTAGACCTGCTTCGGGTCGGCGCCGAGCTGGGCCGCGTTGTCGAGCGCCCATTTCACCGCCAGCGCGCTGTCGCGCACGAACACCGGGTAGGTGTGGCGCGGCGAGAGGCCGTAGTCGGGCACCACCACCACCGCACCGCGCGCGGCCAGCGCCTCGCCGAGGAAGCGATAGCTCTCGCGGTCGCCGGTGGTCCAGGTGCCGCCGAAGAAGAACACCACCAGCGGCCGCCGGCCGCGCGCGGGCACGGTGTCGGGCAATGGCTGGTAGACGTCGAGCTGCTGGCGCGGCGCGGGCCCGTAGGCGATGTCGCCCTGGAACTGGTAGGTGTCGGTGGGCACCAGGCCGTTGAGCAGCTTGATCGGCGAGCAGGCCGCCAGCGCGGTGGCCGCGGCGACGCCCAGGGCGGTGGTCAGGGCACGGCGGCGCCGGCGGATCGACGCAAGGACGGGAAAGGTCATCGAAGGGGTACGCGCGGGATGGGGCGCCGGTTTCGCGGCGCGACGAAGCGCCGATTGCAGCGCATGGCGCGCGCGCCGCGTGTCAGAGAGGCAGCTGTGTGGTCGACAGCACCTGCTTGAGCACGACGAAGGTCCGGATCTGGCGCACGCCCGGCAGGTAGAGCAGCTGCTCGGCATGCAGCCGGTTGAAGCTGTCGTTGTCGCGCGTGCGCACCAGCATGAAGTAGTCGAACTCGCCCGTGACCACGTGGCACTCGAGGCAGCCCGAGACCTTCTGCGCGGCCTTCTCGAAGTCGGCGAAGGAGTCGGGCGTGGAGCGGTCGAGCACCACGCCGATCATCACCAGCATGCCCATGTCGAGCGCCTGCGCGTCGAGCAGCGCGACCACGCCCCTGATCAGGCCCGAGGCCTTGAGCCGCTCGACACGGCGCAGGCAGGCCGGCGCGCTGAGGCTGACCTTGGCGGCCAGCGCGACGTTGGACATCGAGGCGTCGCGCTGCAGCGCGCGCAGGATCGCGCGGTCGGTGCGGTCGAGCGCGGCGGCGGCCGAAACGGCGGGCGTGGGGGCCTGTTGCGGCTTGGCGGAACGCGCAGGCGAGGAACGCAATTTCGTTGTGCTCATGGAGACTTTGGCGCATCAAATGGCTTCGATTCCCGCATCTTGATTTCTTTTGGTTCGCAAGGCCATCTAATTTTGCAACCCTGTTGCTCCACCTTCTTCCTACCATCGGCTCCATCGCCCTTCCCCTGTGCTTCACCCTGGAGTCTTGCCGATGAACCTGAAGAAATTTCCCCGCCACGTGCTGACCTTCGGTCCGACGCCGATCCATCCGCTCCGGCGCCTGAGCGCCCACCTCGGCGGCAAGGTCGAGCTCTATGCGAAGCGCGAGGACTGCAACAGCGGCCTCGCCTTCGGCGGCAACAAGACGCGCAAGCTCGAGTACCTGATCCCCGAGGCGCTCGAGGGCGGCTACGACACGCTGGTGTCGATCGGCGGCATCCAGTCGAACCAGACCCGGCAGGTGGCCGCGGTGGCCGCGCACCTGGGCCTGAAGTGCGTGCTGGTGCAGGAGAACTGGGTCAACTACTCCGACGCGGTGTACGACCGCGTGGGCAACATCGAGATGTCGCGCATCCTCGGCGCCGATGTGCGGCTCGACGCGGCCGGCTTCGACATCGGCATCCGCAAGAGCTGGGAGGACGCGATGGACAGCGTGCGCCAGGCCGGCGGCAAGCCGTTCCCGATTCCCGCGGGCTGCTCCGAGCATCCGCTGGGCGGGCTGGGCTTCGTGGGCTTCGCCGAGGAAGTGCGCCAGCAGGAGGCCGAGCTCGGCTTCAAGTTCGACTACATCGTGGTCTGCTCGGTCACGGGCAGCACGCAGGCGGGCATGGTGGCGGGCTTCGCGGCCGACGGTCGGGCCGACCGCGTGATCGGCATCGACGCCTCGGCCAAGCCGCAGCAGACCTTCGAGCAGATCCTGCGCATCGCGCGCAACACGGCCGAGCTGATCGAGCTGGGCCGCGAGATCACCGAGCGCGACGTGGTGCTCGACCGCCGCTTCGGCGGCCCCGAGTACGGCCTGCCGAACGAAGGCACGCTGGAGGCGATCCGCCTGAGCGCGCGCTTCGAGGGCATGCTGACCGACCCCGTGTACGAGGGCAAGTCGATGCACGGGATGATCGAGAAGGTGCGCCTGGGCGAATTCCCGGCCGGCTCACGCGTGCTCTATGCGCACCTGGGCGGCGTGCCCGCCCTCAATGCCTACAGCTTCCTGTTCCGCAACGGCTGATCAGCTCGCGCGGCAGATCTTCAGCATGTTGGTGCCGCCCGGCGCGCCCATCGGC
This sequence comes from Variovorax sp. FG153, assembly GCF_057809595.1. Classification (NCBI taxonomy): domain Bacteria; kingdom Pseudomonadati; phylum Pseudomonadota; class Betaproteobacteria; order Burkholderiales; family Comamonadaceae; genus Variovorax; species Variovorax sp. FG153. The sequence goes on from NZ_JBMDKG010000050.1 coordinate 18,252, forward strand.
TCGCCGCAGGTGATCGCGTAGACGTCGCCGCTCTGCACGATGCCGCGCTTCTTCAGATGCGCCTCGGCCTGCTCGAGCGCGGTGTCGCGGTCGCTCTCCGAATCCATCAGCAGCGGGCGCACGTTGCGGTAGAGCGCCATCTTGCGCTGCGTGGTCAGGCGCGAGGTCAGCGCGTACATCGGGATGTGGGCGCGGTGGCGGCTCATCCACAGCGGGGTCGAGCCCGACTCGGTCAGCGCGACGATGGCCTTGGCGCCCAGGTGATGCGCGGTGAACAGCGCGCCCATGGCGATCGACTGGTCGATGCGCGCATAGGACTGGCCGCTGAAGTCGGCGTCGAGCTGCTTGTCTTCGGCGGCCTCGGCGGCTTCGCAGATGCGGCTCATCTCCTGCACGGTCTCGAGCGGGTAGCGGCCCGAGGCGGTCTCGGCCGAGAGCATCACGGCGTCGGTGCCGTCGAGCACCGCGTTCGCCACGTCGCTGACCTCGGCGCGCGTGGGCACGGGGTTGGTGATCATCGACTCCATCATCTGGGTCGCGGTGATCGCCACCTTGTCCATGTCGCGCGCCATGCGGATCATCTTCTTCTGCAGCGCCGGCACCGCGGCATTGCCGACCTCGACCGCGAGGTCGCCGCGCGCGACCATGATGCCGTCGCTGGCGCGAAGGATCTCCTCGAGCCGCGGGATCGCCTCGGCGCGCTCGATCTTCGCGATCAGCCCGGGCTTGTGGCCGTACTCGGCCGCGGCCACGTTGCACAGCTGGCGCGCCATTTCCATGTCGGTCGCGTTCTTCGGGAAGCTCACGGCCACGTAGTCGGCCTGGAAGCTCATCGCGGTCTTGATGTCCTCCATGTCCTTGGCCGTGAGCGCCGGCGCCGTGAGGCCGCCGCCCTGCTTGTTGATGCCCTTGTTGTTCGAGAGCTCGCCGCCGAGCTTGACGGTGGTGTGCACCGCCTCGCCGCGCACGGCGTCGACCACCAGCACGATCAGGCCGTCGTTGAGCAGCAGCCGGTCGCCGGCGCGCACGTCGCGCGGCAGGTCCTTGTAGTCGAGGCCCACGGCATCGATGTCGCCGGGCTCGGTGCGCGAGGCGTCGAGCACGAACTTCGCGCCCGGCTCGAGCCAGATCTTGCCCTGCGCGAACTTGCCCACGCGGATCTTCGGGCCCTGCAGGTCGGCCATGATCGCGACCTCGCGGCCGGCCTTGCGCGCCGCCTCGCGGACCATGGTGGCGCGGTCGATGTGGTCCTGCGCCGTCCCGTGGCTGAAGTTGAGCCGCACCACGCTGACCTTGTGGATGATCATCTGCTCGAGCAGCTCGGGCGTGCTCGACGCGGGGCCGAGCGTGGCGACGATCTTGGTGGCGTGGCGGGGAAGGCGGTCGGTGCTCATGGATCTATCTCCGTTTTTGTATCCGCTACTGTATACACTTTATGTGTCGCGTGGAAGACACCGCGCGAATCGATGGCATCCGCGCGAGCCTTCCGCGCTCTCAGCCCGCGGCGCGCCTGGCCAGGATCTCGAAGGCCGGCAGGGTCTTGCCCTCCAGCACCTCGAGGAAGGCGCCGCCGCCGGTCGAGATGTAGCCCACGTCCTTCTCGATGCCGTACTTGGCGATCGCCGCGAGGGTGTCGCCGCCGCCGGCGATCGAGAACGCGCTGCTCTCGGCGATCGCCTGGGCGATGGCCTTGGTGCCGCCCGCGAAGGCGTCGAACTCGAACACGCCCACCGGGCCGTTCCAGACGATGGTGCCGGCCTCACGCAGCTGCGCGGCCAGTTGCGCGGCCGTCTTCGGGCCGATGTCGAGGATCAGGTCGTCGTCGGCCACCTCGCCGGCCGCCTTGACGGTGGCGGGCGCGTCGGCCGCGAAGGTCTTGGCCGTGACCACGTCGACCGGGATCGGCACGTCGGCGCCGCGCGCGCGCATCGATTCGATCACCGACTTCGCCTGGTCGACCAGGTCGGGCTCGGCCAGCGACTTGCCGATCTTCAGGCCGGCCGCGAGCAGGAAGGTGTTGGCGATGCCGCCGCCGACGATCAGTTGGTCGACGTTGGCCGACAGGCTCTGCAGGATGGTGAGCTTGGTGCTGACCTTGGAGCCCGCGACGATCGCCACCAGCGGGCGCTTGGGCTGGGCCAGCGCCTTGGTGATGGCGTCGATCTCGGCCGCCAGCAGCGGGCCGGCGCTCGCCACCTTGGCGAACTGCGCGATGCCGTAGGTGGTGGCCTCGGCGCGGTGCGCGGTGCCGAAGGCGTCGTTGACGTAGATGTCGGTCAGCGCGGCGAGCTTGCGCGCGAGCGCCTCGTCGTTCTTCTTCTCGCCCTTGTTGAGGCGGCAGTTCTCGAGCAGCACGACCTGGCCCGGCTTCACGTCGACGCCGTCGACCCAGTTCGCGACCAGCGGCACCTCGCGGCCCAGCAGCTCGCCCAGGCGCTTCGCGACCGGCGCCAGCGAATCCTCGGGCTTGAACTCGCCCTCGGTCGGGCGGCCCAGGTGCGAGGTGACCATCACCGCGGCACCGGCGTCGAGCGCCAGCTGGATGCAGGGCACCGAGGCGCGGATGCGGGTGTCCTCGGTGATGTTGCCGGCATCGTCCTGCGGCACGTTGAGGTCGGCACGGATGAAGACGCGCTGGCCGGCGGCTTTGCCCTGGGCGCAGAGGTCGGTGAATCGAAGAACGTTCATGGTCTGGATGGGATGGATACGGGTCGCCCCGCATTGTAGGTAGGGCCTCACTGCGCGACTGCGCGTCTCGTGACGCCGGCCGATGCTTTTCAGCCCTCGCCCCGCTCGCTGGCGAAGCGCTCCAGAATCTGCACGAAGCTGGCCGCCGCGGGCGACAGCGAACGCCGCGCCGCGCCGTAGACGCAGACCTCGCGGTGGAAGTCGGGCGCCTCCAGCCGCACCATGCGCAGCCCGTGCGCCTGCACCAGCGGCGCCGAGTAGGTCGGGCACACGGTCAGCCCGAGCCCCGAGGCCACCATGCCGAGCGCGGTCGTCATGTACGACACCTCCTGGGTGCCGGGGCGCTGCATCCAGGCGCGCTCGGCGCTCGCGAGCTCGGGCAGCACGCGCTGGCGGAAGTCGCGCGTGGGCGCGATGAAGGTGTAGGGCGCGAGCTCGGCCCAGCGCACCTTGCGCCGCCCCTCGAAGGCATGGCCGGGCGGACAGATCAGCCAGTGGCGGTCGCGCAGCAGCGTGCGGCGCTCGATCAGCGCCGGGTCGACCTCGAGGTCCTGCCCCACGGCCAGCTCGACCTCGCCCGCGAGGATGCCGTCGAGCAGGTGCTCGGGCAGGGTGTCGGCCAGTCGCACCTCCACGTCGGGGTATTGCGCGCGATACACGGCGATCACGCGCGGCATCAGCGTGCAGGCCATGAGCTGCGGCGCGGCCAGCCGCAGCAGGCCCTTCTTCTTGTCGCGCAGCTCGGTCACGCCGGCCACCGCGCCCGCGAGGTCGCCGAGCAGCCGGTGCACCGAGGGCAGGAACTCGCGCCCGGCCTCCGACAGCAGCACGCGCCGCGTGTGGCGGTCGAGCAGTTGCACGCCCATCTCGCGCTCGAGCTCGCGCACCAGCACGCTGAGCGCCGACTGGGTCAGGTGCAGCTGCTGGGCCGCGGCGGTGAAGCTGCCGGTCTCGGCGACGGCGGCGAAGGCGCGCAACTGGCGCAAGGTCAGATTCATATGGCTATTTCATCAATCGATGAATTAATTTCGATTGCATCATAGGTCCGGCCATCGCCCAATACCGGCTCGGACGACCCCGATGGCCGTCCCGGAGACAAGCCCGATGCCGACCCCATCCGCCGCGCCCCCGATCCGGGGCCTGCACCATTTCGCCTGGCGCTGCCGCGACAGCGAGGAAACCCGCCGCTTCTACGAGGACCTGCTCGGCCTGCCGCTGGTGCACGTGATCAAGAGCGACCACGTACCGAGCACCGGCGAGTACTGCCCCTACGTCCACATCTTCTTCCGGATGCGCGACGGCTCCTTCATCGCCTTCTTCGACCTCGGCGACGACATCGCCGCGCTGCCCTCGCCCAACACGCCCTCGTGGGTCAACCACATCGCGCTGCGCGTGGACGGCGTGCCCGACCTGCTGGCCGCCAAGGCCCGGCTCGAGGCCGCGGGCGTCGAGGTGCTGGGCATCACCGACCACCACATCATCGAGTCGATCTACTTCTTCGACCCCAACGGCATCCGCGTGGAGCTGACCACGCCCACCGTGCCGCAGGCCGAGATGGACGCGCACGCGCTGCGCGCCCATGCCGACCTCGACGCCTGGACCGCGCGCAAGGCGCAGCTGCTGGCCGCGAAAGGCACGGCCGATGCCTGAGCTGCAACTCGCCGTCATCGACGTCAAATCGGGCGCGGCGCTCGAGAGCCAGTCGGGCCTGCAGATGCTGCGCCCGCGCATCTACGGCGCGTACCGCGCGCCGGCGGGGCCGAAGCGCATCGCGGCGATCGTGATGCATCCCACCAGCAACTTCATGGGCCACTACCTGATCGCGCCGCTGGCCGAGCGCGGCATCTGCTGCATGGGGCTCAACTCGCGCTACGCCGGCAACGACACGGTGCTGCTGATGGAGCGCGCGATCCAGGACCTGGGCGCCGGCGTGCAGTACCTGCGCGCGGCCGGCTACGAGAAGGTGTTCCTGGTCGGCAACTCGGGCGGCGCCGCGCTCGCGGCCTTCTACCAGGCGCAGGCAGAGCGGCTCACGGCCACGCACTTCCCCGACGGCGACCCCACCCACCTGCACCCCGGCGACCTGCCGCCGGTCGACGGCATCGCGCTGTGCGCCGCGCACCTGGGCCGCACGCGGCTGATGCGCGACTGGATCGATCCCTCGGTCACCGACGAGCACGACCCGCTGTCGGTGGACCCCGAACTCGACATGTACGACGCGCGCCACCGCGTGCCCTACGACGCCGACTTCCTCGCGCGCTTCTCCGCGGCGCAGCAGGCGCGGCTCGCGCGCATCGAGCAGTGGTGCCTCGACCGGCTCGCGCTGCTGCGCGGCACCGTGGGCGCGCCGCGCGACCAGACCTTCATCGTCTACCGCACCCACGCCGATCCGCGCTGCGTCGACCTCTCGCTCGATCCCAACGACCGCCTGCCCGGCAGCGTCTGGGGCGATGCGCGCCAGGTCAACTACTCGGCCAACGCGATGGGCCGCACCACCTCGCTCACGGCCTTCCTGTCGCAGTGGTCCTCGCGCTCGCAGGCCGACGGCCCCACCAACCTCGCGCGCACCACGGTGCCCAAGCTGCTGCTGACCTACACCGGCGACCAGTCGACCTTCCCGAGCACGCGCGATGCCTGGCTGGCCGCGGGCGGCGCGCGCATCCGCAACGTCGACATCGTCGGCGGCAACCACTACCTCGCGGGCCAGCCGGAACTGGTGCCGAAGGCCGCCGACGCGATCGCCGAGTTCGCGCATTCGCTCTAGTCACGCAGGCAAGCCATGGAAGAAAACTTCGCTTTCGCGCCAGCCTACGAACTGCCGAGCTGGCCCTTCGTGCCGCCGCCCGAGCTGGCCAGCGGCCAGGTGGTGCGCCACCCGCTCGTGATCGTCGGCGCCGGCCCCTCGGGCCTCACGCTGGCCTGCGACCTCGCCCAGCGCGGCGTGCGCGCCGTGCTGCTCGACGAGGACGACACCGTCGGCGTGCGCGGCGCCTCCTCGCGCGGCATCTGCTATGCGCAGAAGAGCCTGGAAATCTTCGAGCGCCTGGGCATCTTCGAGCGCATCGCGGCCAAGGGCATCACCTGGTCCTTCGGGCGCACCTTCTCGGGCGAGCAGGAGGTCTACAACTTCAACCTGCAGACGGCCAGCGTCTCGCGGCAGCCGCCCTTCATCAACCTGCAGCAGTTCTACATCGAGTGGTTCCTGGTCGAGCGCATCCTCGAGCTCGGCCTCACCGACCTGCGCTGGAAGAGCCGCGTCACACGCGTCGAACCGATCGCCGACGGCGTGCGCCTCGAGGTCGAAACGCCCGCGGGCCGCTACACGATCGAGGCCGACCGGCTGATCGACGCCACCGGCGCCAACAGCGCGATCCGCACCGGCCTCGGCATCGAGGCCCATGCCTCGCGCAGCACCGACCGCTGGTGCATCAGCGACGTGCGCTTTCGCAAGCCGCTGCCGACCGAGCGCTGGACCTGGGTCGACGCACCCTTCAACGAGGGGCGCGGCGTCTGGCAGCACCTGATGGCCGACGGCGTCTGGCGCATCGACTACCAGATGCCCGAGGACTGCGACACCGCCTACATCAGCCGGCCCGAGGTGGCCGGCGCGCGGCTGCGCGAGCAGTTGGGGCCGGGCGTGGAGTTCGAATTCGTCTGGATCGGCCCCTACGGCTACCGCGACCACCTGCTCGAGCACTTCCGCCATGGCCGCGTGTTCTTCATCGGCGATGCCGCGCACGTGGTGAGCCCCTTCGGCGCGCGCGGCGGCAACAGCGGCATCCAGGACGCGGCCAACCTCGGCTGGAAGCTCGCGCTGGTGGCGCGGGGCCAGGCCGGCGACGCGCTGCTCGACAGCTACGACGCCGAGCGCCAGCCGGCCGCGCGCGAGAACCTGCAGGTCACGAGCCGCTCGGCGCGCTTCCTCGCGCCGCGCTCGCCGGCCGAGCACACGCTGCGCCGCGCGGTCGTCGCGCTGGCCGCGCGCTTTCCGTTCGCGCGCGCCCTGGTGAACACCGGGCGCATGTCGGTCGCCAACGACTACCCGGCCGCGCCGCAGCTGCCCGCGGGCGGCCGCACGGTGCAGAACCTGCCGCTGCGCCGGGCCGACGGCCGCGACATCACGCTGATGCAGCTGCTGGCCGAGGACACGCGCTGCATCGGCCTGTGGTTCGCGCCCACGGCGGATGCGGCAGGGGCCGCGCTCGATGCGACGGCGACGCTGCCGCTGCGCCTGCTCGCGGTCGGCGGCACCGGCCACGGCCTGCCCGCGCTGCAGCCCGACGACCGGCTCGCGGCCCACGTCGGCGCGGGCGAGCCCGGCAGCTTCGTGCTGGTGCGCCCCGATGCCTACCGCGCCCGCGTGCTCGCGCAGGCCACGCCGGAGGCCATCGCCGACGCCGTCCGCACCGCCCTGGCCCTCCCCCTCGATCCCGCGCCATGAACACCGAACTCCGCATCCCCGATCCCGACGGCTTCTATGCCGCGCTGCTGGCCGCGCACGAAGGACGCAGCGAGGCGCAGAGCGCCGACCTCAACGCCCGCCTCGTGCTGCTGCTGGCCAACCAGTGCGCCGACCAGGCGGTGCTGCTGGCCTGCATCCGCGCGGCCGCCGAAGAAGAACATTCCACGAGCCCCCACCCCGCATGACCGCCAACGTCTCCTTCGCCTCCGCCTCCGACACCCGCGAGCAGAAGCCGCAGCTGCGCGAGCTCGCGCCCGGCGCCTTCGGCTACATCAGCGACTTCGATCCCAACTGCGGCTTCGTGGTCGGCGAGGAGCAGGTGGTGCTGATCGACACCCGCCCCACGCCGCGCATGGCGCGCGACTTCCTCGCGGCCATCCGCACGGTGACCGACAAGCCGATCCGGACCATCGTGCTGACCCACTACCACGCGGTGCGCGTGATGGGCGCGAGCGCCTTCGACGAGGTCGAGCAGATCGTCGCGAGCGCGGGCACGCTCGACTGGATCCGCACGCGCGGCCAGGCCGACTTCGATTCGGAAGTGGGCCGCTTCCCGCGCCTGTTCGCGGGCCTCGAGGAGATCCCGGGCCTGACCTGGCCCACCCTGAGCTTCCAGAACGAGATGAGCCTGTGGCTGGGCCCGCGCCCGGGCACCGGCCGCGAGCTGCGGCTGATGGCGCTGGGCCGCGGCCATTCGAGCGGCGACACCGTCGCCTGGCTGCCCGATTGCGGCCTGCTGTTCTCGGGCGACGTGGTCGAGAACCACTGCGGCGTGTACGCGGGCGACGCCTACATCGGCGACTGGGCCGGCACGCTCGACGCGGTGCGCGCGCTGCGCCCGCGCGTGCTGGTGCCGGGCCGCGGCGCGGTGCTGCAGGACGAGGCCGCCTGCGCCGAGGCGATCGACCTGACCCAGGCCTTCCTCTCGACCCTGCTCGACAGCGTGCGCGCCGGCATCGCCGCGGGCGAGGCGCTCAAGGGCTGCTTCGCGCGCGCCGAGGCCGCGATGAAGCCGCGCTTCGGCCAGTGGCCGGTGTTCCAGCACGTGCTGCCCTTCGACGTCTCGCGCGCCTACGACGAGTTGCGCGGCATCGAGCACCCGGTGGTGTGGACCGCCGAGCGCGACCGCGAACTCTGGCAGACGCTGCACGCGTAGGCCGCCACGATTTCCCCTGAAGAAAAAACCACCCCGGAGACAAACCGATGAAGCGCTTCCTGCCCCTGATCGCCCCCGTGCTCGCCGCCTTCGCGCTGGCCGGCGCCAGCCTCGCGTCGGCCCAGAGCGGCCCCTATCCGAACCAGCCGATCAAGTGGCTGGTGCCCTATGCCGCGGGCGGCGGCACCGACAACATCGCGCGCCAGCTCGCCGACGCGATGCAGCCCTCGCTGGGCCAGCCGGTGGTGATCGACAACCGCCCCGGCGCCTCGACCAACATCGCGGTCGGCCTGCTGATGCAGTCGAAGCCCGACGGCTACACGATCATGCAGGCCGAGAACGCGGCGCTGCTGTTCAACGAGCACATGTTCGCCAAGCTGCCCTACAAGCCCGCGAGCGACTTCACCTACATCGGCGCCATCGGCCGCATTCCGCTGGCGCTGGTGGTGCGGCCCGACTTCCAGGCCAGGACCCTCAAGGACTTCGTCGCCTACGTGAAGGCCAACGGCGACAAGACCAACTACGCCTCGCCGGGCATCGGCACGCCGCACCACATGGCGATGGAGCTGTTCAAGCAGAAGGCCGGCCTGTCGATCACGCACGTGGCCTACAAGGGCGGCGCGCCGGCGCTGCAGGACATCATGGGCGGCCAGGTGCCGATGATGATGCTCGACCTCACGGCCGCGCTGCCCTATCTCAAGACCGGCAAGCTGCGCGCGCTGGCGATCGCGCTGCCGCAGCGCGCCAAGGGCCTGCCCGAGGTGCCGACCTTCGCCGAGCTCGGCTATCCGGAAGTCAACGCCTTCGCCTTCCACGGCCTGATCGGCCCGGCCGGCATGCCGCCCGAGGTGGTGAACCGGCTCAACGCCGAGCTGCACAAGGCGCTGCAGACGCCGCGCATCCAGCAGGTGTTCAGCGAGTTCGGCTTCGAGGCGCTGCCGGGCACGCCGAAGGAGTTCCAGGAGATGGCGCGTTCGCAGAGCGCGTACTGGGGCCAGGTCATCAAGACTTCGGGCGTGCAGCTCGACTGAACACGCTCTTCATCCGACTGCTTTTTTCTCTCATTCATGTCCAACGAACCATCCCCAGCTTCGACCGTGCGCGATCGCGTCGGCTTCATCGGCCTCGGCGTCATGGGCGCGCCCATGGCCGGCCACCTGGCGCGCGCCGGCCACGCGGTCTCGGTCTACGACCTCGCGCCCGGCGCGGCGCAGCGGCTCGCCGAGTCGCAGCCCGGCATCACGGCACGCGCCAGCCTGCGCGAGGTGGCGGTGCACAGCGACGTCATCGTGACCATGCTGCCCAACGGCCGCGTGGTGCGCGAGGTGGTGTTCGCCGACGACGGCCTGCTCGCGGGCTGGGCGCGCGGCGGCCTGCTGCTCGACACCTCCTCGGCCGAACCGTGGATCACGCGCGAGACCGCCGCGCGGCTGGCCGAACACGGCATCGCGATGGTCGACGCACCGGTCTCGGGCGCGGCCTGGGGCGCGCAGGCGGCCGAGCTGGTGTTCATGGTCGGCGGCGCACAAGCCGACGTGGCGCGCGCGCGCCCGCTGCTCGACGCGATGGGCCGCGCGGTGTTCCACCTGGGCGCGCTCGGCGCCGGCCACACCATGAAGTGCCTCAACAACCTGATCACCGCCGTGACGCTCACGGCCACGGCCGAAGGGCTGGCGATCGGCACCCGCGCCGGGCTCGATCCGGCCGTGATGACCGACGTGCTCAACGAGGCCACCGGCGGCTCGTGGATCACGCGCACGCACATCCACCAGCGCGTGATCAGCCGCAGCTTCGACGATCCGTTCAAGCTCGAGCTGATGCTCAAGGACATGGGTATCGCGGTCGACCTGGCGCGCGAACTCGGCATGCCGGCGCCGATCAGCGAGGAGGGCCGCCGGCTGTGGCAGCAGGCCGATGCCGCGCGCGGACCCGGCGTGAGCGTGAGCGAGCTGGTGCGCTGGGTCGAGACCGAGGCCGGCACCGAGATCCGCTCGGCTACCAGCCCCAGATGAGGTGCAGCGGCAGGTACACCGCCATGCCGGCCAGCATGGTGCCGAGCACGCCGCGGCGCCAGTAGTAATAGGCCGCGCCGACCACGGTGGCGTAGATGCGCGCGTCGTGCAGCGAGGTGATCAGGTGGCCCTGCGTCATCACGATCTCGGGCGCGATCACGCCGGCCAGCGCGGCGGCCGGCGCGTAGTGCAGCGCGCGGTGCGCCCACTCGGGCAGGCCCCAGGGCCGGTCGAGGATGAAGAAGAAGCAGCGCGTGAGCACGGTGACGCCGGCCAGGCCGACGATCACGGCGAGCGTCCAGAGGTCGGTCTCGCCCTTCACTTGTCGTCCTCCGCGGCGGGGTCGAGGCCGAACTGCTTCTCGAGCCAGAAGCACAGCAGCACTGCCACGCCGATGGCGGCCACGATGTTGAGCTTGAGCGGCAGCGCATAGGCCGCCACCGCCGTGGCGCCCGCGATCAGCGCCGCGAGGATGCGCAGCCGCGTCGTGGCCATCGAGCAGACGATCGCCACCAGGCTCAGCACGCCCGCGAAGCCCAGGCCCCAGCTCTGCGGGATCAGGTTGGCCAGCGCGATGCCCAGCAGGCTCATGCCCATCCAGGCGCACCAGGTCACGGCGTAGTTGCCCGTGAGGTAGGCCTCCTGCGCGAGCCGTTCCTCGTCGGTGACCGGTGGCGCCGGGTACTGCTTCGTGAACAGCGCATAGCTCATGTCGGCCGTGAGGTAGCCGTGCAGCATGCGGCGCCAGCGCGGCATGTGCATCAGGTAGGGCCGCAGGTGCAGGCTGAAGACCACGAAGCGCAGGTTGACGCAGAAGCCGGTCGCCAGGATCACCCAGGCCGGCGCGCCCGCGAACAGCAGCGGAATGGCCGCGAGCTGCGAGCTGCCCGCGTAGACCAGCAGGGTCATCGCCACGGCCTCGAGCACGCTCATGTTCGACTTGACCATGGCCACGCCGGTCATCAGGCCCCAGGCGCCGATGCCCAGCGCCACGGGTGTCATGTCGCGCACGCCCACGCGGAACTGCGGGCGGCGCCGGATGGCGGCCGACAGGAACATCAGGCGCTCACCCGAACACCTGGCCGGTCTTCAGGTCGAAGCCACGCAGGAAGTCGGCGACGCCCAGGCGCTTGCCGCCCGGACGCTGGAGCTCGGTGACGGTCACGACCGCATCGGCGGCCGCCACCGCGATGCCGTCGCCGGTCACCGCGAGGATGGTGCCGGGCGCGTCCGAGACCGTGCCGGCCACGGCATGCGCGGCCCAGAGCTTGATGGTCTCGTTCTCGAGCGGGCTGTTGGCGCCCGGGAAGGGATCGAAGGCGCGGATGCGGCGCTCGATCTCGGCGGCGGGCCGCCGCCAGTCGATCAGCGCTTCCTGCTTCTCGACCTTGTTGGCGTAGGTCACGCCCTCGGCCGGCTGCGGCGTGCGCACCAGCCGGCCTTCGGCGGCGCCGGCCAGCGCCTCGACGATCATGCGGCCGCCGAGCGCGGCCAGCCGGTCGTGCAGGCGGGCGGTGTTGTCCTCGCCGATCTCGAGCGCCTCGACCGACAGCATGTCGCCGGTGTCGAGGCCGGCATCCATCTGCATGATCGTGATGCCGGTGCGCGCGTCGCCGGCCTCGATGGCGCGGTGGATCGGCGCGGCGCCGCGCCAGCGCGGCAGCAGGCTGGCGTGGATGTTGAGGCAGCCCAGGCGCGGCAGGTCGAGCACCCACTGCGGCAGGATCAGGCCGTAGGCCGCGACCACCATCACGTCGGCGCGCGCCGCCAGCAGGGCCTCGCGCGCGGCGGCGGCCTCGTCGGGGTACTTGCCGTCCAGCCGCAGGCTGCGCGGCTGCGCCACGGGCCAGCCCCTGGCCAGCGCGCATTGCTTGACCGGCGAGGCCTGCAGCTTCATGCCGCGGCCGGCCGGGCGGTCGGGCTGGGTCAGCACCAGCGCCACGTCATGGCCGGCGGCCGCGATGGCCTCCAGCGCGACGCGCGCGAACTCGGGCGTGCCCGCGAAAACGACGCGCAGCGGGCTCACCAGCGCAGCCGATCGAAGTCGAGGTCGTCGCCCGTGTGATAGCGCCGCACCACGCCGGCGGGGTCGATGTAGATATGGAGCAGGCGGCGCTCGTTCACCGCCTTGTAGCGCCAGGTCCAGACATTGCCGTCGAAGGAGGTCACGCGGCGGATCTCGTAGGGGCGGCCGTAGAAGGCCATGACGTCGTTCTGGCGCCACTTGTCGACCTGGATGTCATGGTCGAAGCGGCGCTCGTCGAGCACCTGGGTCACCGAGACCACCTTGCCGCTGGCGTCGACGTCGATGTCGGTGACCTCGAAGCCGGCCGGCGTGCGCGAGTATTGCAGCCGCTCGCCGCCGCCGTTCAGCGGATAGCGGCCCGTGGGCTCGCCCAGGCGCTGCAGGGTTTCGGCGGCCGAGGTGCCGGGGACGATGCGGGTGGGTTCGCTGGCGCAGCCGGCGAGCGCCAGCAGGACGGCGGCGCAGAGGAGGGGCAGGCGGCTCGAGGCACCGAAGCGCATCGCTCAGGCCCTGCCTTCGCGCAGGTCCTCGCGCTGTTGCTTGAGCAGCTTGCTCTTGATGCGGTTGCGCTTGAGCGGCGACAGGTATTCGACGAAGACCTTGCCCAGCAGGTGGTCGAGCTCGTGCTGGATGCACACGGCCAGCAGGCCCTCGGCCTCGAGGCTGCGCAGCTCGCCGTCGAGGTCGAGCGCCTGCACCTTGACCGAGGTCGAGCGCTCGACGCCGTCGTAGATGCCGGGCACCGAGAGGCAACCTTCCTCGTTGACGACCTTCTCGTCGCTGGCCCAGGTGATCTCGGGATTGATCAGCACCAGCGGCTGGTCGCGCTCTTCCGACACGTCGATGACCACGACCCGCTCATGCACGTTGACCTGGGTCGCGGCCAGTCCGATGCCGTTGGCGTCGTACATGGTCTCGAGCATGTCGGCCACCAGGGCCTTGATGCGCGCGTCCACGCCCTGCACGGGCTTGGCGACCGTGTGCAGGCGCTTGTCCGGGTAACTCAGAATGATTCGTTTGGCCATGAAATCGGGGGGAAGTTGTGGCTATTTTCGCCAATTCGGCGGCCCCAGGCCGCGCGTTTGCCGGATAAACGTTGCCCTTCCGGGGGCTTGGCGCCAGAATTCGTAGCAAATTGTGAGATTCGTATGCGCCGCGATACGTCGCGCGCTCACCCATCCAGACATGAAAAAGCTCCCAATCCCGGCTCGCCGCCCGAACCTCTCCGCCTCCCTGGCAGCCCTCGCGGTCGTTGCGGCGGGTGGCGTCGGCACCACGGCCTGGGCGCAGAATTATCCGATCACCGCGCAGCAGCGCGCCACGGCCCAGCAGACCGCGCAGGCCGGCGTGCCGCTCAGCGAGCTGGCGCCCAACGCGCCCGACGAATACACGGTCAAGCCCGGCGACACGCTCTGGGCCATCTCGCGCCTGTACCTGCTGCGCCCCTGGCGCTGGCCCGAGCTCTGGGGCATGAATCTCAACGAGATCGCGAACCCGCACCGCATCTACCCGGGCCAGGTGCTCTACCTCGACAAGAGCGGCGGCCGCGCCCGCCTCACCACCCGCCGCGGCGTCGGCGGCGAGGGCGGCACCATCAAGCTCACGCCGCGCACGCGCTTCGACTCGCTGGCCGGCATGGCGCTGCCCACGCTCAACCCGAGCCTGATCGAGCCCTTCCTCAGCGAGCCGATCGTGGTCGACGAGAACACGCTGCAGGCCGCGCCGCGCATCGTGGCCGGCAACGACAGCCGCGTGCTGCTGTCGCGCGGCGACCGCGCCTATGCGCGCGGCGAGAAGGATTCGCCGCTGCTCGAGGTGCCGGGCCCGATCCAGCATTTCCGCGTGTTCCGCAGCGCCACGCCGCTCAAGGACCCCGGCACCGGCGAGATCCTCGGCTACGAGGCCCAGTACCTGGGCAAGGTCCAGCTGCAGCGCGGCGAGTCGACCACGGTCGAGACCAAGGACGACAAGGACTACATCACGGTCGTGCCCGCCACCGTCGACGTGATCGCGGCGCGCGAGGAGATCCGCGCCGGCGACCGCCTGCTGCCCGAGCCGCCGCGCCAGCTGCTGAGCTACGCGCCGCGCGCGCCGTCCACGCAGGTCGAGGGCCGCATCGTCTCGGTCTACGGCAACGCGGTGCAGTTCGCGGCGCAGAACCAGGTGGTGGCCATCAACAAGGGCACGCGCGACGGCATCGACAGCGGCCATGTGCTGGCGATCCTCAAGAACGGCGAGACCATCCTCGACCGCACGGGCGACAGGAAGGAAACCATCAAGCTGCCGAACGAACGCATCGGCCTGCTGATGGTGTTCCGTCCCTTCGAGAAGGTCTCGTACGCGCTGGTGCTCGAAATCAACGACACCCCGCGCGCCGGCGACTTCATCGTCAACCCCTGACCCACCCGGTTCCCGCGTGGACCGCGCAGAACTCGCGGGCTGGCTGCGGCTGTCGCTGACGCCGGGCATCGGCGACGGCGCCGCGCGCCGCCTGCTGGCCGCCTTCGGCCTGCCGGCCGATGTCTTCGCCCAGAGCGAGACCGCGCTGCGGCAGGTCGTGAGCGAGGCCCAGGCCGCGGCGCTGCGACAGATGCCGCCCAACCTGCAGGCGCTGATCGACCAGACCCAGCTATGGCTGCGCCAGCGAGAGGACGGCGAGGACGCGGTGGTACGCCGCATCGTCACGCTCGGCGATGCCGGCTATCCGCGCTCGCTGCTCGAGACCGCCGACCCGCCGCTGATGCTGCACGTTCTGGGCGCCGAAGCCTTCGACCTGACCCAGCTCGGCCACAGCCTCGCCGTGGTCGGCAGCCGCAACCCGACGCCGCAGGGCGCCTCGAACGCGCGCGCCTTCGGCCGCGCGCTCGGCGAAGCCGGCCTGCCCGTGATCTCGGGCCTGGCGCTCGGCGTGGACGGCGCCGCGCACCAGGGCGCGCTCGACGCGGCCGATGCCGCGGGCACCGGGCCGCGGCTCGCCACGGTGGCGGTGGTCGGCACCGGGCTCGACCGCGTCTATCCGGCACGGCACCGCGAGCTCGCGCAGCGCATCACGCAGCAGGGCCTGATCGTGAGCGAGTTCCTGCTCGGCACGCCGCCGCTCACGCAGAACTTTCCGAAGCGCAACCGGCTGATCGCGGGACTCGCGCGCGGCACGCTGGTGGTCGAGGCGGCGCTGGCCTCGGGCTCGCTGATCACGGCGCGGCTCACGTCCGAGCAGGGCAAGGAGGTGTTCGCGATCCCCGGCTCGATCCACTCGCCGCAGTCGCGCGGCTGCCACGCGCTGATCCGCCAGGGCGCGAAGCTGGTCGAGTCGGTGGCCGACATCCTCGAGGAATTGCAGCCGCTCGCGCAGCAGCCATCGCCGGACGCCTTCAGGCCGTGGAGCGGCGGCACGGACCACGGGGATCCGTTGCTCGAGGCACTGGGCTTCGATCCGGTGAGCCTCGATGCACTGGGCGCGCGCACCGGCTGGAGTGCCGCGGCGCTGCAGGCCCGCATGCTCGAGCTCGAACTCGACGGCCGCGTGGCGCGCCTGCCGGGCGGATTGTTCCAGCGCATGGGCGCGGCCTGAGCGCACGAACGCGCACCACCCGCCACCGTCGCGCACGGCCTCGCGGGCGGCCATCGGTATTTACGCCGATCCTTGCATTTGCACCACGCGTCGCGTCGTGTCCATGATCGTGGGCTATATTGGGCCCATGTTCGAAGTGCTCGTGTTCGTCTACGAAAACTACTGGCGCAGCGATGCCTGCCCTGAACCCGAACAATTGAGCCGCAAGCTCAGCGCCCACGGCTTCGAGGCCGAGGAGATACGCGATGCCTTGCAATGGCTCGATGGCCTGAGCCTCGCCACGCAAGGCGTGCAGCTCAAGCGCAACGACGAGGAGGGCCGCAGCGTCACGGTCGCGTTGCGCAGCAGCGCCGAGGCCACGCGGCCGCAGTCGCCCGATTCGATGCGCGTGTATTCGCAGGCCGAGCAGGACCACCTGGGCGCCGAGTGCCTGGGCTTCATCCAGTTCCTCGAAGGCTCGAACGTGCTGCCCTGCGACATGCGCGAGATCGTGGTCGAGCGCGCGATGGCCGCGCCGGGCGCGCCGGTGGCGCTCGACGAGCTCAAGATCATCGTGCTGATGGTGCACTGGAGCACCGGCATCGAGCCCGATGCGCTGGTGCTCGACGAGCTCTGCGAGAGCCACGAAGGCCGGCTCGCGCACTGAGCCCTGCGGCGCCTCAGTTCAACAGGCGCTCGGGATTCGCGTCGAGCTTCGCGAGCGCCTCGCGCGTGGCGCGCACCGTCAGCGTTTCTTCCTCGGCCGGCGTCAGCAACCCCGCCTGCAGGTAGGACGCGAGCCGCCCGGCCTGGATCAGGAAGCTGCGCCCGTCGGCCGAGGCGAACAGGTGCAACTGCTTGCGGTCGCTGCGCCAGACGAACTGGACCTGGCTCACGCGGTCGTTGTGGTCGAGCATGAACCAGGTGCCCACCTGCAGCTCGTTGGCCCAGGCCAGCATGTCCTCGCTCGCCCGCGCGCCCGCCGTGTCGGCCACGACCTCGATCGCGCTCGCGTCCACGCCGAGCAGCAGCTCGATGTTGGTGGCGTCGAGCGGCAGGTCGGCATCGCCGCCGCTGTCGCTCACGAAGTCCTCGAGGTGCGCGAGCCGCTCGGCCATGGCCTCGATCTTGGCCTGCGGGATGGCCTCGGTCTTGAGCATGAAGGCATCGGACAGCGTGGCGCCGATGGTCTTGATGTAGACCTCCTGCGGCTCGTCGACGATGCCCAGCAGCGCCATGCCCTGGCGCAGCCGCTGCAGCAGCTGCGGCAGGTCCTGGATCACACGCGCGCGGTCGGTACGGCTGGGCTTGGCGCTCGCGGCCCACACCAGTTCGGAGGCGGCGCGCTTGAGCGTCACGGTCTGCTCGTCCTGGCCGCCGTAGCGCAGCGCGGCGATCGCCAGCACCTCGGCCCAGACCTTGAACAGGAACTCGCGGATCTCGTCGCGCACCGGCATGTCGTTGAGCATCTTGCGCAACTCGATGGTGTACTGGATCGCCATCGTCTCCTTCTGCTCGACCTGCTGCGCCACGCTCATCACGCGCTGCGCGGTGTCGCTCTGCGTGAGGTAGCGGTTGAGGAAGGCGACGAATTCGTCGAACACCAGCTTGAAGACGCGCTGCCCGGTCTCGGGGTACTGCTCGATCACCTGCACCACGCGCTTGATCTCGTTCTCGAGCGCGCTGCCCGAGATCGCGGCCGCGTCGAAGCCCATCACGCACGAGCCCATGCGGTCGATCAGCATGCGCGCGGGATGCTGCAGCGTGCCGAAGAACTCGGGCTCGGCGATGGCCACGCGCAGCACCGGCATCTGCAGCCGCGCGAACCACACGCGCGCCGAGAACGGAATGCGCTCCTCGGCCAGGATGGCCTGGAACATCAGCGCGACGATCTCGACCGTGGCCTTGTCGGCGGTGGTCGGCGCGCGCTTCTTGAGTTCGGTGCTGCGACGGCGCAGGTCGACCGCGCTCTGCTGGATCAGCGTGGCCTGCTCGCCCGGGGCATCCAGGTACTGGGTGGCGGCCGCGCGGTAGGCGGCCTCGGCATCGGCGATGGCGCCCGCGAAGGTGCGCGAGAAAGGCCGCGGCGCGCCGAAGTCGGCGCCGCCGGCAGTGCCGCGGCCGTCGATACCGATCGACGAGGCCGGCTGCGTGCTGTTGCCGGTGTCGCCGCCGATGCGGCCGGTGACGAAGCGCTTGAGGTTCAGCAGCGCGGTCTGGGCGCGCTGGCGAGCCGTGGCGAGCGGCGAGCCGCCGGAGGGCACGCCGCCGCCGCGCTGGAACGTGCCGGGCACGGAGGCCGTCGACGACATCGCGCCGCCCGGCGCCACGGGGCCGTCGGCTTGCCAAACGCCCGCTGCGCCCGCTGTGCCCGGAGCACCCGGGCCGGTCGCACCACCCGTGCGCCGCACGAAGCTCTTGAGGTCGATCTCGGGCATCACGCCGTTGGCGACCAGGTGGGCATTGGCGTCTTCATAAGCCTTGGCGACCACGTCGACCAGCTGCGCCTGTACCGTCTCCTGCACGCGAGCCCAGAGCTGGCGGCTCAGGCCGGCGGCCAGCCATTGCTCGACCAGCAGCTTGGCCAGGGTCTCGGGCTTGAGCACGTCCTTGCCGTCGAGCTCGCTCGTGCCCTCGAGGTGCTGGATGCGCAGCCGCAGGTCGCTGAGCTCGAAGCTCGCGCGGTCGTGGATCACCTGCGCGAGGCGCGAGGAGAGGATGTTGCTTTCCACCACCTCGTCGCCGATCAGCTCGAGCCGCAGCATCTGCGTGTGCGAGGTCGAGCTGTGGAAGCCGCTGGGGCCGCTCTCGCCGAGCGCCTTGCGCCAGCCGGTCTGCGCGAGCGACACCCATTGCGAGGCATTGCCCTGGAACGCCACGAAGTCGTCGCGGTGCTCCTGCATGGCGCGCGCGCTGCCGACTTCGGAAGCCAGCTGGGTCAGGCGGTCGCGGACGGCGCGGGCCAGCGGAACGATGGCGCCTTCCGTCGCCAGCACGAAACGCTCACGCGTCTCGCGAGCGAGCTGCAGGGACGAGGCTGATCGCGCAATGCTCATTGAGGAAGATCAGGGGGCAGGTACCGGTTTCACCCGACAGACGCGAGCTTGCATCGGGAAGCGCATCCGCACAAGGGTGCGCGCCCGGTCGCGTTGCATGGGCGCCTCGCGGCGAAGGACGGGCCCGACTTTACCTTGCCCAGCGCACGCCGCAGGGGCGCCGCTTCAGACCACCGCGCCGGCGTTCGGATCGTCCGGATCGCCTTCGCGCTTGATCGGGCCCTTGATCAGGTCCTCGCGCTTGATGCCGAGCCACATCGCAATGGCGGCCGCCACGAAGCACGACGAATAGATGCCGAAGCAGATGCCGATGGTGAGCGCCAGCGCGAAGTAGTGCAGCGTCGGGCCGCCGAAGAAGAACATCGACAGCACCACGAGCTGCGTGGAGCCGTGGGTGATGATGGTCCGGCTGATGGTCGAGGTGATCGCGTTGTCGATGATCTCGGTGGTCGTCATCTTCCGGTAGCGCCGGAAGTTCTCGCGGATCCGGTCGAAGATCACGACCGATTCGTTCACCGAGTAGCCCAGCACCGCCAGCACCGCCGCCAGCACGGCGAGCGAGAACTCCCACTGGAAGAAGGCGAAGAAGCCCAGGATGATCACCACGTCGTGCAGGTTGGCCAGCACGGTGGCGAGCGCGAACTTCCATTCGAAGCGGAACGCCAGGTAGATCATGATCCCGACCACCACCATGCCCAGCGCCTTCAGGCCGTTGGTGGTGAGCTCCTCGCCCACCTGCGGGCCGACGAACTCGATGCCGCGCTGCGTGGCGGAAGGGTCGATGGCCTTGAGCGCGGCCATCACCGGCACGCTCTGCTGCTCGGCGCTCATGCCCTGGCGCGCCGGCAGGCGGATCTGCACGTCGCGCGAGCTGCCGTAGTTCTGCACCAGCACTTCCTGGTAGCCGAGCTTGCTCACGGCGTCGCGGATCTTGCCGACGTCGGCGGGCTGCGAATAGGCCACCTCCATCACGGTGCCGCCGGTGAACTCGACCGACAGGTGCAGGCCGCGGTGCATCAGGAAGAACACCGCCAGCGCGAAGGTCGCGAAGGAGATGATGTTCAGCACCAGGGCATGGCGCATGAACGGAATGGTGCGGTGGATGCGGAAGAACTCCATGGCCTTCTTTCCTTACTTGGCTTGGGCCACGGACGTGCCGTCGGCGGTATCGGTCTTGGGGCGCCAGACGGTGCCGATCGACACGCTCTTGAGCTTCTTCTTGCCGCCGTACCAGAAGTTCACGATGCCGCGCGAGAAGAACACGGCCGAGAACATCGAGGTCACGATGCCCAGGCAGTGCACCACCGCGAAGCCGCGCACCGGACCCGAGCCGAAGGCCAGCAGCGCGATACCCGCGATCAGCGTGGTCACGTTGGAGTCGAGGATGGTGCCCCAGGCGCGGTCGTAGCCGGCGTGGATGGCCGCCTGCGGCGAGGCGCCGTTGCGCAGCTCCTCGCGCACGCGTTCGTTGATCAGCACGTTGGAGTCGATCGCCACGCCGATCGCGAGCGCCATGGCCGCGATGCCGGGCAGCGTGAGCGTGGCCTGGATCATCGACAGCAGCGCCACCAGCAGCAGCAGGTTGACCGCCAGCGCGATCGACGAGAACAGGCCGAACAGCGCGTAGTACACGCACATGAAGACCATGATCGCCAGGAAGCCGTACATCACGGACTTGATGCCCTTGTCGATGTTGTCGGCGCCCAGCGTCGGGCCGATGGTGCGTTCCTGGATGATTTCCATCGGCGCGGCCAGCGAGCCGGCGCGCAGCAGCAGCGCGAGGTCGTTGGCCTCGCTCACGCTCATCGAGCCCGACACCTGGAAGCGGTTGCCCAGCTCGCCGTTGATCGAGGGAGCCGTGAGCACTTCGCCCTTGCCCTTCTCGAAGATCATCATCGCCATGCGCTTCTTGTAGTTCTCGCGGCTGACGTCGCGCATGATGTTGCCGCCCTTGGCATCCATCGTCAGGTCGACCTTGGGCTGGTTGCTCTGCTGATCGAAGCCGGGCTGCGCGTCGGTGAGGTTCTCGCCGGTCACCAGCACCTGCTTCTTGACGATCACCGGGCGGCCCGCGCGGTCGAAGAACTTCTCCGAACCGAAGGGCACCGGTCCGCCGCTGAGCTCGGCCGCGCGGCCTTCGGACGACTCGTCGACCAGGCGCATCTCGAGGGTGGCGGTGCGGCCGAGGATTTCCTTGGCCTTGGCGGTGTCCTGCACGCCCGGCAGCTGCACGACGATGCGGTCGATGCCCTGCTGCTGGATCACGGGCTCGGCCACGCCGAGTTCGTTGATCCGGTTGTGCAGCGTGGTGATGTTCTGCTTGAGCGCGGCGTCCTGCAGGCGGCGCGCGGCCTCGGGCTTGATGGTGGCGACGAGGCGCCAGTTGCTGCCGTCCGGACCATCGGTGGTCGTGAGGTCGGGGAACTGGTCCTGGATCAGCTGCTTGGCCTTTTCCAGCATCGCGGCGTCGCGGAAGGTCACCTCGACGGCCTGGCCGTTGCGGCTCACCTGGGTGCCGCGGATGTCCTTCGAGCGGAAGTTGGTGCGCAGGTCGCTCGCGAAGGACTCGGCCTTCTTGTCGATGGCGCCCTTCATGTCGACCTGCAGCAGGAAGTCGACGCCGCCGCGCAGGTCGAGCCCCAGGTACATCGGGAAGGCATGCAGCGCGGTGAGCCACTTGGGCGAGCGCGACACCAGGTTCAGCGCCACCGTGTAGGGCGGGTCGGCGGCATCGGGCACCAGCGCGTGCTGGATCAGGTCGCGCGCCTTGAGCTGCTCGTCGGGGCTGGCGAAGCGCGCGCGCAGCGAACCGCCGTCGAGCGTGATCAGATCGGGCACGAGGTTGCCCGCCTTCAGGGCCTCCTCGACGCGGGTCTGGGTGGCGGCGTCGACCTTGACGGTCGACTTGGCCGACGAGACCTGCACCGCAGGCGCCTCGCCGAAGAAATTGGGCAGGGCATAGATCAGCCCCACGAGCAGCACGATCACGATGATCGCGTACTTCCAGACCGGGTAACGGTTCATGAGATCGCGCTTTTCAGAGACGGCAGGAACGGGACACGGCGTGACTTGAGGTCCGGGGCAACGAAGCGCAAGACCGGGCCACGCTTTTCTTTCTTATTTGACGGCGCCCTTGGGCAGCACCTGCACCACCGAGCTGCGCTGCACCTTGATCTCGACGCCGTTGGCGATCTCGAGGCCCAGGTACTGGTCGCCGACCGAGGTGATCTTGCCGAGCACGCCGCCGGCGGTGGCGACTTCGTCGCCCTTGACCAGCGCCTCGATCATGGCGCGGGCTTCCTTCTGGCGCTTCATCTGCGGGCGGATCATGACGAAATACAGCACCACGAACATGAGCACCAGGGGGAGCATGCTGCCCAGCGAGGACATCATGTCGCCGCCTCCGGCAGCGGGAGCGGCGGTCTGGGCGAAAGCAGTAGAAATGAACAAGGAAGTCTCCAACAGAGGGAAGAGGTAAGGGCGCCGGCGCGAGCCGCGCTCGGGGTCTGGCGACACCAGGGCCTTCAACGGGCCAGGGGTCCACGGGCACGGGCCGCAAATCGAAGCTCGGCGGACGGGGGCCGCGCACAGCACCGGGCATTGTATTCGTGGCGAAGCGCCGCCCCGCGCGCTTATCCGGCGCGAGGCGGTGGGCATTCGAAGTGGGGGAGGCGCTCCTGGATCGCTATGTTTTAGATAGCAACGATCCTAAGCGGTGCCTGTGACAGCACCGTTTCGGCGCCGGACCCGCTGGCGCGGGCCCGCGCCGGCGGGCGCGCGCTCAGGCTGCGGCGCGCTCGGCCCGGGGCTGGCGCCACCTGGCCAGCAGCTCGTTCCAGCGGATGCGCGCGGCCTCGAGGTTGCGCTCCTTCACGTGGCCGTAGCCGCGGATCTGCTCGGGCAGCGTGGCGATCTCGAGCGCCAGCGCATGGTTGTCGGCGCGCAGCGCGCCGATCACCTCGTCGATGCTCGCGCGGTACTCGCCGATCAGCGCACGCTCGGTCTTGCGCTCCTCGGTGCGGCCGAACACGTCGAAGGCGGTGCCGCGCAGGCCCTTGAGCTTCGCCAGCAGCCTGAAGCCCGTCAGCATCGAGGGGCCGAACTTCTGCTTCACGAGCTGGCCCTTGGCGTTCTTCTTCGCGATCAGCGGCGGCGCGAGGTGGTAGTTGAGCTTGAAGTCGCCCTCGAACATGCCCTCGATGCGCTCGAGGAAGGCGCGGTCGGTGTGCAGCCGCGCGACCTCGTACTCGTCCTTGTAGGCCATGAGCTTGAACAGGTAGCGCGCGACCGCCTCGGTCAGCGAGCTCTTGCCGGTCAGGCTGCTCTCGGCCTGCTGCACCTTGGCGACGAAGCGGCGGTACTCGTCGGCATAGGCCGCGTTCTGGTAGCCGGTCAGGAACTCGACGCGGCGCGCCACCAGGCTGTCGACGCTCTCGCGCTTCTTGAACTCGATCACCTGGCCGGGACGCACGCGCTTTTGCAGCTCGTCGGGCCGCACGGCGGCCTGGCGGCCCCATTCGAAGGCGGCCTTGTTGTTGTCGATCGCCACGGCGTTGAGCTCGATCGCGCGCATCAGCGACTCGTGCGCCAGCGGGATCCAGCCCTTCTGCCAGGCGTAGCCCAGGATCATCGGGTTGACGTAGATGGTGTCGCCCATCAGCGCGGTCGCGGCCGCGTCGGCATCGAAGGCGCCCACGCCCTCGGCGCCCACGGCGCGCGCGATCTCGGCGGCACAGGCGTCCTCGGGGTTCTGCCAGTTGGCATTGCGCACGAAGGCCGCGGTGGGCGTGCTGTGCGTGTTGAGCGCCACGTGGGTGCGGCCCTCGCGCATGCGCGCCATGGTCTCGCCGTTCACCGACACCAGCGGGTCGCAGGCCAGGATCAGGTCGGCCGCCGCGGTGCCCACGCGGGTGGTGCGGATGTCGCCCTGGGTGTCGCCGATCAGCACGTGGCTCCAGGTGGCGCCGCCCTTCTGCGCCAGGCCGGCCGCGTCCTGCGTGACGATGCCCTTGGCCTCGATGTGCGCGGCCATGCCCAGCAGCTGGCCGATGGTGATCACGCCGGTGCCGCCGACACCGGCCACCACCACGCCCCAGACCTTGCCGCCGTCCAGCGACGGGATCGCGGGTTCGGGCAGCAGGCCGAACTCGGTCGGCGTGGCCGCCTTGTTCTTCGCCTTCTTCTTGAGCTGGCCGCCCTCGACGCTGACGAAGCTCGGGCAGAAGCCCTTCAGGCAGCTCATGTCCTTGTTGCAGGTGCTCTGGTTGATCGCGCGCTTGCGGCCGAACTCGGTCTCCAGCGGCTCCACGCTCAGGCAGTTGCTCTGCACGCCGCAGTCGCCGCAGCCTTCGCAGACCAACTCGTTGATGACCACGCGCTTGGCCGGATCGACGGCCGTGCCCCGCTTGCGGCGGCGGCGCTTCTCGGTGGCGCAGGTCTGGTCGTAGATGATGGCCGTGGTGCCGGGCATCGCGCGGAACTCGCGCTGGATCTCGTCGAGCAGGTCGCGGTGCTTGACCTGCACGTGGTCGCCCGGGATGCTGACGCCCTCGTATTTCTCGGGCTCGTCGGTCACGATCACGACCTTCTTGGCGCCCTCGGCATGCAGGCTCTCGGCGATCTGCAGCACCGAGTGGCCCTCGGGGCGCTCGCCCACGGTCTGGCCGCCGGTCATCGCGACCGCGTCGTTGTAGAGAATCTTGTAGGTGATGTTCACGCCGGCCGCGATGCTCTGGCGGATCGCCAGCAGGCCGCTGTGAAAGTAGGTGCCGTCGCCGAGGTTGGCGAAGATGTGCTGGTCGGTCGTGAACGGCTGCTGGCCCACCCACGGCACGCCCTCGCCCCCCATCTGCGTGAAGCCGATGGTGGAGCGGTCCATCCAGGTCGCCATGAAGTGGCAGCCGATGCCGCCCATGGCGCGCGAGCCCTCGGGCACCACGGTGCTGGTGTTGTGCGGGCAGCCCGAGCAGAACCAGGGCTGGCGCGCGTCCTTCACGCCCTCGGCCTGGATCACCTGCATCGAGCGCTCCTTGGCCTCGAGGATCGCGAGCTGCGCGTCGATGCGCGCCGCCATGTCGGAGCCGGCGGGCAGCAGGCCCGTCTTCTTGAGGCGCCCGGCGATCGCCTTGGCGATCAGCGCCGGGTTCAGGTCGGCATTGGCGCGCAGCAGCGTGTGGGCGGTCGGGTTGGGCATCGACCATTCGCCGCCCGAGTAGCCCTCGGCCGCGTGCACCTCGCCCTCGTCGAACTTGCCGACCACGTTGGGCCGCACGTCGGAGCGCCAGTTGTAGAGCTCTTCCTTGAGCTGGTATTCGATGACCTGGCGCTTCTCCTCGACCACCAGGATCTCCTGCAGGCCGGTGGCGAACTCGCGCGTGAGCTGCGCCTCGAGCGGCCACACCACGCCCACCTTGTGCAGCCGGATGCCGAGCTGGCGGCAGGCCGCGTCGTCCAGGCCCAGGTCGATCAGGGCCTGGCGGGTGTCGTTGTAGGCCTTGCCGCTGGCCATGATGCCGAAGCGGTCGTTCGGGCCCTCGATCACGTTGTGGTTGAGGCGGTTGGCGCGGATGTAGGCCAGCGCGGCATACCACTTGTAGTGCATGAGCCGGGCTTCCTGCTCCAGCGCATGGTCGGGCCAGCGGATGTGCAGGCCGCCGGGCGGCATCTCGAAGTCGGTCGGGATCACGATGTCGACGCGCTCGGGGTCGATCATGGCCGTGGCGCTCGACTCGACGATCTCCTGGATCGTCTTCATGCCCGACCACACGCCCGAGAAGCGGCTCAGCGCGAAGGCGTGGATGCCGAGGTCGAGGATTTCCTGCACGTTGGCCGGGAAGAACACCGGCGTGCCGCAGGCCTTGAAGATGTGGTCGCTCTGGTGCGCGGCCGTGCTGCTCTTGGAGATGTGGTCGTCGCCGGCCACCGCGATCACGCCGCCCCAGGCGGTGGTGCCCGCCATGTTGGCGTGCTTGAAGACGTCGGAGCAGCGGTCCACGCCCGGGCCCTTGCCGTACCAGATGCCGAAGACGCCGTCGAACTTGTTGGTGCCCTGCGGCGAGAAGCCCAGCTGCTGGGTGCCCCACAGCGCGGTGGCCGCGAGTTCCTCGTTCACGCCGGGCTGGAAGACGATGTTCTGTTCCTTGAGGAACTTGCTGGCCTTCCACAGCGCCTGGTCGTAGCCGCCGAGCGGCGAGCCGCGGTAGCCGCTGATGAAGCCGGCCGTGTTCTTGCCGACCTGCTTGTCGCGCAGGCGCTGCAGCATCGGCAGCTTGACCAGGGCCTGGACCCCGCTCATGAATGCGCGCCCGTAGTCGAGGCTGTATTTGTCGTCGAGCGTGACGGTTTCTAGCGCGCGGCGGATGTGCTCGGGCAGCGGGGCATTCATGTCTGTCGTCTCCGTGGTGGCAGGGCCTTGTGGGCCTGGCTGATAGGTGCGGGTCTGTGCCCGGTCGGGCGCGAGCCCATGATCACGCAAAGTGTATGCCGGGGTCCGCGACAGGTGTTTGCTTTCCATGCCCCCAAAAAGCCACTTCCAGAAAGAAGATTGCTTAATATCGAGGCTTATGGAAAGCATTGACAAGTTCGACCTTGCCATCCTGCAAGAACTGCAGACCGACGGCCGCCTCACCAACGCCGAGCTTGCGCAGCGCGTGGGCCTGTCGGCCGCGCCCTGCTGGCGCCGCGTGCGCGCGCTGGAAGAGGCCGGCTTCATCAAGGGCTACCGCGCCGAGATCGACCGGCACAAGATCGGGCTGGGCGTGCTCGCTTTCGTGCGCGTCGACACCGAGCGCGTCACCAACGAAGCGACCCGCAAGCTCGAGGACGCCATCCGCAAGATGCCCGAGGTCGTGGCCTGCCACTACATCAGCGGCACGGGCACCTTCGAGTTGCAGGTGGTGGCGCGCGACCTCGACGGTTTCTCCGCCTTCGCGCGGCAGCACCTGATGAACCTGCCGAACGTGAAGGACCTGCACACCAGCTTCTCGCTCGGCGAGGTGAAGGCGAGCAGCGCGCTGCCGCTGGGGCACCTGGCGAAGTAGCGGCGGCCATGACTTTTCTCCGCCCCGCGGCGCTTTTGTGAGCGCTCGCTTGCGGGGATGACCATTGTTTGCAGTGCCAACGCGATGGCGCTTGCACACTGCGCGACCTCGTTCCCTGGGAGGTCACGCCGATGTCGAACTTGCCGCGCACCTTGTCGGTCTCCGGACCGGCGCTTCCCCTTGTCGATGGCCAGCCCGCGCTGCGGGCCGTGCGGCTGTCGGGCCGCGAGGGGCTCGATGCGCTGTTCTGTTATGAGCTGCTGCTCGAGTCGCCCGATGACGCCGACCTCGACCTCGATGCCTTCATCGGCCGCGAGATCCACTGCCGCATCGCGCTCGACGATGGTGCGGACGGCGTGCGCGAGATCAACGCGCTCGTCACCGAGGCGGCCTTTCTCGGCGAGGCGGGCCGCCACGCCCAATACCTGCTGACACTGCGGCCCTGGCTGCACCTGGCCGAACTGCGCACCGACTGCAGGATCTTCCAGGACCTGACGGTCGTGCAGATCCTCGAGGCCCTGCTCGCGCGCTATCCCTTTCCCGTGCGCTGGCGCCTGGCCGAGCACTATCCGCCGCGCGACTACCAGACCCAGTTCAACGAGAGCGACTTCGCCTTCTTCGAGCGCCTGTGCCAGGAATGGGGCATCGGCTATCACTTCGAGCATGCGGGCGGGGCGCACCGGCTGGTGCTCGGCGATGGGACCGGGGCTTTCCACCCTGCTGCCGGGCGCTACCGCGACCTGGACTTCCACCCGCCGGGCTGGAAGCTCGATGCGGAGTACGTCCACGGCTTCGTGCCCATGCACCGGATCGCCAGCGGGCGGTATGCGAGCCGGGAGTACGACTACATGCGGCCGCGGGCCGACCTTTCCGTCGGCCAGGGCGATTCACGGGCCGAGGTCTACAGCTGGCACGACCCGGTGGGCGGCAGCCACTGGGCGCAGCCTCGGGCCGGACGCGGGGGCTTCGAGGAAGCCGCGAACGATCCTTTCGCCGAGGGCCGCCAGCTGGCGCTGCTTCGCCTGCAGGCCCTGCGCGCCGAGGCGGTGCGCGCGCGGGGCTGCGGACCCCTGCGGGGCCTGGCCCCTGGACACACCTTCCGCCTGCACGGCCACCCGCGCCAGGAGGTCGAGGCCACCGAGTACCTCGCGCTCGACACCCGCTTGCTGATCGAGGAGGTCGGCGCCGACAGCAACCGCCGCGCGCACTGGCGCGTGAATCTCGACTTCACCGCCCACCCGCTGGCCGAACCGCTGCGCCCCGCGCTCGTGCGGCCCAAGCCCGTGGCCGTCGGCCCGCAGGTGGCAAGAGTCGTCGGCCCCGCGGGCCGGAACCTCTGGACCGATGCCCTGGGCCGCATCAAGGTGCAGTTCCCCTGGGACCGCGAGAGCACCCACGACGCCCACGGCAGCTGCTGGCTGCGCGTGAGCGCGCCCTGGGCGGGCAACCAGCTCGGCGGCGCCTGGCTGCCGCGCATCGGCCAGGAAGTGATCGTGAGCTTCATCGGCGGCGATGCCGACCTGCCGATCTGCACGGGGCGGGTGCATGACCGGGACAACCTGCCGCCGTGGGCCTTGCCGCAGCAGGCCGCGCTCAGCGGGTTCAGGAGCCGGGAGCTGACCGAGGGCGGCGGCAATGCGGCGGCGGGACGCAGCAACCACCTGGTGCTGGACGACACGCCCGATCGGATCCAGGCGCAGCTCAGGAGCGACCACCAGTGCAGCGTGCTGAGCCTGGGGCGCTACGCGCGCATCGAGGACCATGCGGGACGCAAGGAGGAGCGCGGCGAGGGCTTCGAGCTGCGCACCGACGGGCACGGGGTGCTGAGGGCGGCACGGGGGATGCTGATCACCACCGAGGCCCGGCCGAACGCGGCGAACCATGCGCTCGACATGGGCGAGACCACCGCGCGGCTGGCCCGTGCGCAGGACCAGCACGACATGCTCGCGGAAACCGCCAGGCTGCACCGCGCGCAGGAGGCCGGCATCGACCAGGACGAAGTGCAGCAGGCGCTCGCAAGGCAGAACACGACCATCGCCGGCACGGGCGATCCATTCCCCGAACTGGAAGCGCCGCACCTGGTGCTCGCGAGCCCCGCCGGCATCGTGGCCTCGACAGCGGGTCCGCTGCACTTGCACGCCAAGACACACGCGGCCTTCACGAGCAGCGGCCATCTCGGCTTCAGCAGCGCCAGACGCTGGCTCGCCAGCGCCGCCGAGGGCATCCGCGCCTTCACGCAGCGGCACGGCATCCGCTTCATCGCCGCTAAAGGACCGATCGACATCGAAGCCCATGCGGACGAGCTGGTGCTGCTCGCGCACAAGGACGTGCGAATCCGGAGCATCGACGGCGAGCTCCACATCAGCGCCCGCAAGAAGGTCGTGATCATCGGCGGCGGCAGCTACACCGAATGGAGCGCGCAGGGGATCGTGCATGGCACCGCCGGCACCTGGCAGGAGCATGCGGCGCTGCATGCGCAGGTGGGGCCGATGCAGAGGCCGCTCGAACGCCAGACCTTTCCCCGGGCGACATGGCGACGGTCGCCCGACCGGGATGCGGCCTATCCGGTGTCGCTCTGAAAGCGAAGCGTCGAGCGCACCATGATCATCAGCCCGCCCTTCCTCCCCGAGCGTGCCGCCGGCCAGTCCGAGAGCGCCTGGCTCGACATCGCGATGGCGCCGCCAGCTTCGCGCCTGCCCGGCACCCAGGCGCCCGAAGGTTCCTTTCCGCTGAGCCTGCAGCTGGCCTGGCACAACGGCCTGCACATCCAGGCCCCGCAAGCCGCCGGCGCCTACCTGCCGGTGCGCGCCGTCGCCGACGGCAGGATCGTCTTCGTCCATGCGCCGACCGCGCCGAACAGCGACCCCGACCATCCGCTCAACTACAACCCCTTCGGCGCCAGCCCGCCCACCGCGGCCTGGACCAGCGACGGGTTCATGGCCATCGAGCATCGGACCGAGATCGGGGCGGTGCAGGCGGTGGCGACGGAGGTCGTCTATTACAGCGTCTACATGCACCTGGAGGGCCTGTCTCGCAGTCCTCGAACGAACGCACCATGGGCACCTGGCGACGCCATCTACCGCAAGGAGGTCATCGGCATGCCGGGCCAGATCTACGGCCATGCAGGGCAGCTTCATTTCGAGATCTGCTGCGACCAAGCCAATCTTCGCCACCTCACTGGACGCGCACCTCGCTGGGTCGACCCGGACATCGCGTTCGTACCTGCAACCGGTGGGCGTACAGATAGCGTCTTCGGCAACGCCTACATCTACCTTCCAGCCGGCACGCCAACTTCCACACACCGGCCGTCGACGCATGTTCGTTCGGCCCTGTCTGCCGGCGGTGGCGCCAGCGCGGCCACCGACCACTTCCCACCCGATACCTTGCGCGTTCCGCTGTGGGTGTGCATCGCCCATGAAGAAGGGAATGTCATGTTGGCCACGTTCGACCGGCATGGCCAGCCGATCGGCGCACCGCGTATCGACAGCCGGCATGACTACATCCGGCAGATGGCCACCCCCACGCCTCGCGGACGTTTCGAATATGACCTCTGTGCCGCGGCGAAGGACCGCCATGACGCCCTGCCGTCCGCGGACCAGGCCCGCAGCAGCGCCAGCGGTTGGTATGAACTGCTGCGCTTCGGCCGCAATCTCGGCTCCGATCCACTACCGGCCGATGCCGTGCATTGGCGCAAGATCGTCACGAGCGAGGGCGAGCTGTGGGCGGATCTCAACGCCACCGGAACCCTGAAATTCAGCGATGCCGACTTTCCGACCATCTCCGGCTGGAACTTCTTCGACGACGACGGCACGCCATCCGATCTGCGTTGCGATTCCCTCAACCTCAAAGCCTCGATACGCGATCCGGATCCGAACAACAAACGCCGGATGGAGCGGGAGGAACTCATCAAACGCCTCGGAGATACACGAGTCCGCGCCCGGCTGCGCCGCGCGATCTGTCGTTTCCCTACCGAGTGGGACCAAGCGGAAATAGAAGCCAGCTATGGCTGGCTGGAAACCGCGGATCTGAAGCCCACCGACGACGACGCCACGAGTACCCGGAAGTGGGAGCGCTTCGTGAAACACGCCAAGGCCGTGAGCTTCCTCGGCCTGCCCCAGGAACTCAAGCGTGCCGACTGGCGCTTTCATCCCAGGGAGTTCATCGCGCACATGAGAGCCTGCGGATGGCTCAGCGCCGCGGAGTTCGCGCAGTGCTTTCCCCGGACGCTGCTGCACCTCCATGGAACCACTTTCAGATCAGCAACCACGCCGTGGCAGACGGCGATCGCGCGGGCGACCAACTGGATCCTGCCATTCAACAAGGCGGCGAGAAAGTATGGAATCAGCGCAGCCAAGCAAAGGCTTCTTCACTTCTTCTCCCACGTCATTCCCGAAACCGGAAATCTCGCGCTCGTGAAAGAAATCGCTGGCGAACGTGCCAGCTATGCCCCCTACTTCGGGCGAGGCTTGATCCAGCTGACTCATCTGAGCAACTACACGTCCTATGGAGAGTTTCGAGGCTTTCCGAGAACCTTTCCTTCGGCCGCGTTCCCCGCGCTCGGATGGAACCCGGACACACTGATCGCGGCGGACAATCGCGGCGCTCATCATGCGGACAACTGCGTGGACAGCGCCTGTTTCTATGTGGTCAGACGAGAGAACATGCTGAGTCACATGGATGTCGGGATTTCGCAGTCGGACGTGATCAGGGTGAGCAACGATGTCAACGGCTATGTCGCGATCCAGAATCTGAACGGCCTCGATGCACGGCTTCAGAGCGCCATTCATCTCAAGTATTTTTTCCTGGAAGACATCTCGGGCGCCAGCAATGAAAGCATCGGTTTTTCCTGGCGGCGAAGCAGTCAAAAGGAGCCCGTCCTGGATGCGCAGGGACGTCCGGTGGTGAGCGGCAACCCGCCTAGGCCCCGGACCCACTTCGTTCTTGCACAGCACACGATCAACGTCCCGCTCATCAGACAGCTTCCCTAGCCCATGCGATCCCTTTTCACGCTGCTTTCCGGGCTGGCCTTGGCCCTCGTTGCGAATGCCGGAACGTCGAGCGAGACATCCTGCTTCACGTCCGGATCCAAACACCCGGTACGGCTGGAACTGCGCCTCTATCACGACAGCATGAGGAACTGGAGTACGGGCTTCGTGAAGTACGAAGCATCGAACAAGAAGATCCCCCTTGTCCTATCCGCCCCCGGTAAGGCTGCCGGTCCGGAAAGTGCCACCACCTGGATCGAAATCACGAACAACGCGCCCTCCGGGGAATACATCCTTTCGAGAGAAGGCGCAGGCCTGGGCATTTCCAGCTATGTGCTGCGCTACAGGAACTTCGCGAAAAACAAGGTGTGGTTGTTCGAGCTGGATGCCGCAGCGGGCTTCGCGGACGCCGGCTGCCAATGGGGCAAGCGCGAGTAGGGAATCGCGAAACACCAGGGCAAGGCCTGCCACCAGCCTAAAATCCTCGCCCACCCCAACCCGCCCCCCGCCCCCCGCCCCCCGCCCCCCGCCCCCCCGGCACCCAAGGACCCCGCATGACCCCCACCCGCCGCGCCCTGGCGCTTGGCTTTGCCGCCGCTGTGATGGCTTTCGGCGCCCTGGCGCCCGTCCAGGCGCAGAACCGCGAACTGACCGTGGCGTCCAGCGCCACCTATGCGCCGTTCGCGTTCGAGAACAAGGACAAGCAGATCGTCGGTTTCGACATCGACATCATCAACGCGATCGCCAGGCAACAGGGCCTGAAGATCAAGATCGTGAACACGCCGTTCACGGGCATCTTCGGCGCGCTCAACAACGGCGACGTGGACCTCGTGATCTCGGGCGTGACCATCAACGAGAAGCGCAAGCAGAGCTACGACTTCACGCCGCCCTACTTCGCGGCGCGCCAGTTGATCGCGCTGCCGAAGAACAGCACGGTCGCCTCGCTCAAGGAGCTCACGGGCAAGAAGATCGCGGTGGTGAGCGCCTCGACGGCCGACGACATCGCGTCGCGCGAGTTCGGCAAGACCAGCCCGAACATCCG
The DNA here is from genome assembly GCF_057809595.1 of Variovorax sp. FG153. Classification (NCBI taxonomy): domain Bacteria; kingdom Pseudomonadati; phylum Pseudomonadota; class Betaproteobacteria; order Burkholderiales; family Comamonadaceae; genus Variovorax; species Variovorax sp. FG153. Next base: position 51,268 of record NZ_JBMDKG010000050.1, read on the forward strand.
CCGCTTCGAGAGCACGCCGCTGATCATCTCCGAGCTTGCCGGCGGTGGCGTCGACGCGGCGATGGGCGACAACGGCGTGATCGCCTACCGCGTGTCGCAGAACCCCGATCTGAAGACCGTCGACGACAAGTCCTTCCCCGAGGAAGGCTTCGGCATCGTGGTGAAGAAGGGCGACAAGGCGCTGCTCGACAAGCTCTCGGCCGGCCTGGCGGCGATCCGCGCCGACGGCAGCTACGTGACAATCTACAAGAAGTGGTTCAACAAGGACCCGAACGTGCGCTGAGCCGCACGGCCCCCGTTCTGCTCCCACGGCCGCGCTTCGCGGCCGTTTCGTTTTTCTTTTCGTTCGTTTCTCTGCATTGAAGGAAGCCGCCATGGAACAACCGGTGTTGCTGTTCGGATGGTTCCGCTGGGACATCCTGGTCGAATACAAGGACCTGTTCTGGCAGGGCGCCTGGATGACCTTGCGCATGACGGTGGTCTGCGTGCTGCTGGGCGCGAGCTGGGGCCTGTGCCTGGCGCTGGCGCGGCTGGCGCAGCCGCGGCATGCGCCCTGGACCTGGGTGGCGCGCTTCTTCCTGCGCTGGCCGGCCACGGTGTACGTGAGCTTCTTCCGCGGCACGCCGCTGTTCGTGCAGATCCTCTTGATCCACTTCGCGGTGATGCCGGTGTTCATCCACCCCACGTCCGGCCTGCTGATCGACGGCGAGCTCGCGCGCACGCTCAAGCAGGAGCACGGCGCGCTGATCTCGGGCGTGGTGGCGCTCACGCTCAATTCGGCGGCCTACATCTCCGAGGTCTTCCGCGCGGGCATCCAGTCGATCTCGCGCGGCCAGTTCGACGCCGGCCGCTCGCTGGGCTTCAACCCGGCGCAGGTGATGCGCTACGTGGTGCTGCCGCAGGCCTTCCGCCGCATGCTGCCGCCGCTGGGCAACAACGCGATCGCGCTGCTGAAGGACACCTCCCTGGTCTCCGCCATCGGCCTGGCCGAGCTGGCCTACGCGGCGCGCACGGTGGCCGGCGCCTATGCGCGCTACTGGGAGCCCTACCTCGCGATCTCGGTGATCTACTGGGTGATGACGCTGGTGCTGACCACGCTGCTGCGCCGGCTCGAGCACCGGCTCGCGCGCAGCGACCGCGGCTGACCGCGAACTGACCGGCCGGGGCCTCGCGGCGACAATAGCCCCACATGCCCCCGATATCGCCCGAAGAGACGCCCATCCCGCCCGCGCGGCCGAAGCCGCCCAAGCTCGCCGCGCTCGAGCCGCTGAAGCTGCCGGTGTTCCGCATGCTGTGGAGCACCTGGCTGATCGCCAACATCTGCATGTGGATGAACGACGTGGCGGCGGCGTGGATGATGACCTCGCTGACCACCTCGCCGATCTGGGTCGCGCTGGTGCAATCGGCCTCCACGCTGCCGGTGTTCCTGCTCGGCCTGCCCAGCGGCGCGCTGGCCGACATCCTCGACCGCCGGCGCTGGCTGATGGCCACGCAGTTCTGGCTCGCGGGCACGGCGATCGTGCTGTGCGCCGCGATCGCGCTCGACATGATGACCGCGCCGCTGCTCTTGGCACTGACCTTCGCCAACGGCATCGGGCTGGCGCTGCGCTGGCCGGTGTTCTCGGCCATCGTGCCCGAGCTGGTGCCGCGCCCGCAATTGCCGGCCGCGCTCGGGCTCAACGGCATCGCGATGAATGCCTCGCGCATCATCGGCCCGCTCACGGCCGGCATGCTGATCGCGAGCGCGGGCAGCGTCTGGGTGTTCGCGCTCAACGCGGTGCTGTCGGTGGCCTCGGGCTTCGTGGTGCTGCGCTGGCGCCGCGAGCACACGCCCAATCCGCTGGGCCGCGAGCGGCTGATCAGCGCGATGCGCGTGGGCGTGCAGTTCGTCTGGCAGTCGCAGCGCATGCGCGCGGTGCTCAGCCGCATCACGATCTTCTTCTTCCATTCGACGGCGCTGCTGGCGCTGCTGCCGCTGCTGGCACGCAACCTCCAGGGCGGCGGCGCCGGCACCTTCACCCTGCTGCTGGCGGCCATGGGCTCGGGCGCGATCGTGGCGGTGCTGTTCCTGCCGCGGCTGCGCCAGGCGCTGGGGCGCGACCAGCTGGTGCTGCGCGGCACCGCGCTGCAGTCGGCCGCCACGGCAGTGATGGCCTTCGCGCCCAATGCCTGGGTCGCGGTGCCGGCGATGTTCTTCGGCGGCATGGCCTGGATCACGGTGGCCAATTCGCTCTCGGTGTCGGCCCAGCTCGCGCTGCCCGACTGGGTGCGCGCGCGCGGCATGTCGACCTACCAGATGGCGATCATGGGCGCGAGCGCGATCGGCGCCGCGCTGTGGGGCCAGGTCGCCACGGTCACCGACCTGCAGGTGAGCCTGGTGGTGGCCTCGGTCACCGGCACGCTGCTGATGCTGGCCGCGCTGCGCTGGGTCACCGACGTCTCGGGCGAGGACGACACCACGCCCGCCAAGGCCGGCTGGGCCTCGGGGCCGCCGTCCGAGGCGCCGCAGGAGAACGGCCGCGTGGTGATCCACGTCGAGTTCATCATCGACCCGGCGCGCGCCGCCGCCTTTCACCTGGTGATGCAGCAGACGCGCCGCGCGCGGCTGAGCCAGGGCGCGATCGGCTGGGAGCTGCTGCACGACATCGGCGAGCCGGGCCGCTACGTCGAGCAGATCGTCGACGAGAGCTGGACCGAGCACCTGCGCCGCTTCAACCGCGCGACCGCCGCCGACATGGCGCTGCGCGAGCGCCGGCTGGCCTTCCACCTCGGCGAATCGCCGCCGGTGGTCACGCGCTACGTCGTGCGCCGCTGATCCACACAAGCCCCCTGACGCCATGAAGACGACCCAGGTCGCCACGCTGTTCTGCTGCCTGTTCCTCATCGGCTCGGCCGAGGTGGTGGCGGGTCCGATGATGGGCGCGATGAGCGCCGACCTCGGCGTGCGCTCGAGCGCCATCGCCTACCTGCCGGCCGCCTACGGTCTCGCCTACGGCGCCTTCGCGCTGATCGCCGGGCCGCTGTCGGACCGCAGGGGCCGCCGGCGGCCGCTGCAGGCCGGGCTGCTGGGCTTCGCGCTGCTGAGCGCCGCGCTCCCGAGCGCGCCGAGCCTGGCGGTGGCGATCGTGCTGTCGGCGCTGGCGGGGCTGTGCGCGGGTCTGATCCAGCCCAATGCGCTGTCGCTGGTGGCCGACGAATCGCCGCCCGAGCAGATCGGCCGCCGGCTCAGCCACGTGTTCGTCGGCCTGATGCTGGCCTTCGTGCTCACGCCGGTGGTGGCCGGCTGGCTGAGCGACACCGCGGGCTGGCGCTCGGCCTACTACACGCTGGCGGCGATGGCCGCGCTGGCCTTTCTCGCGGTGACGCGCACCTTCGTGCAGCGCGTGCCGTCCGCCACATCGCACGCGGGCTTCCTCGCCACCCACGCGCAGGCGCTGCGCACGCCCGGCGTGCGGCGACGGCTCGCGGTCAGCTACCTCTGGCTGGGCTGGGTGGCGGGCTTCGGCGCCGTGGTGGCCGAGGTGGCGGCGCGCAAGCTGGTGCTGTCGTCGACCGACACCGGCCTGATCGCCGGCCTGTTCGGCCTGGCCGTGATCGCCGGCAACCTCGCCAGCGGCCGGCTGCAGCGCGCGCTCGGCGAGGCCGCGCTGCCGCTCGCGGCGCTGGCCGCGGCGGCGGGCCTGCTGGGCCTCGCGCTGCCGGTGGGCTCGACCATGCAGCTGGTGCTGCTCGGCCTGCCCTGGGCCTTCGGCTACGGCTGCGCGGGGCCGCTGCACCATGCGCGGCTCAGCGCGCTGTCGGAGCGCTACCGCGGCACCATCAACTCGTACCACGCGAGCCTGCTCAACCTCGGCATCTTCTCGGTCTCGTTCCTGCTCGGCAGCGTGGTGCCGCGCTTCCCCGTGGAAGTGTTCTGCGCGCTGGCCGGCGGCGTGACGCTGGTCGGCGCCTGCCTGCTGCTGCCGTGGCCGTGGCGCAAGGCCGGGGTGGCGACGACCTGAGCGCGACGACCCGAGCGCGGGGCGGCAGCCCGAGGAAAACCCTGACGCGACTTTTTTTGACCATTCGGATAATTTAGGTCATCATCCGCGCCGTCGCCACGAACGAGGACCACCCCGATGAACCCGGTCACCCTGCGCAGCCGCTTCTGGTCGGACCTGACCAGCGAAGAGTTCTCCCGCCTCGACCGCGAACGGCTGATCGCCGTGCTGCCGGTGGGCGCCACCGAGCAGCACGGTCCGCACCTGCCGATGTCGACCGACACCGCCACCATCGACGGCATGGTGCGCGCCACGCTCCCCCACCTGCCCGACGACCTGCCGGTGCTGTTCCTGCCCACGGTGCCCTACGGCAAGAGCAACGAGCACTCGCGCTACCCGGGCACGCTCACGGTCTCGGCCAGCACGCTGATCGCGATGTGGACCGACATCGGCGCCTGCGTGGCGCGTGCCGGCGTGCGCAAGCTGGTGCTCTACAACAGCCACGGCGGCCAGATGAGCGTGATGGACATCGTGGCGCGCGACCTGCGCGAGGCGCACGGGATGATGGTGGTGGCCGCCAACTGGTACACGCTGGGCCTGCCCGAGGGCCTGTTCACCGCGCACGAGGGCAAGCACGGCATCCACGCCGGCGACCTCGAGAGCTCGGTGATGCTGCACCTCACGCCCGACTACGTGCGCGCCGACCAGTTCCGCAACTTCCATTCGATGACCGAGGACCTGGCGGCCGAGAACAAGTACCTCTCGATCACGCCCAGCGGCAAGCTCGGCTGGCAGATGCACGACATCAACCCGATGGGCGCGGCCGGCGACGCCACCCGCGCCACCGCCGAGAAGGGCGCCGCGGTGCTCGACCACGTGGGCCGGCGCTTCGTCGACCTGCTGCACGAGATCGACCGCTTCCCGCTGTCGCGCCTGGCCAACGAGCCCGCCTGGCGCTAGGCTCGCGCCCCTCTCCGCCACGCCCTTCGGAACACCCCATGGAAAGCACCACGCCATCCACCCCCGATGCCGAAGCGCCGCTGGTCCGGCTGCGCAACGTCGGCAAGCGCTTCGCCAACGGCACGCTCGCGCTGCAGGGCATGTCGCTCGACATCGGCGCGCACGACTTCATCAGCTTCCTCGGCCCCTCGGGCTGCGGCAAGAGCACGGCGCTGCGGCTGATCGCGGGCCTCACGCGCGCCAGCAGCGGCGAGATGGCCTGGACCGGCGGCGCCGCGGCGCGCACCGACCGCGACCTGGGCTTCGTGTTCCAGGAGCCCACGCTGATGCCCTGGGCCAAGGTGTTCGACAACGTCTGGTTGCCGCTCAAGCTCGCGGGCATGAAGCGCGACGCCGCGGCGCCCGTGGTGCAGCAGGTGCTCGAGATGGTCGGGCTCTCGCGCTTCGCCGACGTCTATCCGCGCGAGCTCTCGGGCGGCATGAAGATGCGGGTGTCGATCGCGCGCGCGCTGGTCACGCACCCGCGCCTCTTGCTGATGGACGAGCCCTTCGCCGCGCTCGACGAGATGACGCGCATCAAGCTCAACAACGACCTGCTCGCGATCTGGCGCGAGCACCGCTTCTCGGTGGTGTTCGTCACGCACAGCGTCTACGAGTCGGTCTACCTCTCGAACCGCATCGTGGTGATGGCCGCGCGCCCGGGCCGCGTGATCGACGAGATCCGCATCGACGAGCCCTACCCGCGCGGCGAGTCCTTCCGCACCTCGAGCCGCTACAACGCGCACTGCACCGCGGTGTCCCAATCCCTGCATGGAGCCCTGCATGGCGTCGACATCGATCACTGAGCCCGCGGTCACCGCCCTGCACGACGACGACCTCGCCACGCCCTCGGCCGATGCCCAGCGCGCCCACGAGGACCGGCAGCGCCGACGCGAATCGCTGCTGCGCATCGTGGTGCCCGCGGTGGTGGTCGGCGCGCTGCTGCTGCTGTGGGAATGGACCGTGCGCGCCAACAACATCCCGCACTACATCCTGCCCGCGCCCTCGCTGATCCTGAAGACGCTGTTCGACAACTGGGACACGCTCTCGAGCGCGCTGTGGTTCACCGTGCGGCTCACGCTGCTCGCGCTGGCCGCGGCCATCGTCGGCGGCGTGCTGCTGGCGATCGCCTTCGCGCTGTTCAAGTGGGTGGAGATCGGGCTGTTCCCGATCGCGGTGATCCTGCAGGTCACGCCGATCATCGCGATCGCGCCGCTGATCCTGATCTACGTCTCGAGCACCACCGCGGCACTGCTGCTGTGCGCCTGGATCGTGGCCTTCTTCCCGATCCTGTCGAACACGGTGGTGGGCCTCAAGAGCGCCGACAGCAACCTGCGCGACCTGTTCCAGCTCTACAAGGCCTCGCCCTGGCAGACCTTCCGCTACCTGCTCGCGCCGAGCGCGCTGCCCTACTTCATGGCGGGCCTGAAGATCGCGGGCGGCCTGAGCCTGATCGGCGCGGTGGTGGCCGAGTTCACCGCGGGCACGGCCGGCAAGGAAACCGGGCTGGCCTCGCGCATCCTCGAGTCGAGCTTCCGCACCGAGATCCCGATGATGTTCGCGGCGCTGCTGCTGGTGTCGCTGCTCGGGATCGTGATCTTCATCGTCTTCGCCGCGCTCTCGCGCCTGGTGCTGGGCCACTGGCATGAAAGCGAAATGCGCCGTGAACGCTAGGACCTCGCTCGCCCCGGCCATCGACTGGGACGCGGTGCGCGGCGACCTCGCGGGCCTGAACCTGGTCACCGCGCCGGGCCAGCGCAAGCAGCTGTCGAAGGACTTCTTCTGGTACAGCCCGATCCTCACGGCGCAGCTCTCGGGCTGCGTGGCCGAGCTGGTCGTGAAGGTCGGCACCGAGGACGACGTGCGCCAGGTCTGCGCCACCGCCGCCAAGTGGAAGCTGCCGCTCACGGTGCGCGCGGGCGGCACCGGCAACTACGGCCAGTGCGTGCCGCTCGAGGGCGGGCTGGTGATGGACGTGACGCAGCTGTGCCGCGTGCTCGACATCGGCGACGGCCGCATGCGGGTGGAGGCCGGCGCGCGCATGCACGACATCGACCTGGCCGCGCGCGAGACCGGCCAGGCGCTGCGCATGTGGCCCTCGACCTGGCACGTGGCCAGCATCGGCGGCTTCATCGCGGGCGGCTTCGGCGGCATCGGCTCGTTCCGCCACGGCATCCTGCGCGACCCCGGCAACCTGCTGCGCGCGCGCGTGATGACGGTGGAGCGCGAGCCGCGCGTGATCGAGCTCGCGGGCGACGAGATCCAGCAGGTGCACCATGCCTACGGCACCAACGGCGTGATCCTCGACGTGGAGGTGGCGCTGAGCCCGGCCGTCGACTGGGTGCACTGCACGGTGCTGTTCGAGCGCTACCGCGCGGCGCTGGACTTCGGCATCGCGGCCAGCACGCCCGATCTCGACCTGTTCCTGCTGTCGACCGTGGAAGCGCGCTTCTCGCCCTACTACACGGCGATGGGCGAGCACTTTCCCGCCGACCGGCATGCGGTCTTCACGATGGTCGCGCCCGCGTCGATGGAAGACTTCCGCGCGCTCGCCGCCGCGCACGGCGGCCACATCGCGCTGGCCGGCACCGAGGCCGAGCTGCTCGCGGCCGGCCTGCCGCCGGCCTACGAATGCGCGTTCAACCACACGACGCTGCAGGCGCTCAAGATGGACCGCGGCTGGACCTACCTGCAGGTGGCCTATGCGCAGCCCTTCGATCCCGCGGTGGTCGAGCGCCACCTCGAGATCTTCGGCGACGAGGTGCTGCAGCACCAGGACTTCGCGCGCGCGGGCGGCGAGGCCGGCACCTTCGGCATCCTGCTGGTGCGCTGGACCGGCGAGGCGCGCCAGTACGAGCTGATCCGCGAGATCGAGTCGCAGGGCGGCTGCAAGATCTTCAACCCGCACGTGGTGACCATCGAGGACGGCGGCATGAAGACCATCGACACGCAGCAGATCGAGTTCAAGAAGCGCAGCGACCCGATGGGCCTGATGAACCCCGGCAAGACGCGCGGCTGGACGCCCGACATGGCCACCGAGGGCTGAAAAGATTTAGGCTTCGCGTCCCGTCCCTTTTCCAAGAAACCTCCACAGGAGCACGTCCTCATGCGCATCCCCGCTTTCCGCATCCGCCCGCTCGGCAGCCTGGCCCTCGGCCTGGCGCTGACCGCCGCCGCCTTCGCCGCGCAGGCGCAGGAGAAGGTGGTGTTCGCCACCAACTGGAAGGCGCAGGCCGGCCATGGCGGCTTCTACCAGGCGCTGGTGGACGGCACCTACAAGAAGTACGGCCTCGACGTCGAGATCCAGCAGGGCGGCCCGATGGTCAACAACCGGCCGATGCTGCCGGCCGGCAAGATCGACTTCCTGATGACCGGCAACCTGCTGCAGTCCTTCGACAACGTGAAGAACGGCGTGCCCACGGTGGTGGTCGCGGCCTTCTTCCAGAAGGACCCGCAGGCCATGTTCGCGCACCCGGGCCAGGGCTTCGACAGCTTCAAGGACATGACCAAGGCGCCCGTGGCCTTCATCGGCAAGGACGGCCAGTTCAGCTTCTGGCAGTGGATGAAGTCGGAGCACGGCTTCAAGGACTCGCAGCTCAAGCCCTACACCTTCAACGTGGGTCCGTTCCTGGCCGACAAGAAGTCGATCCAGCAGGGCTACGCGATCTCCGAGCCGCTGTCGATCAAGGCCCAGGCCGGCTTCGACCCGGTGGTGCAGCTGCTGGCCGACAACGGCTTCTCGACCTACTCGACCACCATCGAGACGCGCGCCGACCTCGTGAAGACCAAGCCCGAGACGGTGCGCAAGTTCGTCGAGGCCTCGATCATCGGCTGGAACAACTACCTCTACGGCGACAACAAGGCCGCCAACGAGCTGATCGCCAAGACCAACCCCGACTCGCCCGTGGCCGCGCTGCAGGGCTCGATCGAGCTCATGAAGAAGATGGGCATCGTCGACAGCGGCGAGTCGCTGACCAAGGGCATCGGCGCGATGGACGAGGCGCGCGTGAAAGACTTCTACGACAAGATGGTCAAGGCCGGCCTCTACAAGCCCGGCGAGGTCGACCTGTCGAAGGTGGTCACGACCCAGTTCGTCAACAAGGGCGTGGGCCTGGACGTGCGCAAGAAGCTCACGGGCAAGTAAGCCGCGACCAGGGATCCGATCCACGACCACACCGATTTCTCCGCGGGCCGCGCGGTGCTTGCGCCGGGGTCAGATGCCGGCGCCTGGGATGCCATAAGGCACCGTGCGGCTCTTCATTCGCTGGGCTCTGACCCCGTATTGCCGCCTAGGACCTGTTAACGCTATGCAAGGGGTCGCGTTGCCCCGCAAAGGGGCTGGATGCAAGGCGTCCGCGCGCAGCAAGGCTGGCGCCTTGCAAGCGCGGGCAACGCCGCAGACGGCCCCTTTGCGGGGCAACCCGGAGGGAAGCTCGCCAAAGCCCGCCCCTCGGCGTTGCGCTCCTAGCGTGTGCGCACGCACACGCGTCGTCGCGCGCCTTGATGGGCGGGCTTTGGCGAGCTTCGCGACCCCTTGCAT
>NZ_JBMDKG010000051.1:0-59464 GCF_057809595.1 Variovorax sp. FG153
CCCCCCCCCCCCCCCCCCCCCCCCCCCCCCCCCCCCCGGCCCGGGGTGGGGCGAGCGCCTCGCATCGCTGTTCGCACCGGGGCAGCTGCTCGCGCTCGACGACCTGCGCCACCTGCGCTGCCCGACGCTGTTCGTGGTCGGGGCCGAGGACCGCGTGGTCACGCCCGCGGTGGTGCGCGACATCGCGCGCCAGGTCGAGGGCAGCCGCGTGGCCGAGATCGCGGCCGCGGGGCACTCGCCGTACTTCGAACAGGCGCAGAACTTCAACGCCGCGGTGCTGGCCTTTCTCGTCGACGCCTGGGCCGGCGCGCGCCAGGGTTTTCCAACTGCAGGAGCTTGAGATGCGATTCGAGAACGCTTCCTTCCTCGGGCGTCGCGCGATGCTCGCCATGGGCCTGTCGGCCGTCGGCGGCGTCGGCGCGGCCGATGTGCCCGCACCCGCACCGGCCGTGGGTCGCATCGACGGCGAGCCGCCCTCGGTCGGCGACCTGCGCGCGATGGCGCTCGCCAACTACGGGCACTTCAGCACCATGCGCATCCGCCGGCGCAGCGTGCAGGGCCTGGACTTCCAGCTGGCCCGGCTGGACCGCAGCACGCGGCTCCTGTTCGGCAGCGAGCTCGATGGCGAGCGGGTGCGCCGGCTGGTGCGCGAGGCCGTGCCCGACGACGACCGGACCTGGCTGGTGCGCATCAACGTCTTCCCGCGCGTGGCGGGCTTCGCCGATCTCACCAGGCCGATGCCCGCCGGCGTGTTCGTCACCCAGTCGCCGCTCGCGGCCGAGGCGCCGCCGCCACGCGCCGTGCGCTCGGTGCAGCACGAGCGCGTGCTGCCCGAGGTCAAGCACGTCGGCACCTTCGGCCTGTTCCACCACCGCAAGCTCGCGCAGGCGGCGGGTTTCGACGACGCGCTGTTCCTCGACGCGCGGCGCAGCATCTCGGAGGGAAGCACGTGGAACGTCGGCTTCTACGACGGGCGCCGGGTGGTGCTGCCGACCGCGCCCGCGCTGCCCGGCGGTGCCATCCATCTGCTGCGGCTGGGCATGCGCTCGCATGGCATTCCCTTCGTCGAGCGCGACATCCGCATCGACGAGATCAAGGATTTCGAGCTGGCTTTCTGGACCAACGTGCCCGACACGGTGCGGCCGCTGCGGCGCATCGATGCGACCGAGTTCCCGGTGACGCATCCGCTGCACGAGCGCCTGAAGGCCTGCTACGAATCGAACGCATGGACCGCGCTGTAGCGGTGTGCGATCAGCCGCGCCGGGGCGCCACGATCCCGAGCCGCTTCATGTGCCGGTACACGGTGGCGCGGCTCAGGCCCAGCGCATCGGCCGCCTGCGCGACGCGCCAGCGGTGCTGGCGCAGTGCCGCGAGCAGCCGGTCCGATTCGGCGGCCGTGTCCTCGGCCGCGTCGACCACGGCCGCCGCGGGCATCGCCACCGCAACACGCTCCGGCAGCCGAAGATCCTCCATCCTCACTTCGCGCCCCGTGCACAACGCCAGCGCGAGCCGCAGCACGTTGCGCAGCTCGCGCAGGTTGCCGGGCCAGCGGTGCGCCATCAGCGCCTCGATCGCTTCGGCCGAGAGCCGCGCGTTCGAATCCACGGCGGCGGCCTCCTCGGCGAACAGGCTGTCGATCAGATGGCGGCGGTCGCGGCGTTCGCGCAGCGGCGGCAGCTTCAGCACGGCGCCGCATAGGCGGTAGTAGAGGTCCTCGCGGAAGCGGCCTGCCGCGACGAGTTCGCTCAGGCCCCGGTGCGTGGCGGCCACCACCGCGAGGTCCACGCGCTGCGGTGCGTCGCCGCCCAGCGGCAGCACCTCGCCTTCGGACAGCACGCGCAGCAGCCGTGTCTGCAGGGCCATCGGCATGTCGCCGATCTCGTCGAGGAACAGCGTGCCGCGGTCGGCCTGCGCGATCAGGCCCTTCATGCCCTTGCTGCGGCCGCCGGTGAAGGTGCCGGGCAAATAGCCGAACAGCTCGCTCTCGATCAGCGAATCGGGAATGGCCGCGCAGTTCACGGCCACGAACGACAGGGCCGCGCGGCGGCTCGCGTCGTGCAGCGCGCGCGCCAGCACCTCCTTGCCGCTGCCGGTCTCGCCCTCGATCAGCACGTGGATGCCGCGGTCGACCAGCCGGCGCGCCTGCGCGAGCAGCGACTGCATCGCGGGATCGTCGCCCGCGATGCGCTCGAGCGGCGGCAGCCGGTCGACGCCATGGAGAGGCTTGCGCTCGGCGGGCGGCACCGGCGCGGCCGTGCGGCGCGCCACGCGCGGCGCGAGCAGCGAGGCGTGGTACTCGCCGCCGTCCGGCAGCAGCACCGTGTGGGCGAAGGGCATGGCCGATGCGCTCGCGCCCAGGCGCCAGATCGCATCGAGCGGCATGCGCAGCAGCTCGGCCACGCCGGTGCCGACCGGATGGGCCGCGAACAGCCGCCGCGCGCTGCTGTTCGCGCCGACCACCGTGCCCGCCTCGTCGAGCGCGAGCATCAGCTCGCCGGCCACGTCGACCAGGCCGAAGGCGCTGCCCAGCCGCAGCACCCAGTGGCCGCGGAAGTGGCGCAGGAAATCGGCGTCCTCGATCATGCGCGCGTAGATCGCGACCAGGTGCCGCACCAGGTGCTGGCTCTCCTTGGCCTCGGGCGAATGCAGCGCCGACACGTCGAGCACCGCCGTGAGCCGCCCGCCATGGTCGAACAGCGGCGCGGTGGTGCAGGTCAGCGCGATGTGGGTGGCGTCGAAGTGCTCGGTCTGGTGGCAGGTCATCGGTGCCTGCTCGACCAGGCAGGTGCCCACGCCGCAGGTGCCCGCATGCGCCTCGTTCCAGTCGGCGCCGAGGTAGAGGCCGGCCTTGCGCAACTGGTCGTCCCAGGCCGGGTTGCCGATGTAGTCGACCGTGATGCCCTCGGCATCGGTCACCAGCACCATGTAGCCGAGGTCGGCCACGCGGCGGTAGATGTCCTCCATGCCCGCGCGCGCGGTGCACAGGAAGTGCTCGAGCTGCTGCTGGTGCGCGCGCACCTCGTGCGCCGGCAGGATGCGCGCGGGCGTGGGCCGCGAGGGATCGAGGCCATGGTCGCGCACGCAGCGCGCCCACGACTTGTGGACCAGGCTGGTCGCCGGATCGGCCAGCGCGGTGCCGGTGGCGATCGAATAGACGTTGTCGATGTGGCGCGATTGCAGGGAAGGCATGCTCGACCTCGCGATGGCGCGCGGCCGCCGGAAGATCGGGGCGCGGCCGCGCAGCCGGACATCATTCGGCTGTCGCGCTGTCGCGGCACAGAGGTGAAACCCGGTGCGCCACCGGACTTTCACCGGGACGCGCTACGCTTGGTCTCCACCGGAGACCGATGCATGCACACCTTCCAGCTCTTCGCCGACTACTTTCAGTTCTACATCCAGGACGAATCCGCCGAAGGCGATCTTTCCGATGCATGGAGCGACGAGGCCGTGGAACGCATGCTCGCGACCGCGCCCGGCGTGGTCGGCATCGGCACGGCGCGCAACATGAACGTGCCGGTCACGCTCGAGATCCTCGAGGCCGCGCCGCCGCTCGATGCCGATGCGTGGGACCACGTGGTCGAGTGCACGCTCGCGACGGCGAGCGGGCGCCTCGCGATCGCGGGGTGCACCGATTACTTTCCCGATGCGGCGCGCATGGCGATCGCGCCGGGCACCTACCGCGTGCGCGCCTGCTACGCGGGGCTCGCGACGCTGTCCGAGGACGGGCTCGAGGGCGAGGACCGCTACCACCTCGCGCTGTGGCCGGCGCCGGCCATCGAGCCCACGGTCGTCAAGCAGCGCGCGGCTTGAGCGCACGGCTCAGCGGCAGGCGAAGCTCTCCGCCTTCGAGGTATCGCCGCCCAGGTACGCGATCTTCTTCGGATAGGTGCACAGCGGCCGCGCGAGCGACTTGTCGCTGTTGCTCAGCACGATGTTCTCGGGCGGGATGCCCTTCTCGACCCAGTCGGTGAGCGCGGTGAACAACTGGTTCGGCGCGGGCAGCGGCGGGTTGGCCGCGGGGCTGGTGCCGGGAAGGCCGTCGACCGAGCCCACGCCCAGGCAATGGCCCATCGCGGGGATCTCGAGGTAGCGGTAGAACTTCTGCAGCGCATCGATGCCGCCCATCGCGCCGGCCGCGCGCTCGTAGTAGTGGGCGGTGCCCGAGTTCGGGATCAGCTGGTCGGCCAGGCCGTGGTAGGTCAGCATCTTCGCGCCGCGGTCGCGGAAGCGCGCGAGGTCGGGGTTGTCGGTGTCGATGTTCGCGAACGCGCGTTGCAGCGCCTTGCCGCGGTCGCTGGCATTGGCGAGCTGCGCGTAGCCCAGGCCCTTCCAGCGGTCGGCGCCGTTGCCGGTGGCGTTGATGAAATCGGGCGTGGCGAGCGTCGGGTCCTGCAGGTTCAGCGCGACCTGGTGCACGGCGACGGGGAAGGGCGCGGGCACGCCGCCGGCCGAGCCGGCCAGGCCCGAGAGCGCGGTGCCGCGCGGGAGGCCGTACCAGAGCTGGTTCGACGCCAGCACGGGGCCGTAGCCGATGTCGGCCGCGGCCGGCGGCACGCTGCCGTCGCGGGTCTGGCCATACCAGATCTTGTTGACGGCCTGCGCCTGCGCGGTGCTCAGGCAGGCGGCGGTGGCATTGCTGCCGCCGCTCGCGGTGCACAGCACGGCCTTGTCCTGCACCGGGTCGTAGCGGCAGGCGGCGGGGTCGCTGATGAAGCCCTCGTGCTTGCCGGTGAGCTGGCTGTCGCAGGCGCTGACCGCGGCCGAGGACACCAGCGTGGCCTGCGCGGGCGTGAGCGGCGTGCCGCCGAGGTCGCGCTGCATCACGACCTGGGGATAGAGCTCGGCCGTGATGAAGCGGGTCCAGTTGATCGCGCTGTTGCCCGCGAGGATGCCGTCGAAGTCGTCGGGATTGGCCTGCGCCTGCATGTGGCCCTGGCGGCCGCCGGTGGAACAGCCGTCCCAGTACGAGTACTTCGGCGCCGCGCCGTAGAAGCCGGCCGCGAGCGCCTTGGCCTTGACCGCCATCTCGTGGATGCCGCGGCTCGCGAAGTCGGTCCACAGCGCGGTGTTGATGGTGCCGTCGGGGTTCATCGCGAAGGAGCCGTCGGCGCCGGCCACCGGGTTCGACGAGGCATGGCCGGTGTCGGTGACGGCACTGACCGACCCCTCGATGCCGGCGACGAGCGCGGGCGAGTTGAGGCCGGTGGAACTGCCGGTGCGGTCGAGCGCGCCGATCGAAGGCTCGCCCGCGAAGCCGCCGCCGCCGAGCACGCGCACGCGCTGGTTCCACGCGGCCCTGGCCGGCAGCCAGACCTCGATGCCGATGCCCGGCGAAGTCGAGGGCGCGCCCGCGGGGCCTGGGTTGCCCGGCCCGACGTTGAGCTTGACCATGCACAGGTCGCTGGCCGCGAGCGTGCCGGTGGCCTTGCCGTCGAGGTTGAGGTCGTCGCCCTTCCTGAACTGCTTCACCAGCCGCACGGTGGTGTTCGCATCGGGCTTGAACGCGGTCTTGAGGCTGTCGTCGCAAGTCAGCGCGAGCGGTGCGGCGGGTGGCGGCGCGGCCGGCACGATCGGCAGCGCGGTGCCCGACGAGCCGCTGCCGCCGCAGGCCGAGAGCGCGGCGGCCGCGGCGAGGCACAGCAGGGCGATGGAGGGTGGAACGGAACGGGTGTGGGATCTGTTGTCGTGGCGCATCTTCTGTCTCCTGTGTTGGCAGACATCGAATGTGCCGAGCGTGCCTCGCACGGTCTATCGACATGCGATCGGCGCTTGCAGGATTCCCTCAACCGGCCTTCGGACTTACCCGCGATGCACGCGTGCGCGCGGGCGTGCTGCCCACGAGCTGGCGGAACACCTGCGTGAAATGCGCCTGGCTCGAGAAGCCCACCGCCTGCGCGATCTCGGCCAGCGCGAGCGGGCCGTCGAGCAGCGCGAGCGCCTGTCGCACGCGCTGCTCCATCACGTAGCGATAGGGCGTGGCGCCGGTGCTGGCGCGAAAGAGCCGCGTGAAGTGCACCGCGCTCAGCTGCAGCTCGGCCGCGAGCGCGTCGATGCCGAAATCCTCGGCCAGGTGCGCCATCACCCAGTCGTAGACGCGGCGCAGGTCGGCCTGCGAGAGCCGCCCGCGCGGGCGCTGCACGTTGCGCGCGCAGCCGTAGCGCGCCTGCAGGTAGCTCGCGAGCGCCATCGACAGCCCCTGCGCATGCAGCCGGCCCGAGCTGCAGCCGCGCTCGATCTCGTCGCGCATGGCGCTGGCCAGCAGTTGCAAGGTGGCATCGGTGGTCGAGAGCTGGGTCTGCAGGTGCAGCTCGCCGTCGCTCTCGGGCATGAGGCGGCGCAGCGCCTCGGGGCGGATCTCGATCGCCACCATCTCCTCGATGCGGCCGGTCCAGCTCGCGCGGTCGACCTCGTAGCCCCGCTCGAAGATGCTCATGCCGCCCGAGTGCGTCTCGGTGCGATGCGAACGCCGGCCCTGCGTCATGACGCCGTGCACATGGCCGCGCACGCACAGCGCGATCAGCGGATGCGGGTTGTAGCAGGCCGGGTTCTCGCCGTCGCCGATCATCGAGCGGACCTCGAGCGCGAAGCCCTGCCACGGCGTGGCGCCGGCGTTCAGCAGCAGCCGGCCGTCCATGCGCAGCGGCTTGCCCGCGGTGTCGAGCAGGCTGATCTCGCGCGTCATGGCACGTTCTCAGACCCCGAGCAAGGCCTCCAGCGCCTGCGGCTGCGCGAGCAGCGCGCCCGAGGCGCCCTGGCGCACGATCTGGCCCTTCTCCATCACCACCGCGAGCTCGGTGTGGGCCAGCACCTTGCGGTAGTCGCGGTCCACGATCAGGGTGGCGATGCCGGTCTGGCGGATCTGCTCGATCACGCGCCAGATCTCGGCCACGATCAGCGGCGCCAGGCCCTCGGTCGCTTCGTCGAGGATCAGCAGGCGCGGGTTGGTCATCAGCGCGCGGCCGATCGACAGCATCTGCTGCTCGCCGCCCGAGAGCTGCTGGCCGCCGTGCGACAGCCGCTCGGCCAGCCGCGGGAAGGTGGCCATCACGCGCTCGAAGGTCCAGGCGCGCCGGCCGTCGATGCCCGCGCGCTCGCTCATCACGAGGTTCTCGCGCACCGAGAGGTTGGGGAAGATGCCGCGGCCCTCGGGCACGTAGCCGATGCCCAGGCGCGCCATCTTCTCGGGCGGCAGGCCGGTGACCGTGCGGCCGTCGACCTGCACCTCGCCCGAGGCGGGGCGCACGTAGCCCATGATCGTGCGGATCAGCGTGGTCTTGCCCATGCCGTTGCGGCCCAGCAGGCCGACCGAGGTCGCGGCCGGGATCTCGGCATGCACGCCGCGCAGGATGTGGCTGTTGCCGTAGTAGGTGTTGAGGTCCTTGACGTTGAGCATCAGAGGCCTCCCGCCGGGCCGCCCCAAGGCAGGCCTGCGCCCCCCCGGGGGGCAGCGATGACACGAAGTGCGGAGCGTGGGGGCATCAGTGTTCCTCTCCCAGGTAGGCGGTGCGGACTTCGGGGTTCTCGCGGATCGCGTCGGGGCTGCCGGTGGCGATCACCGTGCCGTTGACCATCACCGTGATGCGGTCGGCCACGCGGAACACCGCGTCCATGTCGTGCTCCACCAGCAGGATGGCGTGCGTGGCCTTGAGCTGCGCGAGCAGGTTCAGCATGCGGTCGGTCTCCTCCGCGCCCATGCCGGCCAGCGGCTCGTCGAGCAGCAGCACGCGCGGATGCGTGGCCAGGCACATCGCCACCTCGAGCTGGCGCTGCGCGCCGTGGCTCAGCGTGCCGGCGATGCGGTGCGCCTCGGCGGCGAGGCCCGCGGCCTCGAGCGCCGCGTCGGCCGAGGCCGAGCTCGCGGCGCAGCCGCGCGACGACTGCCAGATCGCCCAGGGCCGCGGCGTGGCCGCCTGCGCCGCGAGGCGGCAGTTCTCGTGCACGCTGAACTCCGGGAAGATGGTGGTGCGCTGGTAGCTGCGGCCCACGCCCGCGAGCGCGCGGCGGAACTGCGCGCGCGTCGTGATGTCCTCGCCGTCGAGGCGGATGCGGCCGGCCGAGGCCTCGATTTCGCCCGAGAGCATGTTGATCAGGGTCGACTTGCCCGCGCCGTTGGTGCCGATCACCGCATGCACCTCGCCCACGTGCAGGTCGAGCGTGACCGCGTTGACCGCGACCAGGCCGCCGAAGCGGCGGGTCAGGCCCTCGACGGACAGCAGCACGGAATCGTTCATGCCCCGCTCCTCGGCGACAGCCGCTGCACCAGCCCGATCAGGCCCTTGGGCAGCAGCGCCACGAACACGATGATGGTCAGCCCCAGCGTGAGCTGCCAGTGGTCGGCCAGCGGCCCGAGCAGCGCGTGGGTCGAGAAGATCTCCTTGAGCAGCGTGAAGGCGATGGCGCCGATCACCGCGCCGCGCAGGTGGCCCAGGCCGCCGAGGATCACCATCAGCAGCACCTCGCCCGAGTTGTGCCAGGCCATCAGCTCGGGGTTGACCACGCCGTCGCGCGAAGCCAGCAGGAAGCCCGCGAGGCCGGCCAGCGCGCCGGCCAGCACGAAGGCCGCGAGCTTGTAGGCGTAGGTGGGGAAGCCCGCCGCGCGCATGCGCTGCTCGTTGACGCGGATGCCCGCGAGCGCCGCGCCGAAGCGCGAGCGGCGCAGCAGCGCGAGCAGCGCGTAGGTGAACACCAGCGCCGTCAGCACCACGTAGAACAGCACCGTGCGGTTCTCGAGGTCGAGCGCACCGAGGGCCGGGCGCACGTAGAGGTAGATGCCGTCGCTGCCGCCGCCGACCTTGGTGTCGTGGAACACGAAGAAGGCCATCTGCGCGAAAGCCAGCGTCACCATGATGAAGTAGACGCCGCGCGTGCGCAGGCTCAGCGCGCCGACGAACAGGGCATAGAGCCCGGCCGCGCCCATGGCCGCGGGCAGCAGCAGCGCGAAGTTGCCGCCCTCCGCGCCCGAGGCCAGCACCGTGACGTAGGCGCCGATGCCGTAGAAGGCCGCGTGGCCCAGGCTCACGAGGCCGGTCATGCCGACCAGCAGCTCGAGGCTCAGCGCGAAGATCGACAGGATCATCACCTTGACGATGAAGTCCGAGGCGTAGTTGCCCAGCAGCGGGCCGGCGATGCCGATGGCCAGCGCGCAGGCCAGCGGCAGCGCCGTGCCGCCGAACGAGCCGGCGTTCCGGGCGAGTGAAGAAGAGGGCGTGGAGGCAATCATGCGCGTGGAGGTCCTGGGGATCGAACTCATGGACGCCGTCCCATCAGCCCCTCGGGCTTCCAGATCAGCACGATCGCCATCAGCAGGTAGATGCCGATGCCGCTCAGGTCGGCGAAGAACACCTTGCCGAAGGTGTCGACGAAGCCCACCAGCAGCGAGGCGACGAGCGCGCCGGTGATCGAGCCGATGCCGCCGATCACCACCAGCACGAAGCAGATGATCAGCACGCTCGCGCCCATGTTGGGATAGACCGAGGACATCGGCGCGGCGATCATGCCGGCCAGCGCCGCGAGCGCCACGCCGGCCGCGAAGACGATGCGGTAGAGCCGCTTCACGTCGATGCCCAGGCCGCGCACCATGTCGCGGTTGCTCGCGCCGGCGCGGATCATCATGCCCAGGCGCGTGCGGTTGACCACCCAGTACAGCGCCAGCGCCAGCACGATGCAGGCGGCCGAGGCGAACAGGCGATACCAGGGATAGCTCATCACGCTGCCCAGCGCGAAGCTGCCGTCGAGCCAGGCCGGCACCTTCACGCCGTGCACGTCGTTGCCCACCAGGATCGAGCGCAGTTCCTCGAACACCAGGATCAGGCCGTAGGTCATGAGCACCTGCTGCAGGTGGTCGCGCTGGTAGAGGTAGCTGAAGAAGGCCCACTCGAGCAGGTAGCCGAAGATGGCGGCGAGCACCACGCCGGCCGCCAGCATCAAAAGGAACTGGTCGCCGAACAGCGGCGCCAGCGAGAACGCCATGTAGGCGCCGATCATGTAGAAGCTGCCGTGCGCGAGGTTGATCACGCCCATGATCCCGAAGATCAGCGTCAGGCCCGAGGCCACGAGAAAGAGCAGCAGTCCGTACTGAACCGAGTTCAGGCACTGGACGAGGAAGGTGCCGAAGTCCACGTTAGGTCATCCGGGTTGGGCTGGAGAAGCGGGCGCGAAGCGCCGCGATGTTCGGGAGACACCGCGGATCCGGCTTGGCCGGTCCGCAGGCGTCGCCCCCTCGAGGGGGGAGTCGAGCTACACGAAGTGAGCGAGGGACGGGGGCGGGTTACATCCTGCAGCCGCGCGCGGGGTCGGCCAGGCCCTTGATCGCCGTGCTCACCAGCTTGTTCTCCTTGCCGTCCACCTTGCGCAGATAGATGTCCTGCACCGGGTTGTGCGACTTGCTGACCGTGAACGCGCCGCGCGGGCTGTCGATCTTCGCCTTCTCGACCGCGGCCGCGAAGTCGGCCTTCTTCGTGATGTCGCCCTTGGTGGCCGCGAGGCCCACGCCCAGCATCTGCGCGGCGTCGTAGCCCTGCACCGCGTACACGTCGGGCTGCAGCTTGAAGGTCTTGGCGTAGGCGGTGCGGAAGGCGTTGTCGCGCGGCGTGTTCAGGCCGTCGGCGTAGTGCAGCGTGGTGAGCATGCCCTGCGCCGATTCGCCCTGCGCCTCGAGCGTGCCGTCGGTGAGGAAGCCCGGGCCGTACAGCGGGATGGTCTTGTTCAGGCCCGCGGCCTGGTAGTCCTTGACGAACTTCACCGCACCGCCGCCCGCGAAGAAGGCATACACGGCATCGGGCTTGGCCGCCGCGATCTCGGTCAGCAGCGCCTGGAACTCCACGTTCGGGAACGGCAGCGTGAGCTGCTTGTCGACCTTGCCGCCGGCCTTCTCGAAGCCTTCCTTGAAGCCGTTGACCGACTCCTCGCCGGCCGCGTACTTCCAGGTGATGGTCATGACCTTCTTCTTGCCCTGCTGCTTGGCCGCCACCTCGCCCATGGCGTAGGCCGGCTGCCAGTTGCTGAACGAGCTGCGGAAGATGTTGGGCGCGCACATCGGGCCGGTGACGGCGTCGGCGCCGGCGTTGGGCACGATCAGCACGGTGCCGCTCTCCTTGGCGGCCTTGGCCATGGCCATCGCCACGCCCGAGTGCACGGTGCCCACGATCACGTCGACGTTGTCGCGCTTGATCAGCTTGTTGACGTTGTCGGTGGCCTTGGCGGGATCGGACTCGTCGTCGACCTTGAAGTACTCGATCTCGCGGCCCGCGAGCTTGCCGCCCTGCTCGTCGACGTAGAGCTTGAAGCCGTTCTCGATCGCCACGCCGAGCGCGGTGTAGGTGCCGCTGTAGGGCAGCATCAGGCCGACCTTGAGCTTGCCCGTGCCCTGGGCCGAGGCGGCCGTGCACAGCGCGGCGAAGGACAGCGCGGTCAGCGCGAGGCGGGTGGTGTGGCGAATGGTCATGAGGTTTGTCTCCTGTTTTTGGTGATGAACGAAGTGGCCGCGACGATGACACGATCCGGCTGATCGCGATGCGGGGAATGCCCGCATTCGGGGATCTCGAGCAGCTCGCAGCCGGGCACGCGCGCGGCGATGCCGCGGATCTGCGCGAGGCTGCCGTACTCGTCGCCGAGCCCCTGCACGGCGAGCACGGGGCAGCGGATCGCGTCGAGCTCGGCCTCGATGTTCCAGTCGCGGAACGGCGGATGCAGCCAGATGCGGTTCCAGCCCCAGAAGGCCGAGTCGGCGCTGTCGTGGTAGCGGCCGAGCTTCCGGGGCAGGTCGGTGCCGAGGTAGGCGGTGCGCGCGAGCTCGATGTTCGCCACCGTCACGTCTTCCACGAAGATGTGCGGCGCGAGCACGACCAGGCCCGCGACGCGGTCGGGAAAGCGCGCGGCGTAGAGCAGCGAGATCGAGCCGCCGTCGCTGTGGCCGAACAGCCAGGGCTTTTCGCCGTCGAGCGCGAGCGCGCTGAACAGCGCGGGCAGCACCTCGTGCGCCTGGCGGTGCATGAAGTCCACGTCCCAGATCTCGTCCTCGGCGCGCGGCGTGGAGCGGCCGTAGCCGGGGCGCGAGAACACCAGGCCGCGCACGCCGGCGGCTTCGCACAGGCGCGCGGGGAAGTCCTTCCACATCGCGACCGAGCCGAGGCCCTCGTGCAGGAACACGACCAGCGGTGCGTCGGCGCGCTCGGGCGCGATCCACTGGCACTCGATGCGCACCGCGCGGCCGCGCCAGTCGATGGTGGCGAAGTCTGGAAAGCTCATGCCTGCTTCTCGCGCTCGCGCAGCCGGAAGCGCTGGATCTTGCCGGTGGCGGTCTTCGGCAGCTCGGCCACGAACTCGAGGAAGCGCGGGTACTTGTAGGGCGCGAGGCGCTCCTTCACGAAGGCCTTGAGCTCGTCCTCGGTGGTGGCACCGCCGTCCTTGAGCACTACGAAGGCCTTGGTCTTCGTGAGGCCCTCGCCGTCCTCCTTGCCGATCACCGCGGCCTCGAGCACGGCCGGGTGCTGCATCAGCGTGGCCTCGACCTCGAAGGGCGAGACGTAGATGCCGCTGACCTTGAGCATGTCGTCGCTGCGACCCGCATAGGTGAAGTAGCCGTCGGCGTCGCGCGTGTATTTGTCGCCGCTCTTGGTCCAGCCGCCCTGGAAGGTCTCGCGCGACTTCTCGCGGTTGGTCCAGTACATCAGCGCCGAGCTCGGGCCGCGGATGTAGAGGTCGCCGACCTCGCCGTCGGGCACGGCGCGGCCGTCCTCGCCGCGCAGCTCGACCTCGTAGCCCTCGACCGGCTTGCCCGTGGTGCCGTAGCGCACGTCGTCGGGCCGGTTCGAGATGAAGATGTGCAGCATCTCGGTGGAGCCGATGCCGTCGATGATGTCGCAACCGAAGTGCGTCTTGAAACGCTGCGCGATCTCGCCGGGCAGCGCTTCGCCGGCCGACGAGCACATGCGCAGCGCCACCGCCTCGCGCGCCGGCAGCTTGGGCGAGGCGAGCATGCCCGCGAAGCCGGTGGGGGCGCCGAAGAAGACGGTGGGCTTGTGCTCCACCCAGCGGCGGAAGGTGGCATCGGGCGTGGGCCGCTCGGCCATCAGCACCACGGTGGCGCCCACCGACAGCGGGAAGGTCAGCGCATTGCCCAGGCCGTAGGCGAAATACATCTTGGCGGCCGAGAAGCAGACATCGTTCTCGCTCAGGCCCAGCACCGGCTTGCCGTAGAGCTCGGCGGTCCACCAGAGGTTGGCCTGCGTGTGGACCGTGCCCTTGGGCTTGCCGGTGGAGCCCGAGGAGTAGAGCCAGAAGCCCGGATCGTCGGAGGCCGTGAGCGCGGGCGCGGCCAGCGGCTCGGCGGCGGCGAGCGCGGCCTCGAAGTCCCGCGCGCCCTCGGGCAGCGCGCCCGCCGGTTGCGACACCAGCAGCGTGTGCAGCTCGTGGCCGCCGCGCGCCATCGCTTCCTGCAGCACCGGCAGCAGCGCGCCCGACACCAGCGCGGCCTGCGCGCGGCTGTGGTCGAGCATGTAGGCGTAGTCCTCGGGCGTGAGCAGCGTGTTGACGGCCACCGGCACGATGCCGGCATAGAGGCAGCCGAGGAAGCTCACGGGCCAGTCGTTGCCGTCGAGCATCAAGAGCAGCACGCGTTCCTCGCGGCGCACGCCCGCGGCCTTGAGCGCCGCGGCCAGGCGGCGCGCGCGGTCCTCGAGCTGGCCGTAGCTCAGCGTGCCGCGGTCGTCGATGTAGGCGGTGCGCGCGGCGCGTTCGCGGTTGAGCGCGAACAGGTGCTCGGCGAAGTTGAAGCGGGGTGGCAGGCTCATCGTGTGTCTCCTTGGGGCCTCAGTGGGGGGCGCTGCGGCTCTGTATCTATATGAAGGGGCGGCTACAGCCCCAGGGCGGCGAGCACGCCGTTGCTCGCCTGCACCGCGCTGCGGCGGTGGTAGAAGTCCAGCGCGCGCAGGCCGCCGAGTTCGGCGCCGCCGCCCGCGCGGCCCGGGCCGCCGTGCAGCGACATCGGCATCACGTTGCCGTGGCCGGTCTGGGCCTGCGCCACCTCGGGTGTGATCACGTGCACGCGGCCATGGCTGGCCGCGAGTTCGACCGCCGCCTGAGCGAGCGCGGTTTCGTCGGCGCCGTAGAGCGAGGTCACGAGCGAGCCCTGGCCGCGGTGGGCGAGGGCGAAGGCATGGGCCGTGTCGCGGTAGGGCAGCAGCGTGGCGACCGGGCCGAAGACCTCGATGTCGTGCACCTGCCGCGCCGCGTCGGCGTCGCGCGCGCCCAGCAGCACTGGGCCGATGCAGGCAGCCACGGCGGGGTCGGCGTCGACCAGCGGGCGATCGCGGCCGTCGTGCAGCACCTGGGTCTGCGCGGCGAGCGCATCGAGGCCCTCGCGCACCGCGGCGAGCTGCGCGCGGCTCACCAGCGAGCCCATGCGCACGCCCTCGTTGCGCGGGTTGCCCACGCTCACGCCCGCGAGCTTGGCGGCGATCGCCTCGGCGGCGGCGTCGTAGAGCTCGGCCGGCACGAGGATGCGGCGGATCGCGGTGCACTTCTGGCCCGCCTTCACCGTCATCTCGCGCACCACCTCTCGCACCAGCAGGTTGAAGGCCTCGCTGCCGGGCGCGGCGCCGGGCAGCAGCAGCGCGCTGTTGAGGCTGTCGGCCTCGATGTTCACGCGCACCGAGCGCCGCGCCACGGCGTCGTGCGAGCGGATCAGCGCGGCGGTATCGGCCGAGCCGGTGAACGAGACCACGTCGAAGGGCTGGAGCTGGTCCATCAGGCCGGCCGAGCTGCCGCAGATCACCGACAGCGCGCCCGCGGGCAGCACGCCCGCGTCGACCACGTCCTTGACCATGCGCTGCGTGAGCCAGGCGGTGGCGGTGGCCGGCTTCACGATCACCGGCACGCCCGAGAGCAGCGCGGGCGCGGCCTTCTCCCACAGGCCCCACGAGGGGAAGTTGAAGGCATTGATGAACAGCGCCACGCCATGGGTGGGCACCTGCAGGTGCTGCGACTGGAACAGCGGTTCCTTGCCGAGCCTGGCGGCCTCGCCGTCGCGTAAAGCGCGCACGTCGCCGAGCGCGTCGCCCCATTTCGCGTACTGGCCCAGCGTGAAGATCGCGCCGTCGATGTCGACGGCCGAGTCGTTCTTCACCGTGCCCGAGTTCGCGGTCGCGATCTCGTAATAGGCATCGCGGTTCGCCTGCAGCACCTTGACGATGGCGGCCAGCAGGCCAGCGCGCTGGCGGTAGCCAAGGGCGCGCAGCGCCTGGCCGCCCTGTTCGCGGGCGAACGAAAAGGCCCCGGGCAGGTCCAGCCCGGTGGCGTCGACGCGCACGAGCTCGGTGCCGAGAACCGGGTCGAAGAGGGGCGTGCCGGCGCCCGAGCCGCTTTGCCAGCGGCCGGCGACGTGATTGGCGAGGAGTTCGGTCATACGGTGAACTTGATCTGCCCTTCGGGCAAGAGGTAGAGAACGAGCGCGCGGCCTTGCGCGACGGTCGGGCGATGCGCGCTGCCGGGGCCGTAGACGCACCAGCCCGCGGGGCGGCCGTCGAAGGTGGCGCCGGGGCTGTCGTCCAGCGGCATGATCAGGTCGATCTCGCCCTGGGGATGGGTGTGGTGCGGGCCAGCGATGTCCTGCATGTCGACCACGTCGACCGAGAAGCGGTGCAGCGTGTCCTCGGCCTTGAAGACGCGGCCGTACTTGATGCCGCCGCCTTCGCGCTCGCACAGCCAGCCTTCGGCCACGCCCTGGCGGCAGGCGGCGCCGAGCCGCGCGAAGCTGGGGCTGCCGGCGCCATGGTTCGCGTTGAGCCAGCGGTCGAGCTCGGCGTCGAGCGGTCGGCCGGCGATCTCGGCGGTCAGGCCGGCGATCAGTTGGTGGAAGGCTTCCTTGCCGCTGGGGCTGGCAGGGTGGCTGCTGTCGGACATCGTGGGCCTCGAACTTTGGTATTGCCTTGCAGGAATGCTGCACGTGCAGTATCTTGCGTGTGGCCGAACAATAAGCATCGAGACAATCAGTGTCAAGCAATATAGTGCATCTATGGTGTTTACCCTGAGCGCGCACAATGCCGGCGAAACAAGAGGAATGGCATGAATGAGCATGTAGACGCGGTGCTGGCCACCGCGCCGGAAGGCGCCGCCCCCGCCGCGCCCGGGGAGGTGAAGAACCCGCTGCTGGTCGCGCTCGGCGAGCGCGTGCGCAACCTGCGCGCGCAGCGCGGGCTCACGCGCAAGGCGGTGGCGATCGCGGCCGAGGTGTCGGAGCGCCATCTCGCCAACCTCGAGTACGGCATCGGCAACGCCTCGATCCTGGTGCTGCAGCAGGTGGCGGGCGCGCTGCACTGCTCGCTGGCCGAGCTGGTCGGCGACGTGACCACCAGCTCGCCCGAGTGGCTGTTGATCCGCGAGCTGCTCGAGCACCGCAGCGAGGCCGACCTGCGCCGCGTGCGCGTGGCGCTCGGCGAACTGCTGGGCACGGCCTCGGTCGACCCGGCGCGGCACCGGCGCATCGCGCTCGTGGGCCTGCGCGGCGCGGGCAAGTCCACCCTGGGCCAGATGCTGGCCGACGACCTCGAGGTGCCGTTCGTCGAGCTGAGCCGCGAGATCGAGAAGCTCGCCGGCTGCAGCGTGCGCGAGATCCACGACCTCTACGGCACCAATGCCTACCGCCGCTACGAGCGCCGCGCGCTCGAGGAGGCGATCCAGATCTACAGCGAGGTGGTGATCGCCACGCCGGGCGGCATCGTCTCCGACCCCGCCACCTTCAACGAGCTGCTCGCGCACTGCACCACCGTCTGGCTGCAGGCCGCGCCCGAGGAGCACATGGGCCGCGTGGCCGCCCAGGGCGACACCCGCCCGATGGCCGCCAGCCGCGAGGCCATGGACGACCTGCGCCGCATCCTCAACGGCCGCGCCGCCTTCTATTCGAAGGCCGACCTCACGGTCGACACCAGCCGCCAGACCCTGCCGCAGAGCTTCCAGAGCCTGCGCGCCGCGGCCCGCCAGGCGATGGGCCTGAAGGCCTGACACGGCCGGCGCCGCCGCGCGCCGGAACGGGTTTCGGTCACATCCTCGAAAAAAAACGCATCAGGCATTGACGTGCCCGTAAACATGCAGCATGATGCATGTCATCGCCGCAGGAAAGTGCATTATTATTCGTGCATCGACCTTGTCCCGCGGCCTTTCAAGCCCACGGAAGACCCAGGAGACCCCGCCATGACCGAAACCACCGCATCCACCGCCGCCCCGCGCGTCGACTACCGCATCGAGCCTTCCCAGTACCGCCACTGGTCGATCGGCTTCGACGGCGAGATCGCGCGCCTCACGCTCGACATCGCAGAGGACGGCGGCATCCGCCCCGGCTACAAGCTCAAGCTCAACAGCTACGACCTCGGTGTCGACATCGAGCTCAACGACGCGCTCAACCGCATCCGCTTCGAGCACCCCGAGGTGCGCAGCGTGATCGTGACCAGCGGCAAGGACCGCATCTTCTGCTCGGGCGCCAACATCTTCATGCTGGGCGTCTCCAGCCACGCCTGGAAGGTGAACTTCTGCAAGTTCACCAACGAGACCCGCAACGGCATGGAAGACACCTCGAAGCACTCGGGCCTGAAGTTCCTCGCGGCCGTGAACGGCGCCTGCGCCGGCGGCGGCTACGAACTGGCGCTGGCCTGCGACGAGATCCTGCTGGTCGACGACCGCTCCTCCTCCGTCTCGCTGCCCGAGGTGCCGCTGCTCGGCGTGCTGCCCGGCACCGGCGGCCTGACCCGCGTGACCGACAAGCGCCACGTGCGCCACGACCTCGCCGACATCTTCTGCACCAGCGTCGAAGGCGTGCGCGGCCAGCGTGCCGTCGAATGGCGCCTGGTCGACGCGGTCGCCAAGCCCGCGCAGTTCGCCGCCGCCGTGCAGGAACGCGCCTCGCAGCTCGCGGCCGGCAGCGACCGTCCCGCCGGCGCCAAGGGCGTGGCCCTCACGCGCCTCGAGCGCACCGACAGCGCCGACGGCATCGCCTACTCGCACGTGAACGTGCAGATCGACCGCAGCAAGCGCACCGCCTCCATCACGGTGAAGGCGCCGAGCGGCGCGCAGCCGGCCGACATCGCCGCCATCGAGGCCGCGGGCGCCGCCTGGTGGCCGCTGGCCGTGTGCCGCGAGCTCGACGACGCGATCCTCAACCTGCGCACCAACGAACTCGACATCGGCACCTGGCTCCTGAAGACCGAGGGCGACGCCCAGGCCGTGCTGGCCTCGGACGCCGTGATGCTCGCGAACAAGGACCACTGGCTGGTGCGCGAGACCCTCGGCGCGCTGCGCCGCACGCTGGCGCGCCTCGACGTGTCCTCGCGCAGCCTGTTCGCGCTGGTCGAGGCCGGTTCCTGCTTCGCCGGCACGCTGGCCGAGCTGGCCTTCGCGGCCGACCGCACCTACATGCTCGCGCTGCCCGACGACGCCGAGCGCGCGCCCAAGCTGGTCTTGAACGAATTCAACTTCGGCTTCTTCCCGATGGTCAACGACCAGAGCCGCCTGCAGCGCCGCTTCTACGAAGAGGCCGCGCCGCTCGAGGCCGCGCGCGCGGCCGCCGGCAAGCCGCTCGATGCCGACGAGGCGCTCAAGCTCGGCCTGGTCACGGCCGCGCCCGACGACATCGACTGGGACGACGAGATCCGCATCGCGATCGAGGAACGCGCCGCCATGTCGCCCGACTCGCTGACCGGCCTCGAGGCCAACCTGCGCTTCGCGAGCAAGGAGAACATGATCACCCGCGTCTTCGGCCGTCTCTCGGCCTGGCAGAACTGGATCTTCAACCGCCCCAACGCCGTCGGCGAGAAGGGCGCGCTCAAGGTCTACGGCACCGGCGAGAAGGCCGGCTTCGATCTCAACCGCGTCTGAACCTGCAGCCCGTACAACCCAAGGAACAACGATGAGCACGATCAACTACAGCGAGAAGATCCCCAACAACGTCAACCTCGGCGAAGACCGCACGCTGCAGCGCGCGCTCGAAGGCTGGCAGCCCAACTTCATCAACTGGTGGGACGACGTCGGCCCCGAGGGCTCGATCAACCACGAGGTCTACCTGCGCACGGCCGTGAGCGTCGACCCGCAGGGCTGGGCCCAGTTCGGCCACGTGAAGATGCGCGACTACCGCTGGGGCATCTTCCTGAATCCGGGCGACGCCAACCGCGAGATCCACTTCGGCGACCACAAGGGCGAGAAGGCCTGGCAGGACGTGCCCGGCGAGCACCGCGCCAACCTGCGCCGCATCATCGTGACGCAGGGCGACACCGAGCCCGCCTCGGTCGAGCAGCAGCGCCACCTGGGCCTGACCGCGCCCTCGATGTACGACCTGCGCAACCTGTTCCAGATCAACGTGGAAGAAGGCCGCCACCTGTGGGCGATGGTCTACCTGCTGCACAAGCATTTCGGCCGCGACGGCCGCGAGGAAGCCGAGGCGCTGCTGCAGCGCACCTCGGGCGACGAGAACAACCCGCGCATCCTCGGTGCCTTCAACGAACGCACGCCCGACTGGCTCGCGTTCTTCATGTTCACCTACTTCACCGACCGCGACGGCAAGTTCCAGCTCTCCGCGCTGGCCGAGAGCGCCTTCGACCCGCTGGCGCGCACTACCAAGTTCATGCTGACCGAGGAAGCGCACCACATGTTCGTGGGCGAGAGCGGCGTGTCGCGCGTGATCGCGCGCACCGCGCAGGTCATGAACGAGCTGAAGACCGACGATCCGCAGAAGGTGCGCGCGGCCGGTGCCATCGACCTCGGCACCATCCAGCGCTACCTGAACTTCCACTACAGCGTGACCATCGACCTGTTCGGTGCCGATCAGTCGAGCAACGCCGCCATCTTCTACAGCTCGGGCCTCAAGGGCCGCTACGAGGAAGGCAAGCGCACCGACGACCACGTGCTCAAGGGCCAGACCTACAAGGTGCTCGAGGTCAAGGACGGCCAGCTCGTCGAGAAGGACGTGCCGATGCTCAACGCGCTCAACGAGGTGCTGCGCGACGACTTCATCAAGGACTCGGTGGCCGGCGTCGGCCGCTGGAACAAGGTGCTCGAGAAGGCCGGCATTCCCACCCGCCTGGTCGTGCCGCACAAGGCCTTCAACCGTCAGATCGGCGCGCTCGCCGGCATCAAGATGTCGCCCGAGGGCCGCGTGGTGAACGACATGGAATGGGCCGCCAAGCGCGACGAATGGCTGCCGAGCGCCGAAGACTTCGCTTTCGTGGCATCGTTGATGGGCCGCGTCGTCGAGCCGGGCAAGTTCGCGGGCTGGATCGCGCCGCCGGTGATGGGCATCAACCGCCAGCCGGTGGACTTCGAGTACGTCCGCTTCGGCTGAAAGCCTGGATATGAATCCCTCGTCCCCACGGCGAGGGGATGGAGAACAACATGGACATGGCCGTTGAAGCCGGGGTCATCAAGCAGCACCTGATCGACCCCGAGATCTGCATCCGCTGCAACACCTGCGAGGCCACCTGCCCCGTCAACGCGATCACGCACGACGACAACAACTACGTCGTGCGCGCCGACGTCTGCAACGGCTGCATGGCCTGCATCTCGCCGTGCCCCACGGGCTCGATCGACAACTGGCGCACCATGCCCGTGGTGCGCGCCTATTCGATCGAGGAGCAGCTCGGCTGGGAATCGCTGCCGGCCGAACTCACGCCCGAGGAGCTCGAGGCCGCGGGCGTGACGGCCGACGCGGCCGATGCCGCGGAGGTGGCCGAGCCGGCACTGGTGCAGGCGAGCGCGGAAGCGGCCGAGCCGGTCTTCCACTCGGCCCAGTACGGCGCCACCGTGCCGCCCTGGTCGGCCGCGCATGCCTACACCAACCTGTTCCCGCCGAAGACACCGACCACCGCCACCGTGGTGGGCAACTTCAACTGCACCGAGGCCGGCTTCGACAGCGAGACCCACCACATCGTGCTGGACTTCGGTGCCATCCCGTTCCCGGTGCTCGAGGGCCAGTCGATCGGCATCGTGCCGCCCGGCGTCGACGCCATCGGCAAGCGCCACCATGCGCGCCAGTACTCGGTGGCCAGCCCGCGCAACGGCGAGCGGCCCGGCTACAACAACGTCTCGCTCACCGTGAAGCGCGTGACCGAGGACCACCAGGGCAACCCGGTGCGCGGCATCGCCTCGAACTATGTCTGCGACCTCAAGGTCGGCGACACCGTGCAGGTGGTCGGCCCGTTCGGCGCCTCGTTCCTGATGCCGAACCATCCGAAGTCGCACATCGTGATGATCTGCACCGGCACCGGCAGCGCGCCGATGCGCGCCATGACCGAGTGGCGTCGCCGGCTGCGCAAGAGCGGCAAGTTCGAGGGCGGCAAGCTCATGCTGTTCTTCGGCGCGCGCACGCAGCAGGAGCTGCCGTACTTCGGCCCGCTGCAGTCGCTGCCCAAGGATTTCATCGACATCAACCTCGCGTTCTCGCGCACGCCGGGAAGCCCCAAGCGCTACGTGCAGGACCTGATGCGCGAGCGCGCGGCCGACCTCGCCGCGCTGCTCAAGGACGGCGCCAGCCACTTCTACGTCTGCGGCCTCAAGAGCATGGAGGAGGGCGTGGTGCTCGCGCTGCGCGACGTGGCGAAGGAGGCGGGCCTGGACTGGGACACCGTGGGCGCCGCGCTCAAGCGCGAAGGCCGGCTGCATCTCGAGACCTACTGACCCTCACTCGGGTGCCGGGCAGGCTGCGCCGATGAAGTTCGCCGATTTCCATGCCGGCCAGGTCATCGAGGCCGGCCCCTACCTGCTCAGCGAGGAGGAGCTGGTCGGCTTCGCCCGCAGCTACGACCCGCAGTGGTTCCACACCGACGCCGAGGCCTCGCGCGAGAGCCCCTTCGGCGGCCTGATCGCGAGCGGCTGGCATACCTGCGCGATCGCGATGCGGCTGGTGGTCGAGGCCGCGCTCGCGGGTTCCGAATCCTTCGCCTCGCCGGGCCTCGAGCACGTACGCTGGCCGAACCCCGTGCGCCCCGGCGACGCGCTGCGGCTGGTGGCCGACGTGATCGAGGTGCGCCGTTCCGAGAGCAAGCCCACGCTGGGCATCCTGCGCTGGCGCTGGCGGCTGTTCAACCAGCGGGAGCTGATGGTGCTCGATGTGGAAGTGACGAGCCTGTTCAGGCTGCGCGAAGACGCTTCCGCCTGAGCACACGAAAAAGGCCCGCGGCCTCGAAGGGCCACGGGCCTTGTTGCACCGGGCGGGCGTGCTTACTTGCCCAGCTTCACGCCACCGCTGCCACCGGCCTGGCCGGCCGCGCCGGCCCCGGTGCCGATCGGCTTCAGCGCGCCGCCTGCCGAGCCGGCCGCGCCGGTGACGCCATTCACCGCGCCGCCCACGGTGCTGGTCGCACCGCCGAGCGCTCCGGTCGCGCCATTGGCCGTGCCCGCCACGCCGCCGACCGCATTGGTGGCACCGTTCACGGCCCCCGTGGCGCCGCCGACCGTGTTGCCGACATTGCCCACCGCGCCGGTCGCGCCGGTCGCGCCGCCGAGCACGCCGCCCACGGCATTGCCGAGGCCGCCGCCGTTCGCGTTGCCCGAGGCATTGCCGCCCGCGCCGGCGTTGCCGGCCGCACCCGCGCCATGGCCGTTCGCATGGCTCGCCGCGGCCGCGCTACCGCCGGCGTTCGTGCCGGCATTCACGCCGGTGCCGCCGGCATTGGCGCGGGTCTGCGCCGCAGCATCGCCGCGCGCGCCGGCCTGTGCGCCGCCCGCGCTGCCGCCGCCCGAGGCGCCCACTCCGGCGTTCACGCCCACGCCCACCCCGACGTTCGGGGTGGAGACCTGTGCGCCGGCCTGGATGCCCGCGGTGGCCAGCAGCCCCGCAAGCAGGGCGCCGAAGACGATGCGATGGTGTTGTTGTTTCATGGCTGGGATTCCTTCCTTTTCGAGTGATACGGGGATCGCTGAAAACACAGAGCCGGCAGGGTGCCGGCTCGGAATGAAACATAGGGAAGGGCGGGGTGGGGGCCGTGAGCGCCGGGGCCGCGCCTGGCTGTGGGAGCTGTCCGTCGGCGGAATCTGGAGCTCGTGCGTTAGCGCGTTCGAAGCGGAAATGACGGCATCAAGGCAGGAGATGGCGGCTGAAGAAGGAGGTTGTCGCGGTTTCTGCAGCGCGCACCGCTGCCCGGTCGAAGCCCGGCGGGTCGTTCAACAGGTCGCCGATCAGCCCGTCGAGCGCCGGCGGCTGGGGCGACAGCAGCGAGCCGTGGCCGCCGAGCGCCAGGTCGGCCAGCAGTTCGCAGCGCGGCCGGCAGGCCGCCAGCACGGCGTCGCCGTGAAAGCGCGGGATCAGCCAGCGGTCCTGCCGGGCACCGATCAGCGCCAGCGGGATGCGCGGCGTCGCGAGCGAGGCCAGGTCGAAATCGGCCGCGCCCGGCACGCCGGCCACCGCGGCGGCGATGCGCGGGTCGTGGTCCTCGCGCAGCCGCGTGTCGGCCGCGAAGCGGTGGCGGATCACCGTGCGCGCGCCCCAGCGCTTGAGGCCGTCGAGCGGGCCGCCCGTGAGCCGCGTGATCAGGCCGACGCAGAACTGGAAATCCTCGTCCAGGTGGGCGTCGCAATGGCGCGCGAACGCCGCCGGCGACCAGCGGCCGCCCGCGAGGCTCAGCGCCGTGTGCCCGCCGGCCGAGATGCCGTAGAGGCCGACCCGGTCGAGCCGCAGCAGCGGCGCGAAGCGCGGGTCGCGGCCCACGGCGTCGATCGCGCGCGAGACCTCGGCCGGCCGCTGCGTCCAGCTGTCGGGGCCGGGGTCGCTGCCGTCGCGCGCGTTGTCGGCGCGGTGCTCGGGCATCGCGACCACGAAGCCGGCCGCGACCAGGCTGCGCGCCTGGTCCACGTGCACCCACGGCGCCCCGCCCGAGCCGTGCGACACCACGACCAGCCGGCCATTGCCGCGCACGGGCGCCGCGCCGGAGGCGGCGTCGAAGGCGAAGGGGCCGCGCTGCACGCGCTGCGGCGGCGACTCGGCGGGATAGAACAGCGTGACGGGGCCATCGGTGGGGGTGGCGGGAAGCTGGCCCAGGCCCAGCGTGGCGGCCTGGGCCAGGCCAGTGAGGAAGGCGAAGAGCGCCAGCATGCCGGCGATCCGGCCGAGCAATGAGCAACGGTGAAGCAAGACAACTCCTGGTGATGGAACGAAGCCGGCACGATGCCGGCGCCGCCCGGGCCGCGTCTCGCCGAAAACCGCAAGGGCGGCTTCGGGCCCGGCGATTTCAGGAATCGGCCAGCTTCTGGCGCCGGAATTCGGTCGGCGTGAGCCCGGTGGCGGCCTTGAAGGCGCGGTTGAACGGGCCGATCGACTGGAAGCCGGCCTCGAGCGCGATGCTCAGCACCGGCCGCTCGCGCCTGGCCGGATCGGCCAGCGCCGCCAGTGCTTCTTGCAGGCGGAAGCCGTTGATGTAGGCGTTGAAGTTGCGGTGGCCGAGCCGCTGGTTGATGAGCCTGCGCAGCCGGTACTCGGGCACCGCGAGCCGCGCGGCGAGCTGGGCGATGCCCAGGTTCTCGTCGCGGTAGGCGCGTTCGGCCGTCATGAGGCGGTGCAGGGCGTCGGCGAGGCGGTCCTCGGCGGGATCGACGTCCGGCGCCGGCTCGGGCGGTGCCGGAGGGGCGGGCGCGGGTTCGGGGCGAGCGAGCGGAGGAGGCTCGACCGTCGGCGCCGGCGCGATGTCGGGCACCGGCGCCAGCACCGCCTCTGGCAGCGCCGGCCTCGGCGCCGCCGCCGGGAACAGGTCCGACCCCGCGAGCCGCAGCATCCGCCAGGCGACCACCGCCACGATCGCCAGCAGCAGCGCCACGTCCAGCGTTGCCATTGCCCCGCCGAGCTGCCAGCGCGGCGACTGCCAGCGCGCGCCGATCATGGCGATGCTGTAGAGCGCGCCGGCCCCCACGATGAAGGCGCGCAGCCGGCGCCGCCGCTCCACCAGGTCGACGCGCCAGCGCGCGGCCGCCGCGGCCATGGCCAGCAGCGCGAACACCAGCGGCGCCGCGCGCTGCAGGCCCAGCGCGAGGGGTGCGATCGCCAGGCCGCTTCCGATCAACACGGCGCAGTTGGCGCCCGCGAGCAGCGCCACCGCGGCCCAGGCCACGGCGTGCCGCGGTCGTGGTGCGAAGTCGTCGTCGAACAGGGCCCGCGCGAACACCCAGAACAGCACCGCATTGCCTGCCGCCACCGCCACCAGCGGCGCCTGCCACAGCCGTGGCGCCCAGGCCTCGAAGGAGGGCGTCGAGCCCGCCACCTGCAGCGCGAGGCCCAGCGCCAGGGCCACCCCGACGCGCGCCGCCGGCAGCCGCGGCCGGTCGCGGCCGAGCACCAGCGCCAGCACGAGCAGCAGGGCCATCAGCACGCCGCGCAGGGCGGCATCGAGCAGCAGGGGGGCGGGATCGGAAAGAGGCATGCGGGCGCGGCGAAGGTGGGGCGCCGCGGGCCGGACGATAGCAGCGCGTGCAAGACAATGCCGCATGCGCATCCTTCCCCGGGCCGATGACTCCCTGCCGGCCGGCATCGAGCTGTTCCGCCTCGAGCTGGACCTGGCCACCGAACCCACCGCGCTGCGCGCCGCGCTGTCGAGCGAGGAGGACGCGCGGCTGCAGCGTTTCGTACAGCGCGCCGATCGCGTGCGCTTCGCGGCCGCGCGCTCGGCGCTGCGCGGCCTGCTGGCCGAGCGCATGGGTCGCGATCCGCTCGGGCTGCGCTTCGAGGCGGGCCCGCAGGGCAAGCCGTTCGTGCGCGGGGCGCCGCGCTTCAACGTCGCGCATTCGGGCACGCAGGCGCTGATCGCGCTGGCCGATCGCGCCATGGGGCTCGAGGTCGGCGTGGACATCGAGCACCGCAGCGAGGACATCGACATCGAAGGCCTGGGCGAACTCGTGTTCACGCCCGCCGAGCGCGCCGCGCTGCGCGCGGCCGACGACCGGCTCGCGGCCTTCTACCTGCGCTGGACCGGCAAGGAGGCGGTGCTCAAGGCGATCGGCGTCGGCATCGCCGAGCACCTGCAGTCGCTCGACATCGCGGCCGGTGCCGGCGCGGCGATCGACATCGTCATGCGCGTGCCGGCCTGGCGGGCGGTGCGCGCGATCCGGCTCGACGCGCCCGCGGGCTACGCCGCGGCGCTTGCGTGGCATCCGGTGTCCTGAGCCGCGGGTCGACGCAACCCAACCGTTTCCCGCGAAGGGGCATTGGCCGGGCTCCGCCGCGCTTTTCATTTCAAGCAACTCATAATGTTGCATGAAACGAGACAGCAAGCTTTCCGCCATCCTGCACGTGCTGCTGCACATGGCCGAGATGGACGAGCCCGCGACCTCCGAGTCGCTCGCGCAGGCGATGCACACCAATCCGGTGGTGGTGCGCCGGCTCATGGCCGGGCTGCGGCAGGCTGGCTTCGTGAGCTCGGCCAAGGGCCATGGCGGCGGCTGGGTGCTGTCGTGCCCGCTGTCGAAGGTGACGCTGGCCGACATCCACGCGGCCGTGGGCGCGCCCGCGCTGCTGGCCTTCGGCAACCGCACCGAGAGCCCGGGCTGCATCGTCGAGCAGGCGGTCAACACCGCCCTCGACGGCGCCTGCCGCGAGGCCGAGGCGCTGCTGCTCGCGCGCCTGGGTCGCATCACGCTGGCCGATCTCTCGAAGGATTTCCACCGCCGCATGCACGAAGGCGGCTTCACTGCCAAGGACATTGCCCATGCCTGATTCCACGAGTTCTTCCCTCCCCTACGACGCATTGATCGTCGGCGGCAGCTTCGCGGGCCTCTCGGCCGCGATGCAGCTCGCGCGCGCACGCCGGCGCATCTGCGTGGTCGACGCGGGCCAGCCGCGCAACCGCTTCGCCGAGGCCTCGCACGGCTTCTTCGGCCACGACGGCGCGGCGCCGCTGGCATTGCGCGACCAGGCGCGCGCGCAACTGCTGGCCTATCCCTCTGTCGATTTCGTCGCCGACGCGGCACAGACGGCGCGCGTGCTGCCGGCCGAAGAGGGCGACACCCGCTTCGCCGTCACGCTGGCTTCGGGCCAGACCCTGGTGACGCGCCGGCTGCTGCTGGCCACGGGCGTGCACGACCTGCTGCCCGAGGGCATCGAGGGCCTCGCGCCGCGCTGGGGTGCCAGCGTGCTGCACTGCCCCTACTGCCATGGCTACGAGTTCATCGACCGCCGCCTCGGCGTGCTCGGCAGCGGCGAGCTGTCGGTGCACCAGGCGATGCTGGTGGCAGACTGGGGGCCGCTGACGCTGTTCACGCACGGCATGCCGCCGCTCGATGCCAAAACGCGCGCGCAGCTCGATGCGCGCGGCATCGCGATCGACCCGGGCCGCGTGGTCGCGCTCGAAGGCCCCGCGAACGCGCTCGAGGCGGTGCGCTTCGACGACGGGCGCCGCTTGCCGCTCGACGCACTGTTCGTGGCGCCGGCCCAGCGCCAGGGCAGCACGCTGGCCGCGCAACTCGGTTGCGCCTTCGACGAGGGACCGCTGGGCCTCGTGGTGCGCACCGATCCGATGATGAAGACGAGCTCGGTGCCCGGCGTGTTCGCGGCCGGCGACGCGGCGCTCGCGATGCAGAACGCCACGCTGGCCTCGGCCGATGGCGTGCGGGCCGGAGCCTCGCTGCACCGCTCGCTGATCTTCGTCGACTGAGAAAGGTCCGGGGTCTCAGCCGCGCGCCGGCAGCACCGTGCCGCGGCTCTCGCCGAAGCCGATGCGCGCGTGGCCGGGCTTCTCGCACCAGCCGCGCAGCAGCACGGCGTCGCCGTCCTCGATGAAGCTGCGCTGCTCGCCGCTGTCGCCCAGCGCCACGGGCGTCTGGCCGCCGCGCGCGAGTTCGATGATGGCGCCGGCCTCGCCCTCGCCGGGGCCCGAGATGGTGCCGCTGCCGAACAGGTCGCCGGGGTTGAGCTGGCAGCCACCCACCGTGTGGTGCGCCACCATCTGCGCCACGCTCCAGTACTGGTGGCGGAAGCTGGTGGACGACAGGCGCGACGGCCCGCGCTTCTCGGCGCGCGCCTTCTCGCTCTCGAGCCAGACCTCGAGCCGGATGTCGATCGCGCCGGCCTCGCGGTTGGCCGCGTCCTCGAGATAGGCCAGCGGCTGCGGATCGGTGGCCGCGCGCGTCCAGGGCTGGCGGTAGGGGGCGAGCGCTTCCATGGTCACGATCCACGGCGAGATCGTGGTCGCGAAGTTCTTCGCGAGGAAGGGACCGAGCGGCGCCATCTCCCAGAACTGGATGTCGCGCGCCGACCAGTCGTTGAGCAGGCAGATGCCGAAGATGTGTTGCTCCGCATGCTCGAGCGCAATGGCCTCGCCGTGCGCGTTGCCGGTGCCGATCCAGACGCCGAGCTCGAGCTCGTAGTCGAGCCGCGCGCAGGCCTGGTAGGTGGGCGCCTTCGCGCCCGGCGCCATCGCCTGACCCATGGGCCGGCGGAACTGCTGGCCGCTCACGCCGATGGTCGACACGCGCCCGTGGTAGGCGATCGGGATCCAGCGGAAGTTCGAGGTCACGTCGCCGCCGGGGTTCAAGAGGCGCGTGATGTTGAGCGCATGGTCGATCGAGGTGTAGAAGTCGGTGTAGTCGCCGATGCGCGCGGGGATCGCGTACTCGGCCTCGGCCTGCGGCACCAGGCAGGCGCGCACGGCCTGCACCGCCGCGACCGGCGCATCGTTCTTCAGCAGCGCGAACAGCGCATGGCGCAGCGTCCGCCAGGCGGCGGGGCCGAGCGCGAAGAAGTCGTTGAGCGCGGGCTGCGCGGCCGCCGTGGCGGCCTCGAGCGCGAGGCCGTCGAGCTGCCGCGCATGCACCAGCGCGGCCAGGTCGAGCACCTGGTCGCCGATCGCGACGCCGCCGCGAAAGGCCTCGCTGCCGCCGGCGCGGCGAAACACCGCATGCGGCAGGTTCTGGATCGGGAAGTCGCTGCCGGTCGTGGCCGTGGGGTTGGCCGATTCGACCCAGCTGCGGGCGTGGACGTCGTGCGTGTGGTTGAGCGTGTGCATGAAAGAAAAATCCTTAGACCGAGGCCATCAATGCGTCGTCGAAGATCGCGACCGCGCGCGTCCAGCCGGCCGAGGCGCCGCGGATCTTGTGCGGAAAGCAGCTGATGAAGAAGCCCGTGGGCGGCAGCGCCTCGAGGTTGTGCAGCTTCTCGATGTGGCAGTAGCCGATGTCGCGGCCGGCCTTGTGGCCTTCCCAGATCAGCGAGGCGTCCTGCGTCTCGCCGTACTTCTTCGCGGTGTGGACGAAGGGCGCGTCCCAGCTCCAGGCATCGGTGCCCGTGAGGCGCACGCCGCGCTCGAGCAGGTACATCGTCGCCTCGTAGCCCATGCCGGCGCCGGCCGAGACGTAGTCGGGGTTGCCGTAGCGCGAGCCGGCGCGCGTGTTGATCACGACGATCTCCAGCGGCTTGAGCGTGTGGCCGATGCGCTTGAGCTCGGCCTCGACGTCGGCCGCGCGCACCACGTAGCCGTCGGCGAAATGGCGGAAGTCGAGCTTCACGCCGGGCTGGAAGCACCAGTCGAGCGGCACGTCGTGGATCGCGATCGCGGGCTTCTTCTCGCCGAGCGCCTTGTCCATGGTCGAATGGAAGTGGTAGGGCGCGTCGAGGTGGGTGCCGTTGTGCGTGGACAGCTGCACCATCTCCACCGCCCAGCCTTCGCCGTCGGGCAGGTCTTCCTTCTTGAGGCCGGGGAAGAAGGGCTCGATCTGCTCGTAGGTGTTGTCGTGCGTGAAGTACTGGATCTTCGGCGCGAAGGCCGGCGGGTCGGAGAGCACGTCGTTCTCCAGGAAGATCGAGAGGTCGACCAGTTTGCGTGGCATGGGTGGGCTCCTTGTGGGGTGTTCGTTCGAGCGGAGGGAAAAGAGAAGAAGGGAGGAATCAGGGCTGCTGCCAGCGCAGCAGGCGCCGTTCGGCCTGGGCCAGCAGCGCATTGCTCGCGAAGCCGATGAGCCCGAGCAGCACGATGCCGGCGAACAGCTCGCTGGCGCGGAAGGCGCGCGCGGCCAGCAGGATGGCCTGGCCCAGGCCGCTCTGCGAGGCGATCATTTCGCCCACCACCGCGACGATCAGCGCGATGGTCAGCGCGAGCCGCATGCCGGCCAGGATGTCGGGCATCGCGTTGGGCAGGCCCATCTTCCAGACATAGGCCGCGCGCGACATCTGCAGGCAGCGCGCCACCTCGGCCAGGCGCGGCTCCACGGCCGCGAAGCCGTGCACCGTGGCCAGCAGCACCGGCCACATCGCGCCGAAGGCGACCACGAACAGCACCATGCCGGGGTTGAGCCCGAAGATCGAGATCGCCAGCGGCAGCAGCGCCGAGGCCGGCAGCGGGCGCACGAACTCCAGCGTGGGCTGGACCCAGGCACGCACCGCGGGCGAGACGCCGATGGCCGCGCCGAGCAGCACGCCGGCCAGCGAGGCGAGCAGCCAGCCCTGCACCATGCGGCCCACCGTCGCGCCGGTGAAGGCGAGCAGCTCGCCGCCGCCTTCGCCCGACAGGTTCAGTCCTTCGCGCAGGCTCGCGAAGGTGGCTTGCGGGGTCGGCAGGAACACGCGGCTGACCCAGCCCGCGTTGCTCGCGACCCACCACAGCGCGACCAGCGCCAGCAGCACGCCGAGCGCGCCGAGCCGCTCCAGGCCCTGGCGTTCGTCGTGGCCGTTCATGGCGCGGCTCCCATGCGGCGCGACACGCCGCGCTGCAGCCACAGCATGGCCGCGTTGATTGCGAAGCCCACCACGCCGATCCAGCCCAGCCAGGCCAGCATCAGCGCGGGGTCGAAGCTCTGCTGCGCGATCATCATCGCGTAGCCCATGCCGTTGGGATTGGCCGCGATCTCCACCGTCACGGCCACCACCAGCGCCACCGCCACGCCGAGCCGCAGCGCGACGAACAGGCGCGGCACGATGGCCGGCAGCACGATCTTGAAGGCCCGCTCGCGCGCCGACAGGCCCAGCACGCGGCTGACCTCGAGCAGCCGCGGCTCGACCTGCTGCACCGCCGCCTGCACCAGCACCAGCAGCGGCCAGAAGGTGGCGAAGGCGACGATCGCGAGCTCCATGCGCACGCCGAAGCCGAAGCCCAGCATCGCGAGCGGGATCAGCGCGACCGAGGGCACGGGGCGCAGCACCTCGATCGTGACCGAGCCGAGCCGGGCCGCGCGGCGCGACAGCCCGAGCACCAGCCCCAGCGCGATGCCGAGCACCGCGCCCAGCAGCAGGCCCAGCGCGGCGGTGCCGAGCGTGAAGCCGGTGGCCTGCCACAGCGAGCCGTCGAGCGCGGCGCCGGCGAAGGCCCTGGCCGCGGCGCTCGGCGGCGCCAGCGCATCGCTGCCCAGCGCCGCCGCGCGGCGCGCGTACCACTCGAAGGCACCGATCAGCAGCGCCGGAAACACCCAGGGCCGCAGCCCGCGCACGAGCCGGTTCTCAGTCATGGCCGTGCTCGATGAAGGCGAACAGCTCGCGCCGCAGCCGCAGGTAGTCGGGATGCTCCTTGGTCGTGAGCTGGTCGCGCGGGCGCGGGATCTTCACGTCGATCATGCGCGCGAGGCTGGGCCGCCCGGGACCGGGGTTGGCCTGCAGCGCGATCACGCGGTCACCGAGGTAGATCGCCTCCTCGAGGTCGTGCGTGACGAACAGCACCGTGAGGCCGTCCTCGCGCACCAGCCGCGCGAGCTCGTCCTGCAGGCTCTGGCGCGTCAGCGCGTCGAGCGCGCCGAAGGGCTCGTCCATCATCATCAGCTCGGGCTTCTGCGCGAGGCAGCGCGCGATCTGCGCGCGCTGCTGCATGCCGCCCGAGAGCTGCACCGGAAACTTGTGGGCATGCTTCGCGAGCCCGACCTTGGCGAGCACGTCGGCGATGCGCGGCGCGCGCTCGGCCGCGGGCACGCCGCCGGCCTCGAGCGCGAGGCTCACGTTGCCCTCGACCGTGCGCCAGGGCAGCAGCGCGCGGCCGTAGTCCTGGAACACGAAGGCCACTTCGCGCGAGGGCTCGAGCATCTTCACGCCGTTGCGCCGCACCTCGCCCGCGCTGGCCGCGACCAGCCCGCTGGCCGCGCGCAGCAGCGTGGTCTTGCCGCAGCCGCTCGGGCCGACGATGCAGACGAACTCGCCG
Source organism: Variovorax sp. FG153 (assembly GCF_057809595.1). Classification (NCBI taxonomy): domain Bacteria; kingdom Pseudomonadati; phylum Pseudomonadota; class Betaproteobacteria; order Burkholderiales; family Comamonadaceae; genus Variovorax; species Variovorax sp. FG153. The sequence goes on from NZ_JBMDKG010000051.1 coordinate 32,073, forward strand.
CGCGCCACGTCGAAGGAGGTGGGCGAGAGGATCTCGCGGCCACCGAGGCGGATGGTCACGCCGTCGAAGCGCAGGAAGGGCGCGGCGTGCCGCGCGGGGCCGCTGCCCGGCAGCGCGGCGCCCGACGGCAGCGCGCTGCGCGCCGGGTTTGGAAGGGGCGTCGCGATCATGGCGCCAACAGCTTCGCCACGTCGATGTCCGAGCGCAGCATGCCCTGGTCCTTCATCAGCCCGCTCCAGTAGGCGAGCTGCTTCTCGCTCACCACCGGGCCCGGCGGCGAGACCTGGATCTTCGCGAGCACGTCGGCCGGCAGCCGGGTGTACTTGCCGATCGAGGCGCGCACCTTCGCATCGTTCCTCGGCTGCTGCATGAAGGCCGCGGCTTCGACCAGCGCCTCGCGGAAGGCGCGTGCCGCGCCCGGGTTCTTCGCCACCCATTCGCGCTTGGCCGCGTGCACGATGGTCTGGTTGTTGTCGGGCAGGAAGGTCGAGTAGTACGAGGCCACGTAGCCCGCGCCGCTCTCGGTGATGCGGGTCATGAACGGATCGGTCGACACGACGGCATCGACCGAGCCGCCGCGCAGCAGGTCGGCATGCTGCGGGAAGGCGGCCTCGACGAAGTTGACCTTGCGGTGGTCGACGCCGCTGTCCTTGAGCCAGGCGCGGAAGGTCACGTGCAGGAACGCGCCCAGGCCCGGCACGCCGATCTTCTTGCCCACGCAGTCCTGCGCGCTCTTGATGCCGCTGCCCGCGCGCGCCACCAGGCCCGTGCTCGTGAGGGTCTTCGAGGTGAGGCCGCCGCCGGCCACCAGCACCAGGTCGAGGCCGCCGTCGACCGCCTGCAGGAACACCGAGGGCGTGGGGCCGCCGATCTGCAGCGAGTCGGACTGCAGCGCCGCGGGAATGGTGGAGTTGAGCGGGATGAACTTGAGCTCGACCTCGAGGTTGCGCTTCCTGAAGAAGCCCTCGTCGGCCGCCACGAACACCGAGCCGAAATCGGTCACGGCCGTGTAGCCGAACACGATCTTCGGCTGGGGCTGAGCGCGCGCGGGCAGTGCCGCGGCCGTCGATGCCGCGGCCAGGGCCGACAGCAGGGTGCGTCTCTTCATCATGGTTTTTCTCTCCTGAGGGGTGCTTTCTTCTGGGGTGACTTGGCGCTCTTCGGCCGTGGCAGCGCATGGCGCAGGCCGCCGACGATGAAGTTCACGAGCATCGGCGCCATGGCCGGATCGCCGGGCGTGTTCTCGCCGCGCGACAGGCGCGCGATGCGGCTGCTGTTCAGATGGTTCATGAGCGCGCCGAGCGCGAACTGGTAGCCCCAGGCGACCTCGCCGCGCGTGGCATGCGGCAGCACGAGGTGCAGCGCATCGATGAAGGCCTCGGCCAGCGGATCGAAGTAGGCGCGCAGCACGCGGTCGGCCTCTTCGGTGGTGTTGGCGAGTTCGCGCGCCACCAGCAGCGCGTAGTACTCGCCCTCGGAGCTCGCGCGCAGCGCCAGCACCGGTGCGATGAAGGCCTCGATGATGCGCGGCAGCGTGCGCGCGTCGTCGGGGTCGAGGTTCACCGCCGCCAGCCCCGCGAGCCGCGCCTCGATCGAGTGGGCCCAGTGCTCGAAGATGGCGTGGAACAGCTCGTGCTTCTGGCCGTGGTAATAGCCCACCAGCGCCAGCGGCACGCCGGCCTCCTCGGCGATCTGGCGGATCGTCACCGCGTGGTAGCCGTGCTGCGCGAACAGCTTCTCGGCCGCCAGCAGGATCGCCTGCTTGCGATCGGGCCGCGCCGTCTCGATGGCGACAGCGGCGGCGGACGATGCGCTCGGACGCGCGGCGCGGCGCTTGGCGGTGGGTGTGCGGGTGCTCATGGAGGTGTATTGAACGCTTGTACAAAAATGTTGAACACACGTACAAACCCTGAGGTCAACCCCCCTTGAGCGCACTCCGTCACGGCGCTACGCTCGGTCCATGCCCGCTCCCAACATTCCCCAGATCCGCCTCTACCAAGACTGGCTGCGCGACACGCGCGGCCTCGCTTTCGACCACTACGACGCCCTGTGGCGCTGGTCCGTCACCGAGCTCGATGCCTTCTGGCAGAGCATCTGGGACTACGCCCGCATCGAATCGCCCACGCCGCACACGGCCGTGCTCGCCGAATCGCGCATGCCGCTCGCGCGCTGGTTTCCCGGCGCCCAGGTCAACTATGCGCGCGAGGTGTTGCGTCATGTCGACGCGGCCCACGCGGCCGGCATGCCCGCGATCGTCAGCGACAACGAGCGCGGCGAGGTGCGCGAGCTGTCGTGGCCCGAGATGCGGCGCCAGGTCGCGTCGGTCGCGCTCACGCTGAAATCGCTCGGCGTGAAGCGCGGCGACCGCGTCGCGGCCTACATGCCCAACGTGCCCGAGACCATGGTGGCCTTCCTGGCCTGCTCGAGCATCGGCGCGATCTGGAGCGTGTGCGCGCCCGACATGGGCACGGCCGCCGTGGCCGACCGCTTCCGCCAGATCGAACCCACCCTGCTGATCGCGGTCGACGGCGTGCACTACGGCGGCAAGCCGCTCGACCGCAGCGCCGTGCTGCAGGAACTGCGCGGCCAGCTGCCGAGCGTGCGCCGGCTGCTGCTCGTGCCCTCGCCCCATGCCACGGGCCAGGTGGCGCACGACGTCGACTGGGCCCGGGCCACCGCGCGCGACGACGCCGAGGTCGCCGCCTTCGAACCCGAGTGGCTGCCCTTCGACCATCCGATCTGGATCGTCTACTCGAGCGGCACCACCGGCCTGCCCAAGCCCATCGTGCACGGCCAGGGCGGCATCATCCTCACCATGCATGCCTGCGGCCTGCACAACGACGTGGGCGCGAGCTACGGCGCCAACAACTTCGGCGAGCGCTACCACTGGTACAGCTCCACCGGCTGGGTGATGTGGAACTCGCAGCTCTCGGGCCTGGCCTTCGGCGCCACCATCTGCATCTACGACGGCAACCCGGCCGGCAGCAAGGAGAAGCCCGACTGGGGCGTGCTGTGGCGCTTCGTCGCGCGGCACCAGGTCACCTTCTTCGGCGCGGGCGCGGCCTACTTCAGCAACTGCATGAAGGCCGGGCTGGTCGCGAAGGACTGCGGCGATCTCTCGCGCGTGCGCGCGCTCGGCAGCACCGGCTCGCCGCTGCCCGAGGAGGTGCAACGCTGGGGCACGCGGCAGTTGCGCGAGGCGGGCTCGAAGGACGTGTGGTGGTGCAACATCTCGGGCGGCACCGATTTCTGCGGCGCCTTCGTCGGCGGCCACCGCGAGCTGCCCGAGGTGCCGGGCCAGATGCAGTGCCGCGAGCTCGGCCATGCGGTCGAGGCCTGGAACGAGCAGGGCCAGCCGGTGATCGGCGAGGTCGGCGAGCTGGTCTGCACCCAGCCCATCCCGTCGATGCCGCTCTACTTCTGGGGTGACGAGGGCAATGCGCGCTACGTCTCGAGCTACTTCGACACCTACCCCGGCGTCTGGCGCCACGGCGACTGGATCCGGATCGGCAGCGACGGCGGCTGCATCATCTACGGCCGCAGCGACGCCACCATCAACCGCCAGGGCCTGCGCATGGGCACCAGCGAGATCTACAGCGCGGTCGAGGGCCTGCCCGAGGTGCTCGACTCGATGGTGGTCGACCTCGAGTACCTGGGCCGCGAGAGCTACATGCCGCTGTTCGTGGTGCTGCGCCCCGGCGTCGCGCTCGACGATGCGGTGCGCGCGCGGCTCAACCATGCGATCAAGACCTCGCTGTCGCCGCGCTTCGTGCCCAACGACATCTTCCAGGTGGCCGAGATCCCGCGCACGCTCTCGGGCAAGAAGCAGGAGCTGCCGATCAAGAAGCTGCTGCTGGGCCAGCCGATCGAGAAGGTGGTGAACCGCGAGGCGATGGCCAACCCCGGCAGCCTCGACTGGTACGTGGCCTTCGCGGCGCAGCGCGCGTCCGTATGATGGCGCGATGCTTTCCAGACGCAACGTATTCCTTCTCGCGATCGCCGGCGGCGTGGCCGGCGCCACGCTGCTGAGCGCCTGCGCCACCTCCTCCACTCCCGCACCCGCGGTCGCGCCGCTCGTCGTGAGCGGCACCGTGAGCTACCGCGAGCGCATCGCGCTCGATCCCGCCGCCGAGGTGCGCGTGCAGCTGCTCGACGTCTCGCGCATGGACGCGCCCTCGGTCGTGCTGGCCGAGCAGCGCATCCGCGCCGACGGTCGCCAGCCGCCGTTCGCCTACACGCTGCAGGTCGACGCGGCCCGCATCGATCCGCGCATGCGCTACGCCGTGGCGGCGCGCATCGTGCGCGGCGAACAGCTGCTGTTCATCAACGACACGCAGTACAGCGTGCTCACGCAGGGCCAGGGCACGCGCGCGGACCTGGTGCTGGTGCGCGTCACGCCCGCGCCGCCGCCGCGCTGAGCCTCACGAGGTGTGAAGAAACCGTAGCGAGCGCCCCGAGGTCGCGCCGAGGACCGGAGCCGTACCTTGTACGGTGAGGACCGCAGGTGCGAGATCGGGGCGCGCAGCAGGTTGATTCACACCTCGTCAAGCGAGCAGCTCGTAGAGCACCATCTTCGTCTGCCGGCCGCGCAGCTCCACCTGCTCTTCCACGCGGCGCGTCGCGAGCCGGCCCTTGAGCCCGGCATGGGTCACTTCCGACACCAGCAGCTGCGTGCCGAGCTGCTTGTTGATGCCCTCGATGCGGCTCGCCACGTTGATCACGTCGCCGAAGGCCGTGTACGACAGCCGGTCGTTCGAGCCCAGCACGCCCGCGATCACCATGCCCGTGTGGATGCCCACGCGGGTGCGGAACTCGGGCAGCGCCTGGCTGTGCCACTGGCGGTTGAGCGCGCGCATCTCGGCCTGCAGCTCGAGCGCCGCGAGGCAGGCCTTGTACTCGGCATCGGGCAGGTCGGCGGGCGCGCCCCACAGCACCATGATCCCGTCGCCGATGAACTTGTCGATCACGCCGCCATGGCGCGCGAACACGCGCGCCGCGAGGTTGAAGTAGTCGGTGAGCTGGCCCACCAGCACGGCCGGCGGCATCGACTCGGAGATGCTCGTGAAGCCCTCCACGTCGGTGAACATCACGGTCACGCGGCGCGGCGAGCCGTTGGGTGCGAGCGCATGGCCCTGCGCGATGAGCTGGTTGATCACGTCCACCGGCACGAACTTGCTGAAGGCCTTGAGGCTGCGCGCCGACTCGTCGAGCGCCTGGTCCAGGTGCTGGATCTCGAGCACCCGGCTCGGCTCGCGCGGCAGGCTGTCGAGCTCGAGCATGCCGATGCGGCGCGCGATGCGCGACAGGTTCTCGACCGGCGCCGTCACCAGCTTCGACAGCCGCAGCGAGATCGCGAGCGCCACCGCGAGGAAGCCCAGCACCAGCAGCATCGACCACAGCACCGCGCGGCGCAGGCTGCCGAGCAGCACGTCCTCGGGCACCCAGCTCACCAGCTCCCAGCCGGTGGCCTGGATGCGCGAGGTTTGCACCAGGAAGCGCTGCCCCTGGTAGCTGAAAGAGAACGCGGTGTCGACCTGACTGCCCGCCGTGCCGTCGTTCACCATGTGGCGATGCAGTTCGTCGAGCACGCCCGTGCTGGCTTCGAGCCGGTGCTGCACGCCGGGCATGTCGCTGCGCGCGAGCACGCGATAGTCGCGCGTGAGCAGCGCGCTGCCGCCGAAGCCGCTGCTGCTGAACTGCCGCACGAAATCCGAGAGCCGGCCCAGCGACACGTCGCCGGCCACCACCAGCGCCTGCGGCTTGCCGTCGGCGTAGCGGCGCTGGCTCGGCAGCGCGTAGGTCACGCCCAGCTCCTGAGCGGCCGCGAACACGTAGGGCTGGGTCCACACCGGGCCCCTGGCCGTGCGCGCCTCGATGAACCAGCTGCGGGTGCGCGGGTCGTAGCCGCTCTGGAAGGCCTCGAGGCGGATCGTCTCGTAGCGCTGCTGGAAGTCGGCCTCGGCCGCCAGCGGCCGCTTGTACTGCCAGGTCTCGGTGGTGCCCTGCTGCCCGGCCTCGATGTAGCGGACCGCGGGCGCGGGATAGCGCAGCGCCATCAGCATCCGGCCCTCGTCGTTGGCGACATAGAGGCTGTCGAGCTCGGGCGACTGCTGCAGCATGGTCCACAGCATCTCGGCCGTCCATTCGCTGCGGTCGCCCGCGGGCCGCAGGCTCGGCGTGCCCGCGATGGCGCCGACCACCGACTCGGCTTTGGCGAGGAAGGCATTGACCTTGTCCTCGGTGCGGTCGTGGTTCGACTTGTGGGCCGATATCCCGATGCGCGAGACCAGCCGCTGCGAGCCCCAATAGCCGAGCGCGACCAGCAGCAGCGATTGCGTGAGCGCGACCACGCTCACGATGGTGCCCACGTCGACCCGGAAGTGACGGGTACGGCGCCGCGAGGGCGCCGGGTTCGAGGCGGGACCGAGATCCGATGGCCGTGTGACAGAAGCGGCCGCTTCGGAAGACGGCCGCGCGGCCGGGTCCGGCACGCCGGACGGATATCTGTTCATACTGCTCCCTGTCTGCCCACGCGCATCCGGGGCCGAAGGGCCGCGGATCGGCAGCCGGCGGTCTCGCTGTCCGATCAGTGCGTCGGAAATGCTGGCGAGTGCCGGATGCGGGGCGGATTCTCGCTCCACTCCCTCGAAGTGGGCGAAAGCTGTGCCGGGACAGTCGGAGATTCGGCCTTGGCGCGCGCCTATTGGGCGTCGTGGAAGATCAGCCCCAGCGTCTGGCGCCGGCCCGAGCGCACGCGGCTCACGCCATGGCGCATCGTCACGCGGTAGCTGCCGCGCGTGCCCGCCACGGGCCGCTGGTTGACCGCGAAGATCACCGCCTCGCCCTGCGCCAGCGGCACCACCTCGGCGCGCGACTGCATGCGCGGGCGCTGCTCGGTCAGCACGAACTCGCCGCCCGTGAAGTCCTCGCCGGGCCGGCTCAGGAGCACCGTGAGCTGCAGCGGGAACTGCAGTTCGCCGTACAGATCCTGGTGCAGGCAGTTGTAGTCGTCCTCGCCGTAGCGCAGCAGCAGGGGTGTCGGCCGCTGCTGCCCGGCCGCGTGGCAGCGCGCGAGATAGTCCGCGTGCGCGGCGGGATAGTCGGCCGGCAGGCCCATCGCCTGGGCCCAGGCATTGGCCAGCGGCGCGAGCCGTTCGTAGAGCGCGGCGCGCCATGCCGCGACCGGTTCGGGCAGCGGATAGGCGAGGTACTGGTATTCGCCCTGGCCGAAGCCATGGCGCTGCATCACGACGCGGCTGCGGAAATGTTGCGGTTCGTCGTACATCGCGGCCAGCGTCGCGCATTGGCGCGGACCGAGCAGGCGGCCGGTGGTGGCGCAGCCGCGCGCGGCGAGGTCGGCTTCGATGCGGGGCCAGTCGAGCGCATCGATCACGGAAGCGGGGGAGGGCATGGGGCGAGTGTGGCCCGGGCGGAGGCTTCGGGCTCGCCGTTTCCGGACGCGGCTTTCGGCACGGTTTTGCCGCTTCCTTGCGGCAGTCATCCGGCCTTTTGAGCGATCATCCGGCCATGGCGCGCGAAAAACCCACTCCACACGAGAACCCGGCCGGGCAATTGGTGCAGGGGCGTTCCGTTGCCGCGCTGGGACGCGGCATGGCATTGGTCAAGGTCGGCAAGTCGCCGCGTCCGGTCGTTCGTCCCGAAGACAAGACCACGGTGCTGTTGAAGAAGGCGGCTCGCGCACTCGGCAAGCCCGGCATCGATCGGTCGGAAGTCTTTCGCGGGCCGAACGCGGCCAAGGTCTACGCCTATTCCGCCTACCCCCAGGACCTGAGCAAGGTCGTGCGCGAGGCGGCCGATGGCACCAAGGTCATCGGCCGCATGGTCGATGGCAGGTTCCGCGCCAGCAAGGCGTGAGTCGCCGCCCACCCCGGCTCGAGAAGCTGCTGGCGCAGACGCAGGGGCCGCGTCCGGTGGCGTTCGTGCTGGCTGGCCACAACGGGTCCGGCAAATCGACACTCTGGTATTCGCGCCTCGCGGAATCGCTGCGCATGCCGCTGGTCAACGCCGACCGCATGATGATGTCCATCCTGCCGGATGCCGACCCGCTCACGGGGCGCATCCCGGCGTGGGCCGAACGCCTGCGCGACGATGACGAGCGGTGGCAGGCGCTGTCCCAGAAAGGCGTGCGCGCCTTCAAGAGCCTGGTGATGGACCAGCGCATGCCCTTCGCGTTCGAGACGGTCTTCTCCCACTGGAAGCCGCTGCCCGGCGGCAGTCACGAGTCGAAGGCGGACGACATCCGTGCCATGCAGGAGGCGGGCTATTTCGTCGTGCTGCTCTTCGTCGGACTGGTCTCGGTCGACATGTCCGTCTTTCGCGTGAGCACGCGCAAGCAGCAAGGCGGCCACGATGTGGAGCGCAAGAAGTTGATCGAGCGTTTTCCACGCACGCAGGCGGCGGTCGGGCACGCGACGCAGATCGCGAACATGACGCTGATGTTCGACAACAGCCGCTCGGAAAAGAACGCCTTCGCGCTGGTGCGGGCCCAGGCTAAGAAAACGGTGTTGTTCGATGCGCGTGACACTCAATTCGACGTGGACCCCGAGCTTCGGGCGGTCTGCGATCCGTGGCTCGAGAAAGTCACGGGGCCGTTCAAGCCACCCCGCGCCCGACGACCGAAGACAGCCGTGCGGTGATTCCGGATCGGGAATGCCTCAGAGCGGCGCGATCGGAATGCAGATGTCGCACTCGAAGGCGTGCGTGTTGTCGTCGTAGGCGTAGCTCGCCGCGTAGTGCTCGAAGGCCGGCCGGTTGTCGAACTGGAAGCCGCTGCCCGGCAGCCAGTCGCGCAAGAGGCGGGTCCAGGCCGTGTTGATCTCGGCCGGCAGGCCGTGGAAGCGCAGCGCCGCATAGCGCCCGCCCGGCAGCACCGTTTTCTGGAAGCCGCCGTCGGGCACGAAGTCTTCGGGCACTTCCACGCAGGCGTCGTAGCGCGACTGCTCGGGCGGCGTGATGCTCGGGTCATCGTGGCTGATGCCGTAGCGCGCGCCCGACCACAGCCGGTGCCGGGTGATCCAGGGCGCCACCTGCTCGCCCCAGAACGCGCCCACGGGCGCGCCGAAGGGGCCCACGTAGCGCAGGTAGGCGATGGTGACGGGCGGGCGGATGATCAGTTCGACGTTCATGGGGGGCTCCGGGGAAGCAGCGCCGTCGGGATCGCGGCGCGGACCGGGCCCATTCTTCGTGAAGCCGTGCCGTTCGATCTGATCGGGATTGCTGTTCGCCTCGGGCAGCAGCGACCAGTCGTGGGCCGCGCGCCAGCTGCTGGGCGCGCTGCCGAAGCGGGCGCGGAAGGCGCGCGAGAAGGCCTCGCCCGAGCCGAAGCCGACCGACACCGCGGCCTCGAGCACCGACAGCCGCGGCTGCGTCGCGAGCCGCAGCGCGGCGACCTCGAGCCGGCGCCGGCGCACGTAGTCACCGAGCGTCTCGCCGGCCCAGGCCGCGAACAGCCGGTGGAAATGGAAGGCCGAGAAATGCGCGACGTCGGCCAGCTCCGCGAGGTCGAGCGGGCGCTCGAGGTGGTCGTCGATGTGCGTCACCACCTTGTGCATGCGCCATTCGTATTCGGAGCGGCTGTCGCGCGGCATCGGCTTCAACCCTGGCGGGCCTGTTCGAGCAGCCAGTCGCTGAAGAACTTCAAGAGCGGCCGCTGGTCGGCGCGCTCGGGCGTCACGAGGTAGTAGGCGCGCTCGCCCGCGAGCGGCCGCGGGCAGGCCACCACCAGCTCGCCGCGCGCGAGTTCGTCGGCCACCAGCATGGTCGGCATCAGCGCCACGCCCAGGCCCTGCGAGGCGGCCGCGGCCAATATCGAGAACAGCTCGTAGCGCGGGCCGCCGCGCGCGTTGGGCGCGTCGACCTGCTGCGCATCGAACCACTGGCGCCAGCCGTCGGGCCGCGTGCTCTGCTGCAGCAGCGGCATGTGCGCGATGGCCGTGGGCGAGACCGGCTTGCCGCGCGGCAGCAGCGCGGGGCTGCAGACCGGCACCACGTCCTCCTGCATCAGCGGCAGCGCGTGCGTGCCGGCCCAGTTCTGCACCTGCGCCACCGTGCCCGCGTAGAGCGCGGCGTCGAACTCCGCGTCGGCGAACAGGAAGGGCCGGGTGCGCGTCTCGATGTGCACCACCACGTCGGGCTGCAGCGCCGCGAAGCCCTTGAGCCGCGGCATCAGCCAGCGCGTGGCGAAGGTGGGCACGGCCGCCAGCGACAGCGAGCCGCCCTCGCCCTGGTGCGCCATCGCGTCGAGCGTGTCGCGCTCCATCGCCTCGAGCCGCTTGGCGGTCTGCCGCGCATAGGCCGCGCCGCTCGCGGTCAGCGCCACGCCGTGGCGCGTGCGGCGGAACAGCGCCACGCCGAGGAAGGCCTCGAGCGTGCCGATCTGGCGCGACACCGCGCTCTGGGTGAGCGCGAGTTCCTGCGCGGCGCGCGTGTAGCTCTCGTGGCGCGCGGCCGCGTCGAAGCACACGAGGGTCTGCAGGGGCGGGATCTTGCGGCGCATGTATGCCGCGAGTGTATGACTGGCGAAGGGCTTTCATCAATGAAAGCACGGTTCCGGCAACGCCCAAGACATTCTGGATCCGCATATCTGGGTGAGGATTCATCGTTTGCGCCGCGCCCTCTGCCTCGCTAGGATCGGCCGATCCCCCTCTTTTCCCCTTTTCCGGAGACAGCCGCATGGCCGCCAAAGCTTCCTTCCACTGGGACGACCCCTTCCTGCTCGACCAGCAGCTCACCGACGACGAGCGCATGATCCGCGACGCGGCCAATGCCTACTGCCAGGAGCGCCTGGCACCGCGCGTGCTCGAGGGCTTCCGCACCGGCGAGACCGACCCGGCGATCTTCCGCGAGATGGGTTCGCTGGGCCTGCTGGGCCCGACGATCCCCGAGCAGTACGGCGGCCCCGGCCTCAACTACGTGGCCTATGGCCTGATCGCGCGCGAGGTCGAGCGCGTCGATTCGGGCTATCGCTCGATGGCCAGCGTGCAGAGCTCGCTCGTGATGGTGCCGATCTTCGAATTCGGCTCCGAGGGCCAGAAGCAGAAGTTCCTGCCCAAGCTCGCCACCGGCGAATGGATCGGCTGCTTCGGCCTGACCGAGCCCGACCATGGTTCCGACCCCGGCAGCATGGCCACGCGCGCCAAGAAGGTGCCGGGCGGCTACGCGCTCACCGGCAGCAAGATGTGGATCAGCAATTCGCCGATCGCCGACGTGTTCGTGGTCTGGGCCAAGGAAGTCAGCGAGAGCGGCGCCGTCGGCCCGATCCGCGGCTTCGTGCTCGAGAAGGGCATGAAGGGCCTGAGCGCCCCGGCGATCCACGGCAAGGTCGGCCTGCGCGCCAGCATCACCGGCGAGATCGTGATGGACAACGTGTTCTGCCCCGAGGAGAACGCCTTCCCCGAGGTGCAGGGCCTCAAGGGTCCGTTCACCTGCCTCAACAGCGCCCGCTACGGCATCTCGTGGGGCGCGCTCGGCGCCGCCGAGGACTGCTGGCACCGCGCGCGCCAGTACACGCTGGACCGCAAGCAGTTCGGCCGCCCGCTGGCCGCCAACCAGCTGATCCAGAAGAAGCTGGCCGACATGCAGACCGAGATCTCGCTGGGCCTGCTGGGCAGCCTGCGCCTGGGCCGCATGAAGGATGAAGGCACGGCCGCGGTCGAGATCACCTCGATCATGAAGCGCAACAACTGCGGCAAGGCCCTCGACATCGCCCGCCTGGCGCGCGACATGATGGGCGGCAACGGCATCAGCGACGAGTTCGGCGTGGCGCGCCACCTCGTGAACCTCGAGGTCGTGAACACCTACGAAGGCACGCACGACATCCATGCGCTGATCCTGGGCCGTGCCATCACCGGCATCGCCGCGTTCGCCAACTGAAAACGGACAGCCGAACGCGGAAGGAAGATCCAAGCGACTTCCGCGTTCTGCCCCCGCATTCCCGACATGACCCAAGCAGCCCTCGACGGCATCAAGGTTCTCGATCTGTCCCGCGTGCTCGCGGGCCCGTGGTGCACGCAGATCCTCGCGGACCTGGGCGCCGATGTCGTCAAGATCGAGCGTCCCGGCGTCGGCGACGACACCCGCACCTGGGGCCCGCCCTTCGTGAAGGACGCGAACGGCAACGACAGCGACCAGGCCAGCTACTTCACCGCCTGCAACCGCAACAAGCGCTCGGTCACCATCGACATGGCCACGCCCGACGGCCAGGCGCTGCTCAGGCAGATGGCGGCGCAGGCCGACGTGGTGGTGGAGAACTTCAAGACCGGCGGCCTGAAGCAGTACGGCCTCGACCAGGAGACGCTGCGCCGTGCCAACCCGCGGCTCATCTACTGCAGCGTCACCGGCTTCGGCAACGACGGCCCCTATGCCGAGCGCGCGGGCTACGACCTGATGATCCAGGCCATGACCGGCATGATGAGCATCACCGGCCGCCCCGACGGCGAGCCCGGCGGCGGCCCGTTGCGCGTGGGCGTCGCGCTCACCGACATCTTCACCGGCGTCTACGCGAGCACCGCGATCCTCGCCGCGCTGCAGGTGCGGCACCGCACTGGCGAAGGCCAGCACATCGACATGGCGCTGCTCGACGTGGGCATGGCGATCCTCGCCAACCAGGCCAGCGCCTTCCTCAACACCGGCAAGGCGCCGGCGCGCCAGGGCAACACCCATCCGAGCCTCGCGCCCTATCAGGACTTCCCGACGCTGGATGGCGCGATGCTGCTGGCGATCGGCAACAACGGCCAGTTCGCGCGCTTCTGCGAGGCCGCGGGCCAGCCCGGCTGGGCCAGCGACGCGCGCTTCGCGAGCAACACCCTGCGCGTGAAGCACCGCGGCGTGCTGATCCCGATGATGGAGGAGCTCACGCGCACGCGCACCACGGCCGACTGGGTCGCGCTGCTCGAGGACAAGGCCGTGCCCTGCGGCCCGATCAACGACATCGCGCAGGCCTTCGACGATGCGCAGGTCAAGGCGCGCGGCCTCGCGGTCACGCTGCCGCGCGACGCGGGCGACGGCATCACGGCCATCACCGGCGTGGCGAGCCCGCTGCGCCTGTCGGCCACGCCGCCGGTGCTGCGCCGTGCGCCGCCCGCGCTGGGCCAGCACACGCGTGAGGTGCTCGGCGAGCTGGGCATCGACGCGGCGCGTTTCGAGGCGTTGCGCGCCGCGGGCGTGGTCTGACACACTGGCGGGCATGACCCGCCCGCACGATCCTTCCGATGCCGCGCCGTTCGCGCTGCGGCGCATCGATCACCTGGTGCTGCGCGTGCGCGATGCCGAGCGTTCCATCGCCTTCTATGTCGGCGTGCTCGGCTGCACGGTCGACAAGCGGCGCGACGACCTCGGCCTGGTGCACCTGCGCGCGGGCGCAAGCCTGATCGACCTCGTCGCGCACGACGGCAAGCTGGGCCGCGCGGGTGGTGCGCTGGCCGGCCGCGAGGGCCGCAACCTCGACCACCTGTGCCTGCGCATCGAGCCCTTCGACGAGGCCGCGATCCGCGAGCGCATGGCGCGCCATGGCGTCGAGGTCGATGGCGAGGTGCAGAACAACTACGGGGCCGAGGGCACGGGGCCCTCGATCTATCTGCGCGACCCCGACGGCAACGGCGTCGAGCTCAAGGGGCCAGCGGCCTAACCGCGCCCGAGCACCGCGACCGCGAACACCGCCACGCCCAGCACCAGGTTCAGGCTCACGAGCTTGCGCACCAGGTCGAGCCGGCCCGCGGCCACCGGCCAGGCGCCGTCGTCGACCGCGCGCCGCATCGCGCGGAATACCGAGGCGCGGATGTAGACGTAGATCGCGGCCATCACGATCGCGATGCCCATCATCGCCTCGACGCGCCAGTGCACGCCGCGGAAGCCGCCCGTGGCCAGGATCATCGCCACGCCCGTCACGAACAGCAGCGTGACCGAGGCATCGACCCCGACGAAGAAGCGCCGCAGGGTCGCGGCCATCATGCGCAGGCGCAGCGGCGGCTCGAGCGTGGCGACGGCGGCCGGGCGCACCGCGAAGTGCATGAGGGCCATGCCGCCGACCCAGAAGGCGGCGCACAGCAGGTGGACGAAGAGCGGGAGCAGGTAGGACATGGCGGCGATCAGACCACCGAAGCCCGCCGCGCGCAACGATCTCCCCGCGCGCCCCTCAGCCCGCGCGCGCGCGTGGCGCCGGCTTGCGAACCTTGGCCGGCCCGGCGTCCGCGTAGCGCTTCATGTCGCGCACCACGCAGCGCAGCAGCTCGGCCGCGGCCGGCGACAGCAGGCGTCCGTGGCGCGACACGATGTGCGAGCGGCCCTGCGACAGCAGCGGGTTCTTCATCGGCAGCTCGATCAGCTCGGGGTGGTCGGCATTCGGCGTCAGCGAGATCCGCGTGCCCAGCGTGTAGCCCAGCCCGGCCGAGACGAAATGGCCGAGCGCGCTGAACGAGGTGGTGGTCAGCACCGAAGGCAGCCGCACGCCCTCGCTGATCTCGGCTGCCTCGATGTGCTGGCGCACGCCGAAGTTGCGGTGCAGCGTGGCGCCCGGGTAGGGCAGCAGGTCGGCGAGCTTGAGCGGCCGGCCCAGTTGCGCGAGCGGATGCGAGCGCAGCACCAGCGCCTGGATCGGCTGCGGATGCGACTGGTGCGAGGTCAGCCGCTCGTCCCGCGGCGGCTGGAACAGCATGCCGATGTGGGCGCGCTCCTCGACCACGCGGCGCACGATCTCGTCGGTGCTGGCCACGTCGAGGTCGATGGTGATCTTCGGATGCGTGGTCATGAACTCGCGCAGGCTGTGGCGCATCAGCCAGTCCACATAGCCCTCGCCCGCCACGATGTCGATGTGGCCGCGCTCGATCTTGCGGATGCTGTCCATCTGCGCCATCAGGTGCTGCTTCTGGCTGTTCTGCCGGCGCACGTAGCCGGCCAGCATCTCGCCCGCGTCGGTGGGCACCACGCCGCGGCCATGGCGCTCGAGCAGCGGCACGCCGCACTCCTGCTCGAGGATGCCGATCGCGCGGCTGACGGCCGAGGGGTCCATGTCGAGCACGTCGGCCGCGCCGCGCACCGAGCCGCTGTCGAGCACCTGCATGAAGTAGCGCACGCGGCGCGTGTCGAGCCTGTCGTCCATGCCCGGTCTCCTGAGTGTTGCATTCAATGCATCGAATATCCCGATTTGCGGTCATTGATGCAATAGGCCTACATGGAGAAACTCGCCGCCATCCGCCAGCAAAGGCTTCACCCACGGCTCCAGACCGACGCCCCACCATGACCTCCGCCGCCTCCGTTCCCGTCACGGCCGCGCCCTCCGGCGCTTCCGGAAAACTCAAGCTCGTGGCCGTCACGCTGGCCATCGTGGCCGTGGCCGAGCTGGTCGGCCCGGTGCAGTTCAGCGTCGGCCCGGGCAAGGTGGCGCTGCTGCCGATGCTGTGGGCGCTGCTGATCGCCGCGGCCTGGGGCATCGCGTACCGCCGCGTGCCGGGCGTGGCGCGCGTCGCCACCGCCGAGCAGTCCTTCGCGGGCGGCCTGCTCAACGCCGGCCTGCTGCTGTTCGTGGTGAAGCTGGGCCTCACGGTCGGCGCCGCGCTGCCGCAGGTCAAGCAGGCCGGCTGGGCGCTGCTGTTCCAGGAGTTCGGCCATGCGCTCGGCACCCTGGCGCTGGGCCTGCCGCTGGCGCTGCTGCTGGGCATCAAGCGCGAGGCCGTGGGCGCCACCTTCTCGGTGGGGCGTGAGGGCAACCTCGTGATCATCGGCGAGAAGTACGGCATGGCCTCGCCCGAGGGCCGCGGCGTGCTGGCCGAATACATCACCGGCACCGTGCTGGGCGCGCTGTTCATCGCGGTGCTGGCGGGCTTCATCGCCAGCCTGCACGTCTTCGATCCGCGCTCGCTGGCCATGGGCGCCGGCGTGGGCTCGGGCAGCCTGATGGCGGCCGCGCTCGGCGCCATCGCCGCGCAGCAGCCGGCCGAGATGCTGCCGCAGCTCACGGCCATCGCCGCCGCCTCGAACCTGCTGACCACGGTCGCGGGCTTCTACTTCACGCTGTTCCTCTCGCTGCCGCTGTGCTCGTGGCTCTACGGCAAGCTCGAGCCGGTGCTGGGCCGCTTCTCGAAGCGCGGCGCGACCGATGCGGGCACCTCCGCCATGTCGCAGGTCAGCGTGGCGCATGGCGGCGCGCTGCCGCTGCGCGACACGCTGATCGCCTGGGCCGTGGTGGGCGGCGGCGTGCTGATCGGCAACTCGCTGACCTACAAGGTGCCGCTCCTGGTCTCGCTCGAGGGCATGCTGGCCGTGGTGGCGATCGCGCTGGCGGTCGAGGGCCTCAAGCGCCTGGTGCCGCGCCTGCCGATGGTGCTGGTGCTGTCGGTGGTGGCCACGGTGGTGGGCATCCCGGGGCTGCTGCCGTTCTCCGACGCGCTGATCGCGCTCACCGCCAAGCTCAACTTCCTGGCCTTCACCACGCCGGTGCTCGCGCTGGCCGGCTTCTCGGTCGCGAAGGACCTGCCGGTGTTCCGCCAGCTCGGCTGGCGCATCGTGGTGGTGTCGCTGACCGCCACGGCCGGTACCTTCCTCGGCGCTACCCTGATCGCCGAATTCTTCCACTGACCCCACGAGAGAACCCCACCATGTACCGCGACCCCGAAATCGCCGAAGACACCCGCGCGCGCATGCAGGCCTGGCGCCGCGACATCCACGCCAATCCCGAGACCGCGTTCGAGGAGCACCGCACCGCCAACGTGGTCGCCAATGCGCTGATGTTGATGGGCCTGCCGGTGCACCGCGGCCTGGCCGGCACCGGCGTGGTCGGCACGCTTTCGAACGGCGACGGTCCGAGCATCGCGCTGCGCGCCGACCTCGACGCGCTCAACATGCAGGAGCTGGGAACGCAGGCCCATGCCTCGAAGTGCGTGGGCAAGATGCACGCCTGCGGCCACGACGGCCACACCGCGATGCTGCTCGGCGCGGCCGAGCACCTGTCGCGCCACAAGCCCTTCAAGGGCACGGTGCACTTCGTGTTCCAGCCGGCCGAGGAGAACGAGGGCGGCGGCCGCGTGATGGTCGAGGAAGGCCTGTTCGACCAGTTCCCCGCCGATGCCGTCTACGGCATGCACAACTTCCCGAGCCTGCCGCGCGGCCGCTTCGCGATCCGCAAGGGCACCATGACGGCCTACCTCGACACCTTCGAGATCGTGGTCACCGGCAAGGGTAGCCATGGCGCCATGCCCGAGACCGGCATCGACTCGGTGGTGGTCGCCGCGCAGCTCATCAATGCGCTGCAGACCATCGTGAGCCGCCGCACCGGCGCCACCGACTCGGCCGTGGTCAGCGTCACGCAGATCCATGGCGGCGACACCTGGAACGTGATCCCCGAGACCGTGGTGCTGCGCGGCACCGTGCGCACGCTCGACGCCGCGATCCAGGACAAGACCCAGGCCGCGATGCAGCAGATCTGCGAGGGCGTGGCCACCACCCACGGCGCGAAGGTGGCGCTCGACTACCGCCGCGGCTATCCGGGTGTGGTCAACACGCCGGCCGAGACCGATGCCGCGATCGCCGCGGCCGCCAGCCTGGTCGAGCGCGAACAGGTGCTGACCGACATCCCGCCGGCCATGGGCTCGGAGGACTTCGCCTTCATGCTGCAGAAGCGCCCGGGCGCCTACATCGGCATCGGCGCGGGCGAGGGCCCGAACGATCCGAACGTCCACAACCCCTACTACGACTTCAACGACAACATCCTGCCGCTGGGCGCGGCCTACTGGGTGGCACTGGTCAAGCAGCAGCTTCCGGCCGCATGATGCGCTGATGCTGTCCGCCTTCGACATCTTCAAGATCGGCATCGGGCCCTCGAGCTCGCACACCGTGGGCCCGATGCGCGCGGCGCTGCTGTTCGCGCGCTCGCTCGAGCAGCGGGGCCTGCTCGCGCGCGTCGCGCGATTGCGCGTCGACCTGTTCGGCTCGCTCGGCGCCACCGGCCACGGCCATGCGACCGACCAGGGCGTGATCCTCGGCCTGTTCGGCGACGCGCCCGACACGGTGCGACCCGAGACCGTGCAGCCGCGGCTCGAGGCGCTGCGCCGCACCGGCACGCTGATGCTGCTCGGCACCACGCCGATCGCCTTCGACCGCGTGCGCGACATCGTGTTTCGCGGCGAGGAGTCGCTGCCCGAGCATCCCAACGCGATGCGCTTCACCGCCTTCGCCACCGACGATGCGGTGCTCGCCGAGGGCAGCTATTTCTCGGTCGGCGGCGGCTTCGTCGTCGAGGGCGGCCAGGCCGTGGCCCAGACCGCGGCGGTGGCGGTGCCGCATCCGTTCTCGACGGGCGACGAACTGATGGCGCAATGCCGGGAGAACGGCCTCTCGGTGGCCGCGCTGGTGCTGCGCAACGAATGCGCCTGGCGCCCCGAGGCCGAGGTGCGCGCGGGCCTGCTGCGCATCTGGGGCGTGATGCAGCAGTGCGTGCAGCGCGGCTTCGGCATCGACAACCCGCTGGCCGCCCAAGCGCTGCCCGGCCCGCTGCGCATGCGCCGGCGCGCGGGCGAGCTGCACCGCGAGCTGCTGGCGCAGGCCGGCGCGGCCGATCCGCTCGCGGCCATGGACTGGGTCAATGCCTTCGCGATGGCCGTGAACGAGGAGAACGCGGCCGGCGGCCGCGTGGTGACCGCGCCCACCAACGGCGCGGCCGGCGTGGTGCCGGCCGTGATGCACTACTACCAGCGCTTCGTGCCGAATGCGAGCGACGCGGGCATCGTCGACTTCCTGCTCACGGCCGCGGCGATCGGCATGCTCTACAAGACCAACGCCTCGATCTCGGGCGCCGAGGTCGGCTGCCAGGGCGAGGTCGGCGTGGCCTGCTCGATGGCCGCCGGTGCGCTGGCCGCGGTGCTCGGCGGCACGCCGGCGCAGGTCGAGAACGCGGCCGAGATCGGCATGGAGCACAACCTCGGCCTGACCTGCGACCCGGTCGGCGGCATGGTGCAGATCCCCTGCGTGGAACGCAATGCGATGGGCGCGGTGAAGGCCATCAACGCGGCGCGCATGGCGCTGCGCGGCGACGGCAGCCACTATGTCTCGCTCGACGCCGTGATCCGCACCATGAAGCAGACCGGCGAGGACATGAAGTCGACCTACAAGGAGACTTCGCTCGGCGGGCTCGCGGTCAACGTGGTCGAGTGCTGAGCCCGCCCCACACCTTGTCAGGGCACGAACATGTCCCACGGCCCCTTGCCTACTGGCAGGCCGGGCCGCGCGGTCAGCGAGGCCAGCGGCTCGCCGGCCTCGAAGCGCGCGGCCAGGTCCGCGGGGTCGAACACCACGCCCATGAAGTTCTCGGCATAGGCACCGCCCGCGAAGAAGGCATCGACCTCGGCGGCGGTCTCGAACACGTCGTGCTGCAGCTCGAGCCGATGGCCGTCGGGGTCGCGGTAGTACATCGAGATCGTCGGCCCGTGGTTGATGCACCAGTAGGGCACGATGCCGAGCGCGGCCAGCCGACGGTGGTTGGCGAGCAGCGCGGCCAGCGAGCCGTAGGTGAAGGCGATGTGCTCGAGCCCGGTGTTCGCATCGGCCTCGCGGCCGAGGTCGGGGCGCGCGATCAGGCCGATGCGGTGGTGCTCGTCGTCGTAGCTCAGGAAGCACAGCATCTCGTTCTCGAAGGCCACGCGCGCCTGCAGCACCGCGAGGTACCAGGCGCGCGAACGCGCGAGCTCGGCCACGCGCAGCACCACGTGGGCGAGCTTCACGGGCCGCAGTGCGGAGGAGGCGAGGTCGGGCAGGGTGCGCTGGGGGGCGTTCATCGGGCGGTCTCCAGGGGTTCTTGCACCACGCGGTTCTCGATGTGGCCGATGCCCTCGATCTCCACGCGCACCACGTCGCCCGCCACCAGGTAGCGCGGCGGGTCCATCAGGCCGCCGACGCCGGCGGGGCTGCCGGTGCTCAGCACGTCGCCGGGCTCGAGCGTGAAGGCGGTGCTCAGCTCGACCAGCATGGCCTCGATGCGATGGATCATCCCGGCGGTGTTGCCGTCCTGGCGCAGCTCGCCGTTGACCCAGGTGCGCAGCCGCAGCGCATGCGGATCGGGAATCTCGTCGCGCGTCACCAGCCAGGGGCCGAAGGGGCCGTGGGTATCGAAGGACTTGCCCAGGGTGTGCGTGGGCGCGCGCAGCTGCCAGTCGCGCACGCTCATGTCGTTGATCACCACGTAGCCCGCGACCATGGCCATCGCTTCCTCGGCGCGCACATGGCGGCAGCGCCGGCCGATGACCACGCCGAGCTCGCCCTCGTAGTCGAACTGCGCCGACACGCGCGGCCGGTGCACCTCGTCGAAGGGGCCGGCCACGCACGACACCTGCTTGTTGAACCACACCTGTCCCGGCGGCCGCACGAGGCCCAGCTTCGCGGCCTCCTCGAGGTGCGAGGCGTAGTTGCCGCCGAGGCCGAGGAACTTGCGCGGCGCGGGCACCGGCGCCGCGAGCTTCACATCGGCCAGCGGCAGGCGCGGCGCCGTCTCGATGGCCGCGCGCAGCCAGGCCAGGCCCTCGTCGCCGCGCGCCAGCAGCTCGCGCACGCCGGCCGGCGCGCCGGGCAGGGCGCTGGCGTCGAGCACTTCGTCGTTTCGGACCACGCCGAAGCGAAGGGCTCCGCGGTGATGGAAGCTGGCGATTTTCATGGGCGTGGACATTGACCGATACGAGGCGATCGATGATGCTGATGGAACGAAGCGACAACAATCCGCCAAAAAAGAACGGATCGTTCTGCCAGCGGAACAGGAGACATGGACGATTTCAACGACCTCGCGCTGTTCGCGCACGTGGTGCAGCAGCAGGGCTTCAGCGCCGCGAGCCGGCACCTGGGCATTCCCAAGTCGCGCCTGAGCCGCCGCGTCGCGCAGCTCGAGGAACGGCTGGGCGTGCGGCTGTTGCAGCGCAGTTCGCGCCGGCTGCTGCTGACCCATGTCGGCGAGCAGTTCTACGAGCGCTGCCAGGCCACGGTGGCCGCGGGCGAGGAGGCCTTCGACGTGGTGCGCCAGGCCGTCGCGCGGCCGCAGGGGCCGCTGCGCGTGAGCGCGCCCTTCACGCTCGCGCAGTTCTGGCTCACGCCGCTGATCCCCGATTTCATGCGCGCCTTTCCCGAGGTGCGGCTCTCGCTGAAAGTGAGCCACCGGCGCGTCGATCCGCTGCAGGAGAACGTCGACGTGGTGCTGCGCGTGCGGCGCCCGCCGTTCGAGGATTCGAGCCTGGTCGCGCGGCCGCTGGGCCGCACGGTCGACGTGCTGCTCGCGAGCCCGGCGCTGCTCGAGCGCCTGGGCACGCCCGCGAGCCTCGACGACCTGGCCGCGTGGCCGATGCTCTCGCTGCCCGACACCGGCGAGCGCCACCTGTGGCGGCTGGAGCGCGGCAGGCAGGTGCACGAGCTGGGCTTCGTGCCGCGCCTGGTCACCGACGACATGTTCGCGCTCCGGCACGTGGCGCTGCAGGGCCTGGGCGTGGCGCTGCTGCCCGAGATCCTGTGCCGCGACGCGCTGCGCGAGGGCCGCCTGGTGCGCCTGTTTCCCGACTGGGCCTGCACCGCGAGCGAGATCCAGGCGGCCTTCGCCACGCGCCGCGGCATGCTGCCGGCGGTGCGCGCCTTCATCGACCACCTGCTGGCCCATCCGCCCGGCGCTTCGCAGCCGGGCGCTGGCTTATCCTGAACGGCTTCGCGCCCTTCGCCGCCCCGGCATCGAATTTCATCGAAAGAAGGAAGAGACTCCATGACCCCCACGAACCCTACCGTCGCCGAGAAACGCGCGGCCTTCCGCGCGCTGCATGCCCAGGGCTGCTTCGTCATCCCCAACCCGTGGGATACCGGCAGCGCGCGCTACCTCGAAGGCCTGGGCTACAAGGCGCTCGCCACCACCAGCTCGGGCTTCGCCTGGTCGCACGGCCAGGCCGACGGCGCCATCGCGCGCGACGCGGTGCTCGCGCACCTGCGCGAACTGGTGGCCGCGACCTCGCTGCCGGTCAATGCCGACTTCGAGAACGGCTTCGGCGCCGATCCGCAGGCCGTGGCCCGGAGCGTGCGGCTCGCGGTCGAGACCGGCGTGGCCGGCCTGTCGATCGAGGACTCGACCGGCAACGCCGATGCGCCGCTGTTCCCCATCGAGGTCGCGGTCGAGCGCATGCGCGCCGCGCGCGGCGCCATCGATGCGGCGGGCGGCGACACGCTGCTGATCGGTCGCGCCGAGAACTTCTTCGCCGGCCGGCCCGACCTCGACGACGCGATCGCGCGCCTCAGGGCCTATGCCGAGGCCGGCGCCGACTGCCTCTATGCGCCCGGCATCAAGACGCGCGAGCAGATCGCGGCCGTGGTCGCGGCGGTCGCGCCCAAGCCGGTGAACCTGCTGGTCGGCGCGACCAGCGAACTCACGATGAAGGACATCGAGGCGCTCGGCGTGCGCCGCGTCAGTGTGGGCGGCGCGATGGCGCGCGCGGCCTGGGGCGGATTCATCCGCGCCGCGCGCACGCTGGTCGACGAGGGGCGCTTCGACGGCTTCGCCGACGCCGCGCCCGGGGCCGAGCTCAACGCCTTCTTCAAGCCCTTCGGCCGCTGAAGCGCGTGGAGCCGCTGCTCGCCGAGATCCGCGCCTGCCGCGTCTGCGAGGTGCATCTGCCGCTGGGCCCGCGCCCGGTGGTGCAGGCCGGCGCGCAGGCGCGGCTGCTGATCGTCGGCCAGGCCCCGAGCATGACGGTGCACCGCACGGGCGTGCCCTGGGACGACCGCAGCGGCGACCAGCTGCGGCGCTGGCTCGGCGTGGAGCGCGAACTGTTCTACGACGCCTCGCGCATCGCGCTCGTGCCCATGGGCTTCTGCTACCCGGGCCGCGGCACCAGCGGCGACCTGCCGCCGCGCAAGGAGTGCGCGCCGCTGTGGCACGAGCGGCTGCTGGCGCAGATGCCGCGCGTCGAGCTCACGCTGCTGATCGGCCAGTACGCGCAGCGCCGCCACCTGGGCAGCCGGGCGCGCGACGGCGTGACCGAGACCGTGCGCGCCTTCGCGGAATTCGCGCCGCGCGTCATCCCGCTGCCGCATCCCTCGCCGCGCAACACCGGCTGGCAGCAGCGCCATCCGTGGTTCGAGAGCGAGGTGCTGCCGGTGCTGCGCGAGCGCGTGCGGCTGGCACTGGGCATGGGCACGGGCGGCTGAACGCTTCGTCGCGGGACGAAGCGTGCGGGGGACGAAGGCCGCACCATCGCGGCCATCGTCATCCACCGCAACAGAAGGACCCCCATGCCCGCGCGCGAAGTCATCCGTGTCGAACCCCTCTCCACCTGGCTCGATCGCTGGAAGGCACCGGCCTCCATCGTCACGCGCCATGGCGACACCGTCTATGTCTCGGGCCTGCCGCCCTTCGATCCCGAGACCGGGCAGGTGGCTGTCGGCGCCTCGGTCGAGCGGCAGGCCGAGCTGGTGCTCGAACAGCTGAAGCTGTGCCTGGAGACGGCGGGCTCGTCGCTCGCGAATGCGCTCAAGTGCAACGTGTACTGCACCTCGGCGGAGAAGTTCGCCGCGGTCAACGCGGTCTATGCGCGCTACTTTCCCGAGTCGCCGCCCGCGCGCATCTTCGTCTGCGTGCCGGCCTGGTTCGGGCCCTTCGACATCGAGATCGACTGCATCGCGGCGCGCGGCTGAGGCCGCTTCAGCGCGCGGCCTTCCTCGGCCGCGCCGCCGGCCGTCGCGGGGGCTTCGCCTCGAGCACCAGTTCGGCGGGCAGGCCGTCGTTCCACGACTCGGCGAAGTAGGCGCGGTCGCTGGGCACCAGCTGCGGCAGCGCTTCGCGCAAGGTGGCCAGCGAGCGCTCGGCCGCCTTCAGGTCGCCCGCATGGGCCGCGTACCACGCATGCTCGAACAGCAGGCTGCAATGCTGCAGGCCCGGGTAGCGGCGCCGGCCGGCCTGGTGGTCGGCCAGCCGTGCCTGCGCCACCTCGACCCAGCGCGCGGGCCAGTGCGTGGCGTCGAAGGCATCGGCGAGCGGACCGGCCAGCGCCGAGATCGCGGCCGGGTCGAGCGGTGCCTGGGCGCGGAACTGCGCGAGCGTGGGCCGGGGCTCGGCGCCGCAGTGGCCGCGCGCGATGCGCATCAGGTAGATCGCGTTCCAGGCCGAGCGGCCCTGGCCGTCGGCCTGGCCGCACAGCCATTCGCTGAAGGCGATCCACTGCACGGCATGGCGCGTGGTGTCGGACGCTGCCGAGGCATCGCCGCGCCGCTTCGGGCCGGCCGCCGGCGCCGAGGGGAGCGCGGGCAGCGCGAGGCCCACGCGGTCGAACAGCCACACCGCCATGCCGAGGTTGGCCGCCACGTGCTGGGCGGCATCGAAGGAGTGCGACTCGAAGGCCGCGGTCAGCGCGTCGCCGAAGCGGCGCAGCGATTCCTCGGCGAGCAGGCGGGCGGCCGGCGCATCCTCGGCCGCTAGCGCCAGCGCGCGCGAGCGGCAACCGAGTGCCCACAGGTTGCACCATTCGAAGCGCACGTCGGGATGGTGGCGCAGCACCACGCTGCGCGCCGGGTCGTCGGCCATGCCGCCGAGCAGCGACTGCGCCAGCGGCAGGTCGCGCGCGGTGTAGGCGCACCAGGCCGAGACGATGCATTCCATCGCGCCGAGGTAGTCGTTGCCCGCCACGTGGTGCGCGAGGCGCTGCTTCTTGAGCACCTCGAGCTGGCGACGCGCCTGTTCGTTGTCGCCGAGGCGGCGCCACAGCATGGCCTCGTTGAGGGTGACCAGCGCGCGCTGGAAGCCGCTGGCCGCGAGCGTGCCCGCGAGCCGTATCGACTCGAGCGCGCTCGGCTGGCCGGCGCCATCGCCGGCACCGGTGGCCACCGGCGTCATCAGCCGGCCCTGGCGCGCGGCCCGCTGCGCGGACACGAGCTGTTTCCAGAAGGCCGCGTCCTGCAGGTGCACCGCCTCGGGCGGCGCCGAGGCGCCGCCCGAAGCGCCCGTGCGTGCGCGCAGGCCGAGGAACGAGGCGATCTCGGCCGCGCTCGCGGCGCGCCCCTCGACCTCGCAGCGCACGCGCCGCGCCTCGGCCGGCGGCAGCCAGAACGGTCCCTGGCTGCGCCGCTCGGCGTTGAGGAAGCGCGGCTCGCGCGTGCTGTCCTCGCCCCAGCCGACCTCGATGCCCCAGGCCTTGAAGTCGCGGAAGGCACGGCTCACGACCATGCGCAGCGTGCTCGCGTCCGACACCTCGCCGCGCAGGTCGGCCAGCCGCACCATCGGGGTCTGGCTGTCGTGCGCATGGCGCATGCGCACCAGCAGCCACAGCGACTGGAAGGCCGCGCGCCGGCCGTCGACCGACTGCGGGGAAGTGAGCTCGACGACGAGCGGGGATGAAACGGAAGCGGGACTTGGCACGCCCCGCATTGGACCTCAAATCGAGGCCGCGGCAAGGGCCGGGGCGCGCTTCCTTCAGCTTGCGCGGTGGCCGTGCTCGCAGTGCGAGGGCGCGGGCTGCATCAGCCCCGGCAGCTCGCTGCGGCCGACGCCGAGGTCGCGCAGGTCGTGCTCGCTCATGCCGGCGAGCTGGCACGCATCGGCACGGGCCCGGCGGCGATTCGCCGCGTGCCGGCGCCAGCCGCGC
The DNA here is from genome assembly GCF_057809595.1 of Variovorax sp. FG153. Classification (NCBI taxonomy): domain Bacteria; kingdom Pseudomonadati; phylum Pseudomonadota; class Betaproteobacteria; order Burkholderiales; family Comamonadaceae; genus Variovorax; species Variovorax sp. FG153. Next base: position 57,671 of record NZ_JBMDKG010000051.1, read on the forward strand.
AGGGCATGCAGAAGGCGTTGGCGAAAGCTCGGGGACGATGCGGTCTTCACGATGGGCTCCTGGGGGTTGCGGTGTCGGTGCGCTCATCTTCGGCGTCGCCGTGCTATTGTGGAAGTTGAGATTTCTGAGACTTCTCATCAGCTTTTCTGATTCGACGCCCATGCGCCACCTCAACCTCGACCAGCTGCGCACCCTGATCGCGATCGCCGACCTCGGCAGCTTCTCGGCCGCGGCGCAGGCGTTGCACCTCGCGCAGCCCACGGTCAGCCTGCATGTCTCCGAACTCGAGTCGCGGCTCGATGCCAAGCTGGTGGTGCGCGGCGCGCGCGGCATCACGCCCACGGCGGCCGGCGCGGCGCTGGTGGAGCGCGGGCGCAAGCTGCTGCGCGACACCGACGATGCGCTCGACGCGGTCAAGCGGCAGGCCGAGGGCCGCAGCGGCCGCGTGCGGCTGGGCACATCGACCGGCGTGGTGGTCGACCTGCTGCCGCAGGTCCTCGAGGCGCTGGGCGCGCAGGACGCGGGCATCGACGTCGAGGTGGCGATCCTCGGCTCGGGCGAGGCGCTGGCGCGGCTGGCCGCGGGCACGCTCGACATCGGCCTGGTGGCACTGCCGCAGCCGCCGCTGCGCGACCTGGTGTTCACGCCCTGGCGCACGCAGCCGATGATGGCCTTCGTGCCGCAGCGCACGAAGGCGCCCAGGCGCGTCACGCCGGCCTGGCTGGCCGGGCAGCCGCTGATCTTCAACGACGCGACCACCCACATGTACCGGCTCACGATGGAGTGGTTCGCGGCCGCGGGCTTCGCGCCGCGCGCGCGCATCGAGCTCAACTACGACGCGGCCATCCGCAGCCTGGTGGCGGCCGGCTATGGCGCCGCGCTGCTGCCGCTGCAGCCGACGACCGACGCGGCGCTCGGCGAGCGCCTGCAGGTCCTGCCGATCGTGCCAAAGCTCACGCGCCGCCTGGGCATCGCGCACCGGCCGCGCGCGCTGCTCGACGGCGCCACGCTGCGGGTGCTCGAGGTGCTGGCGGGGTTCCGCCAGACCTGAGAGGCTTTACGACGCCTCGGGCTTGCGCGCGCCGAGCGAGAGGATCTCGTTGGCGTTGACGATGGCGGCCGCGATCTCTTCCATGGTGGCGCGCTTGCTCATCGCCTGCTCGCGGATCAGGTCGTAGGCCTGGCCCTCCGACACGCCATGCGTCTTCATGAGAATCGCCTTGGCCTCCGCGAGTTGCCGCACGCCCAGCAGCTTGGCCTCGGTCTTGCGCAGGCGCCGCGCGAGCGAGCGGTTCTGCTTGTGCGCCTCGCGCGCCACCACCAGCGCCGACAACAGTCCGAAGGAGCGCACCGGCGAGGGCAGCACGGCCTTGGCGCCGATCTCGAGCACGGCCTCGACGATGGTCGGGTTCTCGTAGGTCACGACGGCGATGATGGCCGGCGCGTCCTCGCTCTTGGTCCACTCGAAGCGCAGGTTGATGAAGTCGGGCTGTACCGCCATGAAAGCCACGTCGATGCCCTCGGGCAGTGCCTGCACCGGCGGCCAGAAGGCCTGCACCTGGCAGCCGATGCGCTGCAGCTGCTGGGTGAGCTGACGGCCGTCGCTGTCGTCGGGGTGGATGACCGCGATCTTCAGCAGGCGCAGTTCTTTGAGCTGCGGTGGGGTCACGCGCAGGGTGTGTCTCTTGGGGGGGCTTTCCACTTTCAGGCCTCTTGTTGTTGGTCTTGAGGCTTTTGTTCGGGGCGCGTGCACAGGACAGCGGGTACTTCCCTCCGCGAATGTCCCCCGCCTTC